>CAZOYP010000012.1:0-36332 GCA_964584125.1 uncultured Nitrospinaceae bacterium | reverse complement strand
TGTTACGATCATATGGCGAGGGTGGTTTTAGGTTTATCAAAAGTCATTGAGGATTTGGCTAATGGCCCCTCCTTCCCAACACTTTAATAAGTTTTGATTTTAAAATTTTTTTCAGACACGATTTTTAGGTGCTACCTTGGAGACATTGTGCCAATCTGATAGGTACTACTTGGCATTTAGTGCCACAATACGCAACGAGCGTCACCGTAAGTATTAATAAAATAAGGATTAATAAACTGCTCCTATGCTTTGGAAGGATGGGGCCGGAGGTTCAAATCCCCTCGCCCCACCCATTACCACAATCGTTTTTACTTTGTATTAACGTTGTGTCAAAGATACCTCATCTTATGTTTACGAAAGGGCAATTATAAATCAAACTTTATAAATTGAAAAATATCCTAAAAATATGCATAGCCCAAATTTTAACTCTAGCTATTTTGCTGATAGTTATTGCAGTAGTTGGGCAAATTTATACACTTTCGAATCCGGGCTATGAAAACTTGGACGTTATTCCTGATCGACGGATTGGATGGCGGCTCGTGCCTAACGCTACATTTACTTATACAGGGAATCATTGGTATGAAAACGAATTTAAAAATCAAATTAAAGTTAATTCTTTAGGCTTTAGAGATAAAGAAAGAACCGTTAAAAAGCATAAAAATTTGATAAGAATGGTTGTCATTGGGGATTCTTCAGTAGCTGCTCATGAAGTTTCCTTCGAAAAAACACCGGCTCAGTTATTAGAAAAGTATCTCAATGAAGCTAATACAAAACAGGCTTTCCAAGGAAAGGAATATGAAGTCTTGAATTTTGGAATTGGGGGGTTTGGGCTTGGGCAAAATTTAATAACAAATAAAATACACGTAAAACAGTTTTCTCCTGAATATGTTTTTTTATTTGTCTTTGAAGGAAGTATTTGGAGAACAATTTCCCCGATATCAGCAGTTACCAACAAATTACCACAGGAAAAAAGATTACATATCAGGCCAATAATTAAGGTAGACGGAAATCAACTGCAAAGTCTAATTAAAATTTTAAACTTTAAAGAATTTCATCGGTACTTAGCAAACTTAAAAATGGAGAAATTAAAGTCTGGACAATTAGATTCTATTTCAGAAAAAGAATATTTGGATTTTATAGAACAGCAACGTTCTTTAATTACAAAAAATAAAATTATTAAAATTTCTAAGATTTTAGCGGAGATGAAATTGTCAGTATTACATTCGCCAAATGATTTTGATAAATTTGTCAGTATGCAAAATCATACTATTAGTACTAAGTTTAGTGGGCAACGAACAAGAAAAAGGGAACAAAAGCTCTTTATTTTGGAGCTGTGGTCAAAGCTGGTGTCGGCATTAAATAATTTAAGTAGGGCTTTTCAACCTGATATAAAAATGAAAGACGAACTTGAGTTACTGTTAAAAATATATGGTCCAACAAAGCCCAAAGATTTTGGGAGGCAAGGTCTACTTTCTGGAAGCTTTGATTTTCCAAATTTTGAAAAAACGGTATTTACAAACCTAAAAGTTATTCAAGTAATGAGAGATGATGTTAAATCTTTTGGTGGAAGTTTGGTGATAGTTGATGGGACACGACATTTAATTCAAAAAGGAAGATTACCTGCGAATCTATTATCAACAATTCTGGAAAAATATTGTAATGTGAATGAAATTGGTTACGTTACTTTATATCAAGATTTAAATAAGGCAAGTTTATCTGGCCAAAAAACGCGTTGGTCTCACGATGGTCACTTGAATGAGTTGGGATACAGGATTTTTGCAGAGTCAATGTACCGTTGGTTACAGGATAATGAGAGTGACAGATCATTAGATAATTGATTAGCGTATTCGATTTTAAGCAAGTGACTAAATGCTTCCTAGTGAAGTTTTTACTGCTCTGAGGCACTTCTTGGCATTTAGTGACACAACACGCAACGAGTCTCTCACCGTAGTATAATTAAAATAAAGATTAGTAAACTACTCCCATGCTTTGGAAGGATGGGGTCGAAAGTTCAAATCTTCTTATCTCGACAATTTAAAACAATGAGTTACGGTTTAGGCCGTAGCCCATTTTTTGTTTGGGCTAGCAGCGGGGCTAGCATTTATCTCTGTTTAAACGCCAATTTTGCTTATACTCGCTAACTGCTCTAGAATAGGTCCTTACTTGCATAAAAAGAGCCGAGACATATGAATATCGAGCCACTAACGAATAATTCAACCCCATTTTTTTTATATAGAATTTTACTTCTTCCACCAATTGCCAGCTTTTTAACGTTCATATGCGTAGAGTATGATTTTACTTTAATACTGAAAGGTATTGATTTGATATTTTTTGGTGGCCTATTTTTTGTTTTTGCAATTAGTATTAGCACAGCCAACACCAGGCGTTTTCAAGCAATTGAAGAGCTAGCAAATTTATGGGCATTCGCAATGAGTTTTTGGCAAACAGGCAAAAGGCATTTGTCTGGAGGAGAAAAAGAAAAATTGCAATATGAATTGAGGGAGTTTTTTGAAAAATTAAGATTTCTTTTTCATGTTGACGTGGTTGGTGAAGAAGCTAAAAAGAGACTTGCTGACATTGATATTTTTTTTAATGAAATTAGTTTGACTGTGGAAATCTTTAGAAAAACAGAGAAGGTAAGCGCGCCAGAACTTGCTTGTCTTTTAGGTTGGCTCGAAAAAATGTACTCGAGTTTTGAAAAGTTGCTTGCAATTAAAGAAAATAGAACTCCAAGGACATTAAGAATTTTTCTTGACTGGGCCTTGGTAGCAGGGGTTTTAATCTTAAGCCCCCAATTTGCAACATTGGGCCTTTATGGCATTTTTACTTCCTTTTTAATTATGTGCTTCCTCATTATACTGATAAAAGTTCAAAAAATGCTTGAATACCCGTTCGGGAAAAATATGGATCACATAGATTTGCGAATGAGAAACAAGGCATACAAAAGAATAGCATGATCCTATGGAGTGGAGTTATTGCTTTGGTAGCAGGGGTTCAGAGGTTCAAATCCTTTCGCCTCCACCATTTAAAGCAATGGGTTATAGTTAATGTTGCAGCCTATTTTTTGTTGTGGGTTACATTATGGGTAACAAACGAAGGATAAATCGGATTAAATCTCACCCTTATCATGAGTCAGAAGGAACGTACGATACCGTTTTGCTGCATTAAGTGCCATCAACGAAGGCCTACTTTGTTCAATTAACTCGATTAAAGAATTCACATAATCCGTAGCACCATATCTTGCGAAGATTATGAGTGTTTGGAATAAAATTCGTTCATCATAATTTTGAGATATTTCTTCGTCAGATAAGTTTTTAAGGTAATCAGGTTGATTAATAATCTTAATGTCTTCAGGCGTGCTATAGATACTTTGGTTTTTAGTTACCATATCAATTAATGTCTTATTAAGCCCCGCTTTCGAATGCTCTTCAGATGGTGGGTGGTTATTCTGAAAAACCCATTGATCAAGAACCTTTGGGTCTGGAAACATAATGTCTGCGCCAAGTTTAATCCTTCTGTGATTTTTGCCACCCTCAAAACCAAACTGATAGTTCCTTTGTCCCAATTGAGTAGCAACTAACCCCCCTTTGGAGTCGGGCTCAATGCGTTCAATAGTTTGAGCATAAACTCCCGATTGTTTAGAGATGCTTTCTCTTAACCTGGGAATTTTAGAATTTGCATGGAAGAAAACTTTTTCTTGGCTAATGTAGTCACCAGATAAACTCAGTTTAGTTTCTAGTAAAGAAACCGGGTTTCTTCCGTTTTTTATTTTTTGGATTTTCTTGATGATGAATTGGTTTGAATCTCTAGTTACCTGTAGTGCTTCAGTTTCTGAATTTAGGATGAATGTGTTAATTGAATTCTGTTTGTTAAACCGGCTATCTAGTTTAGTTAATAAGGGGTTTTCATTTAAAATTTCTTTAAGGGTAAAAGCTTTATTAAAATACGAAAGATTTTTATACTTAATTAATTTATTTATTTTACTAAAGAGGGTGTTCGCCATAATATCGCCTGCATTTTGATTCAGGTGGTGGTCTGTCTTGGATATTCTTAAGTTGTCGGCTTCAAGGTTTTTAAAACCTTTTTCATAAAAGTCTAAAAATTCAAAATTTCTTTGTCTGGCAAATTCCTTTAATTTTTTATTAGGACTGATCAAAGGATAGTTATCATCCAGTTGGTGGATTATGGGAATTACAGTTAACATGAAATGGATTTTCTTAATAGATAGAACAAGTCCCATTATATCCAAATAAAATTTATTCATTTCCCAGCCAATAGAACTATAAGCTTGGTTTAAACAATCAGAATAGCTTGGTTTCTCTCCGGTCTTTTCTAAAAGCCGATTAATCCTAAAATCAATAAAACTAGCCAATTTAGTACTTTGGAAAATATTTATATTGGGGATTACTTTTCGATCAGAGCTATTACAATTAACGCTGGTTGGGAATGGAATATCGTTGTGGTAATAAGCTAAAATGACTAGATCAGGATTAAACTTAAGACCATTTTTAAACAATTCATATAAGTGTGTGTCGGAATTCCATCCGGGACCCGATATGCTCAAAACTTCTATGCTTGAATTTCGGCCATCTTTTTGTAGCTTTGCTTCTAATTTTTTGACCCAAGTGTCCTCCAAGTCTTTGATGCCAGAACCAAATGTCTGTGAGTCGCCTAAAACAAGGACCCGAAAAACACCCGCGGGTTTTTTAAGGCTATATTCATAATCTCTATAACCATATTTATTGTACCGGACGTACTTTTCTTGAAATTCCCTTGTTAATCCATAATTATCTTTACCCTCAGCGGAATTAAAAATCAGAGCTCCTTCTATTAGGACTAAACAAATAATCAGACCCAGGGTAAATATAGCCAGGTTCATTAATTTTTGTTTTAAATAATTAAATTTCATAGAAACGATAAATGATTGTTTACGATTAAGAAATTGAGACTAATCATTTAAACTAAGGTTTCTCTACTTAACGGACATTCATCGGCTTGTCTTGAAAAAAATATCTAAGAGGTTCCTACTTAGGTAGGGGGGTAGGGAGGATTAGTAAAAAAATCAATTGGTCAGATTTGTGCCAATCTGCTAGTCACTTCTTGGCATTTAGTGCCACAACACGCAACGACGGTCTCCGCAAGTATAATCAAAATGAGGGCTAATAAACTTCACACACGTTTTGGGAGCAGGGGGCCGGAGGTTCAAAACCTCTCGTCCCGACCATTTAAAACAAAGCTTCATGGCGGTTTGCCGTAAGCCCTTTATTGTTTGTGCCAGTAAAACTAACCTACTCAATCTTTTAGCAAGACTACGTTGTCATTTTGCTGGCATACTTTGTTCCAGTATTCAAACATTTTCTTCAACTCGGATGCGGAGTAAAAGATTGTCATACTCATTTTCTATTTAGATTCAGAAAAAACTTGCGATATCGCTTTGTGGCATTAAGTGCCATCAATGAAGGCTTGCTTTGTTCAATTAATTCTATTAATAGATTTACATAGTCGTTAGCTTTATATCGATCAAGAATTAAAAAGGTTTCAAATAAAGCCATTTCATCAAAAACTTGGCATATATCTTCATTTGATAATTTGTCTAAATATTCTGGTTGTTTGGCTATCTCAATGCCATAAGGTATATTATAGACGTTTGGATTCTGCATTATCATGCTGGCTATAATTTCTTTTTGTTTTGCCCTTGAATAGTAAATTGATGGCGGTTGAATATTCTGAAAAACCCACTTATCAAGTAGTTTGGGATCAGGAAAGTCAATGCCTGTTTCAAGTTTAATCTTCTTGTAGTTTTTATCACCCTCAAAACCAAATTGATATTTTCTTTGCTCAGATTTAATAACTACTGGCACTCCCTTGGAGTTGGTTTCAATTCGTTCAGTAGTTTGAGTATAAACTTTAGATTGTTTAGAAATACTTTCTCTTAATTTGGGAGTTTTAGAATTTGGGTGGAAGGCAACTTTTTCTTGTTCAATAAAGTTACCAGATAAACTAAGTTTAGTTTCTAGTAAATAAACGGGATCTCTTTCATCCTCACCTTTTTGTGTTTTTTTTATGATGAGTTGATTTGAATCTCTAGTTACTTGTAGTGCTTCAGTTGCTGAATTTAGAATAAATGTATTAATTGAATTTTGTTTATTGAGCCTGCTATCGAGTTTAATCAATAAGGGGCTTTTATTTAAAATTTCTTTAAGAGTAAAAGCTTTATTGAAATACGAAAGATTTTTATACTCAACTAGTTTTTTTATTTTTCTTGATAGCCTATCTGCCACAATATCGCCTGCAACTTCATTTAGGTGGTCGTTTGTCTTTGATATTTTTAAATTGTTGGCTTCAAGGTTTTTAAAGCTCTCTTCATAAAAGTCTAAAAATTCAAGATTTCTTTGTTTAGAATATTCTTTCAATTTTTTATTAGGACTGATCAGAGGATAGTTGTCATCCAGTTGGTGGATTATGGGAATTACAGTTAGCATGAAATGGATTTTCTTAATAGATAGAACAAGTCCCATCATATCTAAATAAAATTTATTCATTTCCCAGCCAATAGAGCTATAAGCTTGGTTTAAACAATCAAAATAACTTGGTTTCTCTCCGATCTTTTCTAAAAGTCGATTAATCCTAAAATCAATAAAACTAGCTAATTTAGTACTTTGGAAAATATTTATATTGGAGGTTATTTTTCGATCAGAGCTATTACAATTAACACTGGTGGGGAATGGGATATCGTTGTGGGCATAAGCTAAGATAACTAAATCAGGGTTAAACTTAAGACCATTTTCAAACAATTCATATAAGTGTGTGTCGGAATTCCATCCAGGACCCGATATGCTCAAAACTTCTATGTTTGAATTTCGGCCATCCTTTTGTAGTGTTGCTTCTACTTTTTTGACCCAGGTGTCCTTCAAATCTTTAATGCCATGACCAAAGGTTTGAGAATCACCTAAAACGAGGATCCGAAATATGCCTTCTGGTTTTTTAAGGCTATATTCGTAATCTCTATAACCGTGTTGATTGTATCGGATATATTTTTCATGAAATTCTTTTGTGCGTTCATAATTATCATTACCCTCAGTAGAAATAAAAATTAATACTCCTTCTATTAGGACTAAACAAATAACTAGGCTTAGGGTGAGTATGGCGAGTTTTATTAGGTGGTTCTTCAATTAAGTAATTTTATAAAGAGGGTTTTAAAAACGCATTACTTTATAGTTCAGCTTAAATATCACTTCTGTTCTGAGAGGTGGTAGTAAGGAGAAAATAATAGAACCACTTCCAGAGGAACTTTGTGTTACCAAAATTCAATTCCTAGCTGTCCCATGAAATATATATTAAAACTAGGAATCACTTGTAAATTCTTTTAAGGTCAATAATACTTGGTCTACCTTTTAATATCGTGGCGATTTTTTTTGCTGTGTCGTGCTAAAATTATATTAGAACTAAGGTTCCGTAATTCCTTCATAGAAGTTAGAACCTCGGCTTTAGTACGAGAGCCATTCTAACGTACAATCTCAGAGATTCCTCTTAGATCTATTTTTTTAAAAGAGTCCATTTTCTTTAAAGGGTGACACAAACCTTTAGAAATCAAAATAAATAAAAGTCTTAGGATTATCTGTGGTTATGGCGATTGCTGTTGCAAAAGCTATTATCACAAAAGTTGTGAGGACCCCCTTATTTATCCAACGGTAAACAAATCGGATATTAGATAATGAATCAAAGCGATGAACAATAGCAAATAAACCAAGTAGAGTAATATGAAAAATGTTTGCACGAAAGAAAGCCATATCTAAATTTAGATCTCCGGTGAATGCACCTATAAGAATGATTCTCGCCGTATCTAGGTTTGGAGACCGAAAAAATACCCAAGTGACAACTATAAAAAAAAATGTCAATAACCATTTCAGCTGATTTGGAATTGCTTTCATAGTAATGGTAGCCGCTTGAGAAAACTTTGTCACACCGATAACTACTAATCCAATACCATGCAATATTCCCCATAATAAAAAAGTCCAATTCGCGCCATGCCAAATTCCACATACAACCATAGTAACAATTATATTACTAAGGTATTTGGGCCTAGAACATCGATTGCCCCCTAACGGGATATAAATATATTGGCGCAGCCATTTGGAAAGAGTTATATGCCAACGATGCCAAAAATCCTGCAAGTTTAAAGCTATATAAGGTTTATTAAAATTTATTGGTAAACGTACGCCAAGCATTATGGATAACCCTAAAGCCATGTCAGTGTATCCACTAAAATCACAATAAATTTGCACAGTATAACCAAGCATGGCCAACCAATAAGTTAGTAGACTATGCCCCGTTGGGTTGTCAAAAACGGGATTTACCACATCACCCATAGAATCTGCAAAAATGACCTTTTTCACAAGTCCTACAGTAAACAGGGTTAACCCAAACGCAACAGAACTCATGGTGGTAGATTTATTTCTCAATAATTGAGGGATCAATTCAGAGGGCCTTGTAATTGGTCCTGCGATCAGTCTAGGAAAATAAAGGGTATAGGCAAAGATGTGGAAAAATGACTGGGCCGGAGGGAATCTTTTTTTATAAACATCGACAATATATGAAACAATAGTAAAAGTCATAAATGAAATGCCAAGTGGAAGAGCCACTCCAAAACTTACAGTTGATGCTCCAACAATTGGAACTATAATTTCATTGTATAAAAAATGCTTGTATTTAAAATAAGTAAGAGGAATAAGGAGAAGCACTACTAGCCCCAAAAGACGGTTTCTGACAACTAGTTCTTCTTCTGTCCCTGCAACCCACCGTCCCCCCCAAAAAGCTATTCCGCTAAGAATAACTGGCACCAAAATCATAGACGGGTTTCCCCAACCATAGAAAACCAGACTTCCGACAACAACCAAGTGCAAACGATAAGCTGATTTTGTAAAGTTAAAAAAAAGGAAATAACTAATAAAGAATAAAAAAAAGTAAACCGAAGTAAAAACCATAGTCAGACTAAACTATTTCTGTTAGTAATCCTGCCTGTCAGTAGTTTCATTAATTAATATAAAGATCGGGGTTTTTCAAAAATGGATAGAGTGTATTCGCCATTAATTCATGCCCAAAACTGTTAGGGTGAGGGTCACCAGGCGTGCTCCAAAGTTTTTTTGCATCTCGATGGAGGAAGGTAGGTAATAAATCAACATAAATAAACCCGAGGTTACGTGAAATTTCTGCCATGCTATGATGGATAGAATCAAACGGATAATCTTTGAAATTGTGAAAATCTGGTGTCATGGCAAAGACTATGCTTATTTTTTTATCTTTAGCGTAACTTGCCAGACGTGTTAATGCTGATAACATATCCTGAAAGCCTTTGGTGTTGGGGGCATAGGTAAGGTTATAGTGTTTTAATAAAGCCTCTTTTCCTTTTGATCTGAATAATTGATTCCAAGCGGTCCATAGTGTAACACCAAATTGGCTATTGCGTAGAAACCAGTTACTTCCGGAAAACTCTACAGACTCAGCATCATTAATAAAATATTGAACAACTATAACGTCAGGTTCAAGGTGGGTGAGGCGCGTCATAAACTGCTCGACATAGCGTACTGAATTATAATTCCCAACGCCAGCATTAAGAACCTCCGTGGGTTTGCTTTCTGCATCAAACATATCCACAAGTCGCTCAGTCAAAGTTTCTTCTTCAGCCACTCCCCAACCAAGAGTAATCGAACTTCCTAAAAACAAGATGCGCTTAATACCCTCTTGCTTAGGTTTTATTTCATCGCCACGTAAACCATGGCTATTGATTCTAATTTTTGTAGACTGAAGGATGGCTTCTTTTAAGGGAATATGCTCATGGCCAAGCAGAGGATTTTCACTCTCCTTCTTTAGCTCTTTAGAATATCGCCACATTTCGATATCATAATTGCGCATGCTTGAGTTTTTCAGAAACAAAGCTGCCTCAGCTAAACTAAGAGCTATGAAAACCGAGATAACAACTAACATTGTAGAAAAAAGTAAGCCCGATTTTCCTGATATATTTACATCTTTTGGCGCAACCCGGCAGTCATGCGGTCGATTTTGAACTCCGTGCGTATTGATCTCTAGTACGGGCATATTTTTTTAGGTACTCCACCTCACATTCATCTCTCCCCTGATATTCTCGATCGGCAATTTAAAAAAAGAACATTAGAGAAATGCGACTTAAAACTTAAAAATAATAACTTTGCCTGGGGTAAAATAGGAGGTAAGCAGAATTCTTAAAAATACAAGCCAGTGCCAGGTTTCGGAGGTCCAAGCTCTATTGCTATAAACAATTAAAATAATGGGTTACGGTTTTGGCCGTAGCCTATTTTTATTATATTTAACAAACGAAAGAGGAATATAGTAACTCTATTCTTTATCCTGTAATAGAATGGCTCCATCGCCCACTTGGTTACTTTACTTAATCCAGTTGCGGTACTTTAATGTTATGAAAACGAAACGGCTTACATTTTTAATTTCTTTTACGGTGCTCTTTTTCCCTCTACTTGCTTTGCCAAGTGCTATTTTTAGCGAAAGCAGGACAGGTTACGATGGAGCGGGTAATTATATCCCGGATATTGTAATCGATGAAAAGGAAAGCCAAAAACTAGTGACCACCCGGCTTGAAGGTAAACGACAAGACTTTATTGAAAAGATTAAAAAAAATCCTACGAACTATTTGTATCATTATCATTTAGGGGACGTCTATCTTGTGATGAAACGTCCTGCGAAGGCGATTGTTTCTTTTCAAGAAGTCATAAAACTTAATCCCAGAAGCGGTAAAGCGCATTACTACTTGGCAAAGGCTTACGCCCAGATTAATGATATTTCTAACGCAAAAAGGCACCTTGCAAAAGCAAGTCAGATTTTTAAGGCGAACCTTGATTTACATTGGCAGACAAAAATAGATGTATTTTTATTACAGCTGCGAAAATAAGATTAATCATACTGTCTAAGAAAATTAAGGGTTTGGAAAAGTGAAGCCCTACAATAAAATCGTTCCCGCTTTTCAAAACTAAGCCATGGGCTTGTTCTGCTAGTCAGGTTTCTTTTGGAAGTGAAGGGATAGCTAGTAGTAGACTCGAGTATTTGGCATATAAATTTGGATTTTTTTTTGGAGGCCATAGGGCAGAGATGGGTTGCTATGCTTCTTTGCACCTTCTTTCAAAAACTCTACCAAAGTCAGGTGATTTGGTTTTAAACGTCTTGCTAAGGAATGATCGGCTAAATTCATATAAAGTTTGGGCAATGGGCAGTTCATTTGATAAAAAAACTTATTGAAAAATTATGGTTACAAATGGTGGTTAGGTGGGACAGAGAGAAGTCGTTCTTGGTGCATCGATGTTGGTGAAAAGACTTTAGATTCTGAATTAGAGTATTTAAGTAAAGAAATTTATGAAAGAGATATAGGCCTTCCTATTGCTCTGGTCACACCATTCAATAGGTTTTCTGAAATGATAGGAATCAGTTAATAGAAACTAATCCTTGGAATTACCAGTTGCTCCCTAAGTAAATCATATTAAACAGTATATTTTTTTTATTACCTGTTTTATGCAAATGCATATCTTCTTTAAAAATTCTTCTCCAATGTTGTTAACTTTTCTCTTTTTCTTTGCGTTATTAATCCGTTTATTTTACTTATTTGACCTGTCTAAACTACCCTATTTTGATACATATTTAATTGGCTTAGACCAAGCAAGTATAAATCAAGCAGCTCAAAATTTGGCTAATGGAGACTGGTTGGCTAATTCAGACAATAACAGAATTGCCCCTTTATATAAATATTTCTTAGGATTTCTATACGTTATAACCGACCAAAATTACTACTTGGTTTATCTGGTCCAATTTATCTTTGGTTCAATATCTGCAGTTCTTATTTTTAAAATTAGTAAAGACTTAATAGGCATTATTCCTGCTTACTTTGCATTTTTTGCGTTCTCTTTATATGGTCCGGAAATTGTTTATGAGGGAATTACTTTGCGAGCGGGGATGGTTACATTTCTTGGCTTGTGGTCGTTTTACTTGCTTCAAAAACTATCTCCAGGTTCGACCAGAAAATCATTGATTTGGGCAGCCTTAGCAACTTCATTATTTTTTCAAATTCGCCCAAATACTATTTTATGCCTCCCTTTCATTCTCTGGCATTTACATAGATCGGTTTTTAAAATAGAAAGTAAGGAATCAGTTAGTTTTGGCTGGATGATATATGGGGGAACTTTGGTGATTTCTTTTGTTCCCCTTCTTGTCCAGAGTTACTTAGTGCATGATCGGTTTGTTTTTTTTGACGCAAGCGGCCCAATTGCTTTTATGTCAGGCAATCTTATTAGTTACGCAGGATATGGCTTTGATTTTTCGGCTCTGGGACTATTTGCTAATAAGGCAGAAGTGAGCTATGGGCAAGTATTAAATACTATTATTTCTAATATTTTGGAATATCCGTTTGAATTTTTTCAAATGTATTTTCGGAAGTTATATTTTTTGTTAAATGATTTTGAACCTCCATCCAACATATCCTTGTATTTATATGGAGAACACTCAAAGATATTGCCGTATCTTTGGAATCACTTCTCCTTATTTTCTGCGTTGGGATTAGTGGGGTTAGTACTAGCAATTTCGAATAAAGAAAAGTTTTTTCTTCTTTATGGATATACATTAGCTCTGTCGCTTTCAGTATTACTATTTCATGTTGTATCTCGTTTCCGAATTCCCATCGTTCCTTTTTGGATTATTTTAGCTGCGTATGCCGTATCAATCATTATTCGACAATTAAAAAGTAGAAAATATTTAAATGTTGTAGTGATATCTTTGGTGGCCCTATTTTTTATAGGGTGTTTTCAATTGCCCAAAAGCGGGGTAAAGCTAATTCGCCATATGGATTACTGCAACCTAGGAATGAGCTATTTAAAAAGGCCAGACAAATTTGACATTAAAAAAGTGGAGGAAATAGCTCTTCAATGTTGGGAAATCGATCCAGATCGGTATGGAATGGAAAGCAATTCCAGAAAACTTTTGGCCGGCATTTACGAAATTTACGGGTTCCATCTTTTTCAAGAGAATCGCTATGAAGACGCTTATAAAGCCCTAATGGAATCATTGCTATTTGATCAATACAGAGTTGGCTCATATAGGTTGTTAGCTATAATTTTAGCGCGAGAAAAACACAAGGGGAATGCAGAACAGATTTTACGGCTTGGAGTTTTAGCCAACCCTCAATCTAAAGAGTTAAATTCTATGTTGTCTGATATTTATTTTGATAAGGCGACAAGTCTGGTGTTTCAGTCTATTTTGCTTAACCGAAAGTTATCATTTGAAGCAGATGAAGTTAAAAAGAAGAGTATTAGTAATCGGCTAAATCACTTAAAAACAAAAATTCAAAAATCTCGCGGAAACTGGGTAGAAGAAATTAATGAAGCAAAAAATCTTTACAAGAAAAAGAAGTGGCAAGAAGCGATAAGAATGTATAAGCAGGTAAACCTTAGGAACCTAGATCAAGAGATACTTTTTTTGGAGCAAGGAATAGTCTACAAAAATTTAAACGAAATGGATTCAGCAATCGATTCCTTTTATAGAGGTCTAATGATCCAGCCCAGTAATTATGATCTAAATATGCTTCTAGGAAACTACTATTTTTCTAAAAAAGAGTGGTTGCCAGTGATAATACATTACGAAAAAGCCCTAAAGTCGAGTTCTAACAAAAATAACAATGAGGATTTGTTGCAGAAAATCCAGAGTAGCCAAAAAGCAATGGTTGAGGGGAGACAATTAATGCAAATACCTAATTTAAACGAAGAGCAACAATTAAAAATCTATGATTTGTATAGAAACATTACCAATTAATCTAACATTCAATATTTTAAGTATATGGGTGGGTTTATTCAGGTACTTTTTGACCGAAGGCCTCAATCCTCTTTTATCTGTATTAAAATAGATATGTTGCTTGCCATAATTTGAAGTTTTGCCGCTGGTTTTTAATTAAAATTAAAGGGAGGGGTGGTTATGAACAAGGACTCTTGGGTTGCGCTGATTATTGCCAGATTATAGCATCAACACTACTTTTACTAATCCCAAGACTATTTTCGTGGTGCAAAAGATAAATTTTCTGAAGGTTCGGATACAAAAGTGACAGAGCCAACCAAGTGAACAGGTAAAATTTTTGGAAACACTAATGAGTTCAGCATGCCATGACTAAAACATAGCTAATCCAGATGTGGCAAAAGTATTTAAAGTAAGAAAATAAAAACACGGTTTCCCAGAAATAGTTCCTGTTCAAGTATTACCAAATTTTAACTTGCGGCCCATTTTTGGCTCCGATATAAAACCCTCAAGTAACAAGAAATAGTTTCAATATGAGATAACCATTGTTTTGAGACAACTATTATTACTTTGAGACAACTATTATTATTTTGAGAAAAAGAGCTCTTTTTTAAGGTAATACACCTACCAGATCAAATTCGCTAAACTATTAAAAATAAATAACTTGCAATTTTGATAGATATTACCTAGTTTATTGGCACATCTTGTGCATTTTTTTATCAAATGTTTACGAAAGTTTGCTCGTATAAAAATGATATTGCTGTTACTTTTCTACTTTTTTTCATAAAGATAGGAGGAATCATGCAAAAACTTTCTAATTTTTTAATTGTTGGTTTGGTTTTTATAGCCCTCCAAGTTGCAACGGTTGGGGCTCAAGAGGGAGATCCTAATATTCCTCCTCCGACAGTGGCGCCTGGTGGACCTCCAATGGGAGACCCTAATATGCCTCCTCCGACAGGGGCGCCTGGTGGACCTCCGATGGGAGATGCTGCTACTCCTCCGACGGGAGCGCCTGGTGGACCTCCGATGGGAGATGCTGCTACTCCTCCGACGGGAGCGCCTGGTGGACCTCCGATGGGAGATGCTGCTACTCCTCCGACAGGCCAGTAGTTCGTTATGTATTGCCCGGTTCGCTCAACATTTGAACCCTAAAAGCTGGTTACTCGTTCAAGAAGTTTGCTAGAGTCTTCGGGGCTATTCAAAGCCTCGTTGACTCAAAGCTGTATCTTATGAAACCGTCACTTCGTTTTATTCGGTATACGTTAATCCAATATTTAAAACAAACTCTCCAATTTGCATCCCAATCTTTCCAGTAAATTAGCGGGGGCGTTCTTTTTCGTTTTCAGTATGCCTTATATACAATTTTTCTTCATGTCAATCTTGTTGTGATTGGGTTTTTAAGTTTAAGTAAAATAAGTTTTAATTAGGCTAGACTTCATACCCGCTCGTTCCATCCGCCATAAGGTGGCTTGCGATAGATTTATGCAAATCGTAAAGATTGAAATTTGCTGGTTCGAACGGCAACAATTCCATTAGTTTGGCAATATAAATCTAAAGAAAGCTAAATGATCGATCTTCGTTCTAGCATATTTCGCGAATGGACTTAACGATAGACTTTGTAGCGCGGGTACTTATAAATTTTTGTTGATCATAGCCCAATATTACTTGCCAAGCTTGATCTGAATATTTACTTGCAAGAGGAAGGGCTACTTCGTGTAACATACAGTCACCATGTCGAATATCTTCTTTGATGTGTATATCCCAATAACCAATGCCTGCCTTATTCAATCCTAAACGTTTCCCTGCCTTTTGATAGTTTTTGAATGAAGAGGGGGAGGAGACTTCAATATATAGTAGACCGCCAATATATCTCAAGTAATTTTGTTTTCTTTCTGAAAGTAAGAAACTATGATTTATATTTGCTAAAACTTCCCAAGGAACAAGTTTGAGGTAGGTTTCAGGATATGTTTCCATATTACATTCTTCTAGCATGTTAATAAAATGAGAAGAATGTTTGCGTGAAAACTTTCCGCAACCGTATTCTTCCCAAAATATTTTTGTGAGCATTAATTGAATTTCGTTGCTAAATCCTCCTAAAACTCTAGAAAGTTGACTTGCTTCCACTAAGCCATCGAGCGATGTTATAGCTAATAGCCTTTTATAACCAGCCAAGGAAATTTTATCTCTTAAAAAAAAACTGTCTTTATTAGGTGAAGGATTTAAATCTTCTCTAAATCTTTTTTTTAGCGCCTTTTCATATACTAAAGAATCAAGTGAACCCGTTTCTATATGATTTAACTCCCATTTTATCCACGCCGCTTCTATCTCTTTTCTAATAGAAAAAAGCACTGAAGAGTCTTCGTTAGTATAATTATCAAGATTGTCAAACCAGAAGAGCTTTAACCTGTTGATGCGGTAAAGAACCCGTTGAAGAAAAAGATGCGCTTTGTCACACTCATTATTATTTTTATATACATCAACAAGGGCAAAGTTCAGCGCATCTTCAAAATTAGCCATTAAATCGGGACTAATTTTTATAGTGTTATCCAGATCAGCTTTATTAATAATTTGTGCAAACTCATCTTCAGCTTCACTATAATATGTATATAAGGCTGATCTCCCAGCCTCCTGTGCTATGGTCATAGTTTGCTGGTGAAATTTAGTTAGAATTTGGAGTCTAATAATTTTAACAAACACTATCTGTAACGTCAAACTGAGTAACTTTTAATAGCAAATAGGAGAATTATGTTCGAATATAAAGTTCTCGAAGTTGATGCAGAAAATTTTTCAGTTGATAATCAGTTTTCTCAAGCTGTTCTTGAAGGTCTTTGTCAAGAAAATAAATATTTACCTTCATGGTTGATATTTGACAGTCGAGGCAGTGAAATTTTTAAAGAAATTACTGAATCTCCGGAATATTTGCCAGCTGCGTGTGAATTTGAAATATTTCAAACACATATAAAAACCATTGTGGGTTTAATTTTCAAACAACCATTTCAACTTATTGAGCTTGGCTCAGGGGATGGCGGTAAGACTCAAATACTCCTTGAGAATATTGTAAATAAAAAAATAAATCTTAAGTACTATCCAATTGATATTTCTGAAGGGGCAATTGTAAGCTTGGTTGGAGAGTTAAAGTCGAAGTATAAAAATACAACCTTAAAGGTAAAGGGATTAGTTGGTGACTATTTTGTTGGTCTTAAGGATTTAACTAAGAATAAAAATTATAGAAACTTAGTTTTATTTTTAGGAGTAACCTTAAATAATTTGACTCCACTCGATGCAAATATTTTCCTCAGAAAACTCCACAGGTCTTTAAATAAGAATGACCTTCTTTTAATTGGATTCGATTTAATGAAAAATCCAAAAATTTTTTATAATGCATATAATGATTCGAAAGGTTTATTTGAAAAATTTAATCTTCATTTGTTAGATCGAATAAACCAGGTGCTAGATGGAGACTTTAAGAAAGAATTTTTTGTTCATCAAGGTCATTATAATCCTCGAAATCGTGCATTGGAAAGTTACCTTTATAGTACAAAAAATCAAATCGTACGCATTAATGGTTTGGATAAGGATTTTAAATTCAAGGCATGGGAAGCTATGAAAACTGAACAGTCCTATAAATATGATATAGATGAAGTTAATTTACTGGCTAAAAAAAATGGCTTTAAAGTTGTAAGACAACTTTATGACTCTAGAAAGTATTTTGTTGATTCTATTTGGGAGGTCGAATAAGAGCTGTTTAAATTGCCTGATTAAGACAATTTTTTTGTACTAATATTATTTTTGATCAGATGAAGATCATTAGAAAATTTAAAAAAGAAAAAAATTGTATCTTGTATAGACAAGGCCGAGCATTTTTTCATTGCCTCTAATGTGGAGAGGGTATATCGATGCTTGATAATTTAAGTTTTAATAATCAGTTTTACACAGAGGACTGTGAAGTTTGTTGTTGCCCTATAGAAATAAACCTTACCGGGATTGATGGTTTAATCAATTTATGGGAAGCATCTCGGGTCGATTAAAAACTTCATTGGTATTGTGGTTGCGGTTTGTCGAGGGCAGTTATAAAATAACTCTATATCTATTGGTCATTAAAATTAGTCCTCTCATTTTTTTAATTTATTTTAGTTTCTGAAAGAAAGCTAATTAAGGATAGATCTTAAGTGGCTAAATGGTTTTACCCAAATAAGGATTACGATAAGTGTTATTAGGTATAAAAATAAATTTGTTATCAAATGATCTAAGCCCATCATGGTAAATATTAGTGGGGGTATAGATGCTAATAAACAATAAAGAAAGCATTGTCCTATAACAGGAAAAACGGGAGTGATTTTCATTTCTTCAGAAATTATTTTTAACTGACGGCCAATCATATAAATCATCGTAACTCCTGTCGCTATTATTGCTCCCGGCATTCCTATAACTGGGATCAAAAAAAAATTTAAAACAATATTTAATATGCTTCCCTCAACAGTTGTACGAATAGCTGCATTTCGTTTTTGAATAACATACAAGATTGATATAGAAAAATTATTACCTAAAGCAGTTTGAATGCCAGAGAAAGTTGCAAAAATAATTAGAGCTAAGTACGCTTCGTTAAAAGAAGCTCCATAAATAAAGTTGATTAGAATCTTCGAATTGAAAATGCAAAATACATAGATGGGAACAGTCAAGTAAGACGATAACCCGACAATTTTGCAATAAAGGCTCCCAAGTCCCTTAATTCCATTCTTCTCAAACTCTTCTGAAAAAAGAGATAGCGCCATAGGAGCGACACCTGCTAGAAGGAATACCATTGTTGCTGTTAACCCTGAGGCAAGGTGATACAATCCTATGTTCTCTACGCTTACTTTAAAAAAACTCATCATGAGCACGTCGCTTTGGGTCATTAATCCAAAGCTCAAAAAGGCTATTCCATAGGATACCCAGGCCAAATGCCTCATATTGTCACATTTAGGTTTTTTGATTGACCCCAAATATTGATCCCGCGCTAGAATCAAATAAAGTAGGCAGGATATGACTAGTGAAGTTATATAGGCATAAAGGACGCCATAAATCCCATAATCCAAGCGAATAAAAATTATTAAGAATATTAAGTTTATTAAGGCACCAAGGGTTTCTATCATCACCAGCAACTTAAAACGAAGCAGGGTCATAAATAGAGTACTTAAAATAGAGTCAAAGGTTATTGCTACGAAATAAAATATCAAAACCCAGCGAAATTCAATAAACTCAGGACGGTGGGTGAGGTTAAGGTAGAATGGCAGGCAATAAAATATAAGGAAGCAAAAAAGAAAAGTTGTCGTAAGTCTTAGAATTAGCAAACGACTAACCAAATAACGTCCTTCAGACCCGGAAGAATCTCGAATATTGAGGGCGGGAAGTTTTGTATTGATTAGAGCTTCAAAGCCAAATGAATTCAGGAGACGCATGAAGACTGGGATTACTAAAAGGGTTGCGTAGTCTCCCAAGCTTTTTTTTCCTAAATATCGCGTTAGCAAAATTGAGATAGCAAATAAAACCATCTGAACAGCAATTTTCCCGAATACGGTCCAGCTGACATTTGCAATAAACTTTTGAAATGGGGACAATGTGAGGATTCCTTCCGACTAGCCTTTGTTAGTTTTTGAATTTAATGTACATTTATTTTCAGGGGGCATCAGGTGTTTACGGATTTTCTGGCTAGTTTCTTTATCAAAGAGATTGCCTACTGGTAGCTTCTTTAATTTTATTATACACTAGGCCGATTTAAAAATGCCTCAGGAATTTAAAAACTAAAATTAGCGAGCTTTGTTGAGGTTTGTAAGGTTAAATAATATTTGTAATATATTTTATTATTAATAAAAATCGAATTGAGGCCAGCTTGTTTTGACTGCTTCCCATTACATAGTATTGATGGTCGTCGTTTGCTCTGCCTACTGGGCATTTATTTCTTTGATTGATATGCTAGATAGCAAAAAGAGGCTAAGGGCCAAAAAAAAAACTTGGGGAAAGCTTAAGGACGTTTCGGAAAAACTTAAGGTTAAAAAAGATTTGAAAGCGTGGAAAAGTCTAGGCGAGTCAAATAAAAAATAGGATGTTATGATTAAGCAAGTATTCCTAATTATGTAAGTTTTAGAATATTTGGTTTAGCGACTGGATTTCAGCCCAGCTGTTTTTTACATTTTAATTTTTAAATGATTAAAAAAATAAAATCTTTATGAGGTCGCGATGCTATCTTCTGGGTGTTGGTAGAAAATTACTATGTTGCAGGAAGAAGCCGATTTAATTTTTTATCAGTTAAAGCAGAGGGCTTCTCAAAAGGATTTATTCTGTTAGAAACTTTCCGCTTCTTTCCGTAAAAATTCTTCGTACTTGTCCTCGGTTGGATTTGGCCTCATCATCCAAGGTTCACGAGTATATGCTTCTGCCTTAGCAGCTTTTTTTTCTAATCGTTTTAAGATATTTGTGTTTTTTTTTAAGAACTTTTTAAAGATCATTTTCGGTCTTCTTTTTCTCTGTGCCATTTATTTTTCAACCTCACTTTGATTTTGATGTGATTACTATGTAATTAGTATTTTCTTTAAATCATGAAGTATTTCTCAACTGTGTTAAATTATTACATTCAAAGTTGGGAAAGTGAACATAAATTAAGGTATCATTGTTTCAAATATTGGGAGCTTCTAAGATCGTTCATGTCATTAAAATCCCCTTACTTCTCCTAGATTTTAGATGTGCAGTTAAGAAAAATATAAATAATGATTGATTCTCTTCGTCCAAAGGCAAAAGTTTACTGGAAGAAAAACATACGTATCGTCCTGTCTCTTCTAGCGGTATGGTTTTTCGTTTCTTTTGTAATGGGAATTTTGTTTGTTGACTTTTTAGATAGTTTTCGTTTTTTTGGTTTTAAATTGGGTTTTTGGATAGCACAACAAGGCTCGATTTTTTGTTTTGTTGTTCTGATTTTTGTCTATGTTTATAGAATGAACAAGCTTGACCATGAGTATGATGTGGATGAAGATCAGGATAACTTTGTGCCAGATGATAATTATTATCCTGATAAAGAACCTCAAGATTAAATAGTAATGGATGTTCAAACCCTAACTTTTATTTTTGTTGGTGCGACGTTTGCTCTTTATATAGGAATTGCTATATGGTCCCGTGCTGGCAATACGGATGATTTTTATGTTGCTGGAGGAGGTGTTCCTCCACTTGCCAACGGGATGGCAACTGCGGCTGATTGGATGTCTGCGGCGTCTTTTATTTCTATGGCAGGCATCATATCGTTTGTTGGGCGTGATGGGTCAGTTTATTTGATGGGATGGACGGGAGGATATGTTCTTTTAGCGTTGCTATTAGCGCCTTACTTACGCAAGTTTGGGAAATACACCGTTCCTGATTTTGTTGGAGATCGGTACTATTCGAATATTGCTCGGGTAGTGGCAGTTGTCTGTGTTTTATTTGTTTCGTTCACATATGTTGCAGGTCAAATGCGAGGGGTGGGAATTGTAT
Source organism: uncultured Nitrospinaceae bacterium (assembly GCA_964584125.1). GTDB lineage: Bacteria > Nitrospinota > Nitrospinia > Nitrospinales > VA-1 > Nitromaritima. The sequence continues at coordinate 15,020 of CAZOYP010000012.1, read as the reverse complement.
TTTCAAGATTTTTAGAAGTTGAGATTACCACGGGCGTTTTGATAGGCATGGCGATAGTGTTTTTTTATGCTGTTCTTGGTGGCATGAAAGGAATCACTTACACCCAAGTTGCCCAATATTGTGTCTTAATTTTTGCATTTTTGGTCCCTGCTATTTTTATTTCTATGCTGATGACGGGGAATTTTGTTCCACAAATCGGTTTTGGTAGTACCTTAGCCGATGGCTCAAATATATATCTTCTTGATAAGCTTGATAGATTATCCTTGGAACTTGGATTCGGTGCTTATACAGAAGGGAAAAAATCTACCGTAGATATTTTTTTTATTACCGCCGCCCTAATGGTGGGTACTGCAGGGTTGCCCCACGTTATTGTAAGATTTTTTACAGTCCCTAAAGTACGTGATGCCCGAATCTCAGCAGGATATGCTTTATTGTTTATTGCTCTCTTATATACAGCAGCTCCAGCAGTTGCTTCTTTTGCTAGAGTAAACCTTATTAATACTGTAGAAAATGCAGAATATAAAAAGACTCCTGCGTGGTTTAAAAATTGGGAAAACACAAATTTAATAGCTTGGGTTGACAAAAATCAGGATGGTAAGATTCAGTATTTTTCAGGTGAGGCTTTCAACGGAAAACCTAAGTTTTTAAATTTAAGAGGTTCTGAAGGACAAAGGAGGGTTGTAAACAAGCTGACAGACAATTCAAACGAGCTCTATATCGACCGAGATATCATGGTTCTTGCCAATCCTGAAATTGCTGGTCTGCCAAATTGGGTCATCGCTTTAGTTGCAGCAGGAGGTCTTGCTGCAGCACTTTCTACAGCAGCAGGTTTATTGTTAGTCATTTCAACATCAATATCACACGACCTGTTAAAAAAAATATTTTTAAAGGATATTACTGACAAACAGGAATTATTTTTTGCGAGAATGTCAGCGGCCCTTGCTATCGTAATTGCTGGATATTTTGGTATCTATCCTCCTGGTTTTGTTGCTCAGGTTGTTGCTTTTGCTTTTGGTCTTGCTGCGGCATCATTTTTCCCCGTTATTTTGATGGGAATTTTTTCAAAACGTATGAATAAGGAGGGTGCTATATCTGGAATGATTACAGGGCTGACTTTTACTGCCAGTTATATTATTTACTTTAAATTTATTAATCCGTCTGCTAATTCTGCAGAAAACTGGTGGTTTGGAATTTCACCTGAAGGGATTGGGACTTTAGGAATGCTATTCAACTTCATTGTTTCATACTTGATTAGTCAAATTACCACACCCCCACCAAAAGAAATTCAGAATTTGGTTGATGAAATAAGGGTTCCTCGGGGGGCCGGCGCTTCGTATCATCATATAAAGAACTAAATAAATTAATTAGTACCAAGTTTTCTAATGTGCTTAGAGTTTTTGGATAGCAGATCAAAGTTATTATTTCTGACGAAACTAATTTGGTCGACAAAGGCGGAAGCGATGCCCTTAGGTTTTCGGACTTTCCAAAAAAGTCTAAGTGGTATAAAGTGTTAATAAATTTATGATTACGAGGTTGCGCCTGTAGCTCAGCTGGATAGAGCAACGGACTTCTAATCCGTAGGTCGCAGGTTCGAATCCTGCCAGGCGCGTTATATAAAATAATGTGTATGATAAAGTTAAAGAGCTTTACATATCTTTAAACTTTATTCGGGAGTGTAGCAATTTTGAGTAGAATAAAAAGTTTAATTCATAGTATTTTTGTTGCACCTTCTAAAAAGTATAAAAAAGAAGCATTTAATTCAGATTATTTTTCTAAATCAAAATTATCTCCAGATAACAAAAGGGCATCATACTACTGCGATTTTTTTTCACCTGATAGTGTTTTAGATGTGGGCTGTGGGGTTGGGAATCTAGTTTGGGGTTTTGTGAACTTGGGGATTGCTGCAGAAGGAATTGACATTTCAGAGGATGCGATAAACCGGTCTTCTATCGAGATCAGGCCACTTCTCAAGGTTGGTGATATTGTTAATCTAGGCTACCCTGATAATAGATTTAATTTGGTTAACTGTAGCGATACTCTAGAGCATATCCCGGAGGAAGTCTCTCAAGACATTATACGAAATCTTTATAGAATCACTAATCATTGGTTAGTTTTAAATATTTGTCTTTGGACAGAGAAGAACGCTAGATTAGATCCCACACACATTAATTTACACTCTAAAAGGTGGTGGACAAAAAAAATTAATCAATTAGGTTACAAAATCATAAAGGCTCCAGATGATTTTCCTTCTAAAAGAAACGCGTTTATAATTAAAAAAAAGGGCTAAGTTTTTGTTAAAAAATTTTCCGTGAATTGACAGAGTATTTTTTTATATTGTTATAGCTATTGTATTTTCAATGATTTGTTTTGACTAACAGGTTTCTAATCCTAATGTCGAAGGTTCGGATCCTGCTGGTACCAAACAACATAATTGGTCGCTCTAGTTTTATTTTTTAAAGTTGAAGTAATTAGCATTGGATTTTTATTATGAAGATTCTTTTTACAAAAATGAGCGGTAGTGGAAATGATTTTATAATTGTCGATAACCGCGAATCAGTAATAAAAAATTCAGATAAACGTAACTTTGTAATTAAAGTTTGCGTCCCTAAGATTTCTGTGGGGGCCGATGGCGTAATTTTTATTGAGGATTCTAAGGAAGCTGATTTTAAATGGGATTTCTATAATGCTGATGGTAGTTCTGCTGAAATGTGTGGTAATGGATGTCGTTGTATTGCTAGATATGCTTATGAAAAAAAAATTGCTTCTGAGAAAATGTCTTTTGAAACAACTGCTGGAATTATAAAAGCAAGTATTAAAGGAAGTTGTGTCCGGGTTAAGCTGACAAATCCCGAGAACCTGCAAATGAGTCTCCCCATAGACTTAAATGGTAGAAAGTATCAAGTTGATAGCCTTAATACAGGGGTCCCGCATGCCATAATTTACACTAGCGATATAATGAGTGAAAACGTACGTGGTATTGGAAGAGAAATTAGATCACATACGGCATTTTCTCCGGCGGGAACAAATGTTGACTTTGTACAAAAGCAGGGTGCCAACGAACTTCGCATACGCACTTACGAGCGCGGTGTTGAGGATGAAACGCTTGCTTGTGGAACAGGGGTGGTCGCTTCTGCCTTATTGGCGAGTAGGGCGGGCTTGGTTCAACCTCCTGTTCGTGTTCAAACTCAAGGCGGCGAATTTTTAACTGTTGATTTTAAAGCAACAAGTGCAGGCGAAAAATTTGGAGAGGTTTTTCTAGAGGGGCCTGCGAAACTCGTTTTCGAAGGGACAATCGTCGAAATATAATAGATATTTGAGATTTAAAATTATGTGTAGACTTTATAAATGGGTAGTTTTTTTTATTAATTAAGCAAGAATTGTCGGGGAATTAGCAATGTTTGAAGGGGTTTTTGTTGCTATCGTTACACCTTTTAAAAGCGGAAAAATAGACGAGGAAGCCTTACGGAGGTTGATTGACTTTCAAATCACAGGGGGAGTAGATGGGATTGTTCCGTGTGGAACCACCGGAGAGTCGGCAACATTAAGTCATAAAGAGCACGATCAAGTTATACGGATTGCAGTTGATGCTTGCAGAGGGAGAGCTAGTGTTCTAGCTGGTACAGGCTCTAACTCAACTCAGGAGGCTATAGAGCTTAGCCAAAATGCGAAGAAAGCAGGGGCTGATGGCCTACTACAAATAACTCCTTATTACAACAAGCCCAATCAGGAAGGTCTATACCAGCATTTTTTATCTATTTCCGATACTGTTGACCTTCCAATTATTCTATACAATGTTCCGAGTAGAACTTCAGTGAATATGATTCCTGAAACCATAGGTCGTTTGGCAAAGATCAAAAATATTGTGGGTATAAAAGAAGCGTCGGGATCCCTTCAGGCAATGAGTGAAATTATAGTAAATTGCGGCGATGACTTTACTGTTCTTTCAGGAGACGATCCTCTGCTCTGGCCTATTCTTGCTATTGGTGGGAAGGGTGTGATTTCTGTGACCGCAAATATCTTGCCCGCTAAAGTTGTCGCAATGTGTGGGGCTGCCGTTACTGGAAATATGGAAAAAGCACGGTCTATGCATTACGAATTGATGGATATAAGTGATAGTTTGTTTGCTGATACAAACCCTATTCCTGTTAAAGCAGCGCTTCATCTTATGGGAAAAATAGAAAATGAACTTAGAGAGCCGTTGGTTGAGCTTTCTAGCGATCATCTAGAAAGACTTAAAAAAGCTATGGCCTGTCATGACTTGATAGCTATTAAATAGATGAAGGATAGTGTAAAAAGTTAAAGGTTATTTATTAGTAAAGGAGAGAGGTTGATTAAAATAGTTGTAATAGGTGCTGGGGGTCGGATGGGGAAAACCATTGTCACGTGTGTCGATGATACTGATGGGGTCAGTGTCATAGGAGGGACAGAATATATCGGGCATTCTTCCATTGGGAGCGATTTAGGGGTGCTCGCCGGTGTAGGGCGCAAAGACATTTTTATTGTAGAAAATATTGAGGATGTTCTAACTGATTGTGATGTGATTATTGATTTCACTACTCCAGAGTCTAGCATTAGAACCTTGAATGCAGCAGTAAGCCATGAAAAATCAATTGTAATTGGCACTACGGGTTTTTCTGCGGAACAAAAAAACATGATTAGTCAAGCAGCAGAAAAAATTCGATGTGTTTTTGCGCCAAATATGAGTATTGGTGTTAATGTTTTATTTAAAGTTGTAGAGGATGTTTCAAAAGCTTTAGGCGATGCTTATGATGTAGAAATAGTTGAAGCGCACCATAAGTTTAAAAAAGATGCACCTAGCGGGACAGCGGTAAAACTTTCGGAAATAGTAGCTCGTTCTCTCGACCGTAACATAGACCAGGTCGGCGTTTATGGGCGAAAAGGAATAACCGAGCGGGACCCTAAAGAAATTGGCATCCATACCGTGCGTGCGGGTGATATTGTGGGCGAACATAGAGTGTTGTATGGAGGTATGGGGGAAACTCTCGAGTTATTTCATCGAGCGCAAAGTCGTGAGACGTTTGCCCGAGGTTCTATAAGTGCTGCGAAGTGGGTTGTTAATCAACCTCCGGGTCTTTATGATATGCAGGACGTGCTGGGACTTCGTTAAAATAAGCAAGGCCTCTCTATTCGGGAAACCTAAGTGCGAGTTGTTAAATGAAAATCATAGGCCAAAAAATAAACCGCCGGTTTTTCTTAAGTTTTTTTTCTTTATCAGTACTGACTAATTTTCTTCCTCAAAAGGTGTTTGGCATTTCTGATTATCGGAACGACAAAAATATTCCTAAACAATATATTCAAAATAGAGACAGGCCTGGGTTTTTCATCCGCAGCGCTAATCCATTTATGGGGGTTGATATGAATGAGTGGAGCTTGTCGGTCCGTGGAATGGTAAAAAACCCATTGGGATTGAAATATGAAGATTTATTTGGGTTAAAAAAAATTTCTCAAACTTCACGGTTGAAGTGTGTCGAGTGCTGGTCAGCGACCGCGAAGTGGGAAGGGTTCAGTTTTCAAGAAATAATTGACATGGTGCAACCTGATCCTAATGCAAAATATGTATACCTTCAATCGGCAGATTCATATTATGAAAGTTTTACTCTTGAAGAATTGATCAGGCCACGTGTCCTAATGGTATTAAGAATGAATGGGCAGCCCTTGAGTAAAGATCATGGTTTTCCCCTTAGGCTTATTGCCCCATTCAAGTATGGCTACAAAAATATTAAGTATATCACCAGCATCGAGTTTACCGATACAAGGAAACGTAACTATTGGTCTATTAACGGTCCTTACTCTGTTGACGGAACTATTCAGCCTGGAATAGATCACCCTCTAGATTACAAAAAGAAACCCTTTCCTATAAATGGTGGCGAAGTGTTTCATCCATTCGACAAACGACCTTTATGAGATGCTTCTTATTCGTTGTTTTCTCTCTGACCTTCTTCTTTGCCTGTGGAAAAGACAAGGTTGAACAAATAAAGGTAGATATCCCTGAAGGTATTGTTGTCCCAGATGATATGGTTTATATACCCTCGGGTAATTTTATTATGGGACATTCAGATTATCCTGATACCAAAAAAGGAAAAGTAATAAATCAAGAGGCATTTTTCATTGATCGCTTTGAAGTTACCCGTGAACAGTTTAGTAACTTCAATCAGGATTACAGCTTTCACCCCCAAAAAGCTCGGTTCCCAGTTTCAATGGTAACCTTTAAGCAGGCAGAAGGATATTGTAAGTGGAAAGGTAGGCGGCTTCCTAATGAAACTGAGTGGGAAAAATCTGCACGTGGTGTTGACGGAAGAAAGTGGGCTTGGAAAAAATACTACGAGCACCCTAATAATGGTTTTTCTGGATTCATACCAGAGGCTGTAGATCGTAGAGAGGAATGGATTAGCCCCTATGGTGTATATGGAATGGGACATAACGTTTGGGAGTGGACGTCAGATTGGTATGTACCTAACATAGTTTCGAAATTAAAAAGCAAGAGTTATAAAGTTATCCGTGGAGGAGTTACGCAAACTCATACGGTAATTAAATTTACACCAACTTTTTTTCGCAATAAGATGGAGCCAAAAGCATATTTTAATTTTATAGGATTTCGCTGTGCTTGCTCGATAAATTGTAGTTAGGTGAAGCTGAAAGGGTTTAGAAGAGAAAGAAAATTTTTTTAAAAGGGGTCATTGTTACCGCGAAGATGATTCATAATTTCATTAGCCACTTTTTGGAATAGAGTTCCCGTATTACCGCCCAATGCCCCACCCTTTACCCAAGAATCAACAGTCCATGCGCCTACTTTTTTACCCTCGTTATAAAGTGCTACCTTAACTTCTAGCTTGCCATGAGCTGACTTTGCAAGACCGAAGGAAGAAAACCTTTTTAAGCGGCTTCCTTTCTTATAATTTAAAACTTTATATTTGAGGATGTAACTTGGACTTTCCTGAGTAATTATAAAAATAGAACGAGCTATCGTGTCTTCCAGAGCATCCTCTAGCATTGATCCCGCACCAGTTAACATGCGGTTACTAGAAGTTAAATCTTTTAAAGCGATGGTATTACCTGTGTTTTTAAAGCTTTTGTTGACTTGAGAATCAACACCAGCGCAAGCGGAAAAAAGTAACAAGATAGAAAATATAAAAAGATAGTAATGTCTCATTATTTTTGCTCTTAGTGTTTGTTACCCCTGAGTATCGGAAGTTCCTATAGCGAACTTTAGATCGTTTCTAGAAAATAAGATGCAATAAGTATTTAATTTTACCAAAGATCGCAACTCTGGCACAATTTTTCATGGATTTTTCGAGATTGTTTCTATATGCCACAGAAAAATCATTTCTGATGATGGAGCTTTATGTTAGGTTGGGCTGTTTATTTTGTATAGAACATATGAAGAAAACTTTCTTCAATACCACTAAACCAAACCTGAATTTCAATAGGAATAAGGCTATTTATGTAAGTGATATACCCCATAATCAATGCAGATCCAAGAATAATTAAGAGTAGTCCACTAAACATATTAGTAGAATGTAGAGATACGGGATGCCCTGCTATGATTAGGTTCCACCCCTTACCTCTTAATATTTTCCAAAATAATCCATCTTTAGGTAAGTTGCTGCATAGTGTTGCAATAAAAATTAATGGAAGTCCTAAACCAACAGCATAGAAAAATAGAAGAGCCATTCCTTGAAGAATAGTCTTGTCAGAGGCGGCAAGAATAAGGATTCCCGAGAGAATGGGACCCACACATGGTGTCCATCCTAAAGCAAAGGTGGCCCCAAAAAGAAAAAAACCCAAAAAAGTAGATGCGGGGCGTCCTTGAAAACCTGCCCCAGAAAATCCTTTACCAAAAAGGGTCATAATTCCAAAAACCACGACAGCAACACCACCAGCCGTTGTAAGCGAGAACATATATTCTCTTAAAAGCGAGCCAAGATAACTTGCCGATGCACCCATGCCTACAAATAAAGATGCAAGGCCAAGAAAAAAAGCAATAGACATAAACCCCATACGGGTTCTGTCAGCTTGTGCTGTCACTGCAAAATAAGCAGGTAAAATGGGTAAGGTGCATGGTGAAAGAAAGCTGAATAAGCCCGCAACGAAAGCGAGAAAAATTAAAATCAGCATACCCGATGGCGGTAGATTTGTTTTTACTTCAAATGGATTAGATGGCAATATTGCTTCTTTGTTGGCTTGCGAGAAAGAGGTGTTTAGACTTGTCGTTGCTTCTCTTTTGGTAATTTTTCTCAGTTGTTCTGACTTAGTCGAAACAGAGGATTTTTTAAGTTTCATTGCGGGCGGCATTTTTTCGCTTGCACAACGAAACCCAACATCTAATTCAGCTCGATCAGGGAAGGAAGTCTCTCTATAGCCACTTCGGGAGAACATTTTCAAAGCAGATAAATAAGTGGCCCCAGGGAAATGCCCTATACTTTTAGCCGATTGTCCTCGTAGAACTTTGAGTTCGAGGTTAAAATTTTCGCTTTTATAAGTACTTCCTCTATATGAAGAGTAGTCATCCCTTATCCACTCCCAAACATTTCCAACTAGGTCATGCACACCAAGCGGTGTTGCACCTCTTGGGTAGGATCCTACCGGAGAAATGGAATTTTTTCTTCCGGGGTTTTTTGACAAATTAGCGTAGTTTGGCTGAAACTCCTTGCCCCAAGGATATTCATTACCTGCCTCACCACGAGCAGCTTTTTCCCATTGTTTTTCAGAAGGTAGTTGTTTTCCCGCCCACTGGCAAAAATTGGCGGCATCATACCATGTAACATTCACAACCGGAAATTCACCTTGCCCATCTGAAAATTTAATATTTTCCCAGTGCCTTGGTGGAACCGCATTTAGGTCGTCAATATAGACTTTGTATCGATGGTTAGTTACCTCATAGCGATCAATGTAGAAGGCTTTTAGAAAAATATTTTGCTCCGGCCCTTCGTCAACATACCACGGTTTAGGCAATCCTAAAGACAGAGCTTCACCAGAGGTGTCTTTTTTGTTAGTTCCAAAGATAAATGAGCCAGCTGGAATATAGATCATGTCTCCTTCAAGCGAATTAAGCTGAGGTTTATCTACATCTGCATTTGCATTTGCGATAAAAATAAGCACAATTACACATAGGAGTGTATAGATTAGGAGAAAAAACTTTGCTGTAGTATTCATTTTTTCGAAAATCCCCGATCAATTTTTCTTCAGAAGATTTTTAAAGTATAACAACGTTTCAGGGTCAGACCAATCTTCAGCTCCTTGCAAAACTCCGATGATTATTCCTTTAGGGTCAATCAGTATTGTGGTGGGTAGGCTAACAATGCCATACCGACGGCTAACAATCATCCGTTGGTCAAGTAGCACTGGGAATGTGAGGTTTGTCGCTTTGATGTAGGGGCGGACTACTCGCTCACCAAACATGTCATTAGAAATCCCAATCATATCAAAATTATCGGATTTAAATTGTCGATATAATTTTTCTAGCGAGGGCATTTCAACTTTACATGGACCACACCATGTCGCCCAAAAATTAATAAGAAGGTATTTGCCTCTAAATTGCGAAAGGCTGACTTCATCGCCCTCAAGATTCTTAAGAGTAAAGTTGCTTGCAAGAGGTTGTGTTTTTTCTTTGGCTACGACATGAGAGCGGGTGACTGCTATCATCAACAAAACGATTAAAGTTATGGAAAAAACAGGTAACCAAAATTTGGACATGTAGGAGTGGAGAGTTCTTTAATCAAATAAATTATCTAAAATGAACGAAAAGACGAGGAGTTATTATTCAACTGATTCCACGCAACGAACCATGGGTATTGCTTTTTTTAAAGCTTTTTCGATACCCATTTTTAAAGTTATTGTTGAACTAGAACACGACGTGCAAGCCCCAACAAGGCGAACCTTGACCACGCCGTCATCTATATCCACAAGCTCTACATTACCCCCATCATTAATGAGCATTGGACGGATTGATTCTAAAACTGCCTCAACTTCATCTCTCATATTCGACCTCTAGCTTTTTAGGCTGACCAGAAAAAAACTACCCTTGCCCAGCAACAAGAGCTTCTTTTTTGGCCAAAAGCTCTTCTTGAGTTTCAGCATGCTCAGGATCTTTTGGAATACAATCTACTGGGCATACTTCAACGCATTGGGCATCTTCGTACCAGCCCACGCACTCGGTGCACTTTTCCCAATCTATTACATATATGTCATCGCCTTCAGCAATTGCTTCATTAGGACATTCAGGTTCACAAACACCGCAGTTAACACAATCTTCGTTGATTAACAGTGCCATAAAGGTTCTCCTTAAAACTTTAATCTATGCAATGAGAAGTCTCATCCATTTATTAATAAATTTTCTCAAAGGACTTAGTTTTTGGGTCCCATCCAAACAAAGCTTCACCTTTTACTATATTATTATAAACAGAAACTACAAGATGTTTAGCATCGGGATATGTGGGTTCCCCATCGAATAAGGCCATTTTTTTATCCTCATCTGAAAAGTACGCATCATGATCAGGATGCGAATGGTAAAACGTCTTTAAAGTCATTCCTTTCGATTCAATTTCACTGAATACTTTAAACAATTCCCTTGGATCTATATTATAAGCTGTTTTGGCATCCCTTGAATAGGTCTTGGGATCCATTTTGTGCAACTTATTTTGAATATTTGTACAGCGGAATAAAATATCATTGTCTTTAGTATCAGTCGATCCTGCAATTATTCCACAGCACTCATAAGGGTATTCTTTCAGAGCATGTTTGTGAATACTCTCAAGGTTATTTTTTGTAATATGGTTACTGGACATTGTTAAACTTTAAAAATTAATTGTCAATCTCTTTGCTATTACCAGTATATGATCTAAATAGAGGGATTTTACTTGAAAAAAGAAAAAATTTTCATGGAAGGGCAATTTATTACTAGAGATTGCTACAGGAAACTTAATGTGGATCTTTTAAGTTGGCTATTTAGCTCACATGGGTTTCTACAGACATATTGCTCGATACCTTTACCTGGCAAGCAAGTCTTAGTTCTGGATTTTTCTTTAATTTTTTAGCCAGCTGCTCATCCTCAATTTTGTTTCTTGGTTCAGCATCCCCAGAAACGATTTTTATGGCGCATGTGTGACAAAGCCCGCGACCTCTACAATTGATAACTTTAAAAATATGAGAATATATACTAAGTTTATTTCGGATAGCAGCTTCTCGTATGGTTTCTCCCTGTTCAGCTTTAATTGTTCTATTCTGTTTTATAAACTGTATTTCTAGCATGCCTCAATTTCCATAAAGTCTAAAAGTTTACCTTTGCCCCAAAAACCGTGAAATGTATTTCCCACGGTTAGACAAGAAGTTGTCATGTGAACAACCGATTTCCTTCCATTATCTTCCTTTAATACGCCTACTTGGGAATAGGGAAGTACAATCTCACCACAGTTCGCGCAAACGGTAGAGTGTTGCTCACAAGTTTTTATAAGGCAACCTACACAAACTATAGGATGAAAGATAAAAGTTTCTTGCCCTTTAAAACTTGTTACAGTTGGAGAGCTTTCCACTTTTTCTCCACAATCCGCGCAAGATAAAGTCATTCCAAGCTGGCCCATAAACTAAATCCCCGACAACATCTTTTGGATTTAACAACACATTCTATCGAAGGAATTCAGCCGAAACAAACTTTTTTTTATCTTTCCAAGAAAAATTGAAAATTGATTTTGACTAAGTCTTTTTGGGAGAGTTAAGAGACACAAACTTTTTTCATTGTTTCATAAGAATCAAGTACTGCTCCGACTCCCTTTACTATGCTTAAGAGTGGTTGGTTGGGTTTGTAAACCCTTAGCGAGGTCCGTTCTTCAATTAGTTTATCTAGTCCTCGGATTAGTGCACCGCCACCGGTTAGATAAATGCCGTTAGAGTGAATATCGGCCGAAAGCTCCGGTGGTACTTTTTCTAATGCCCTCATGATAACAGAAATAATGGTAAGAATGGGTTCCTGTATAGCTTCACGAATTTCTTTGTCGGAAATTATAATTGAGGTTGGTATTCCTGTTTGTACATGAAGACCTTTTACTTCTGTGTGCAGTTCTTCTAAATTGGGATAAGCGCTGCCTATTTGAACTTTAATCCGCTCACCTTCAAATATTCCAATATTTAGATTATGTTGCAGTCTCAGATAACGAACTATCGATTCATCAATTGCATCTCCAGCAAGGCGAACAGATTCGCCATAGGCGATGGCTGAAAGTGTGATAATTGCCACATCTGATGTTCCACCTCCAATATCTATCACCATATTTCCTTCTGCCTTATGTACCGGTATGTTTGATCCAATAGCTGCAGCCATTGGTTCTTCAATTAGATGTACTTCACGGACTCCGGACATGAGAGCGGCTTCGATAACCGCTTTCTTTTCTACTTGAGTTATGCAAGTTGGAACACCTATCACAATACGAGGTTTGATAAGCCAGTTTTTTTTGAGAATTTTCTTTATGAAATAGGTGATCATGCGGTTGGTAACATTAAAATCTGCTATAACCCCATCTTTCATTGGCCTAATAGTTTGTAGCCCCCCGGGCGTTCGCCCGAACATTTGTTTTGCTTCAGCTCCCACGGCTTCAACTTTTTCTCCGTCAGAGCTAACTGCCACAACAGAAGGTTCGTTAAGTACGATTCCTTTATCTTTAATATGAATCAGTGTATTAGCTGTCCCCAGATCCATTGCGATATCAGTAGAATAGTGTCCTATTAACTTTTCAAAAATCATGAAGGTATCTTATTTTTAGGGGAAATCTTTAAACTGCTATTGTATAAAGAGGCTCCAATTAACTGCGAAATAGTTTTTCCATTAGCAGGGAAACAAGACATTCCTAGTTCAGCGCAAACCTCCATTGGTTTGCCTTTTACGAACAATGGAGTGCTATTGAGCACCGTTTCGAGTTTTACTTTATATGATTGTACATCAGACCATTCTTGGTCCACAAGAATCACAATATATATGGCTTCGGAAAATTTAAAGATATATTTTGGTGAAGGGAGCGTTGTTGAAACTGTAGAAGCAATTCCGCGCTGGAATAAATCCCCATACTTAATACCAAAAGACGAGTATAACTCTGGTAGGTTATTGATTTTTAAGCTTAAAAAGCATGCGGATTTACCGCTTCGGAGTATATCTTTTTCAAGGGCATCGTTATGTTGAGTTAAAAAACGATGATTAGGAATACCTACAATTTGATCTAAATTTTTGTTGTAGTCTCGTTGTTCTTTATTTTTTGCATTGAAAATAGAGGATCCGGCTGAATAAGTTATAAGAGTGAGGGCATCTAGTTCTACGTCTGAAAAGTATCCAGAAATCTGTGATCCGCATATCATCACGCCATAAAATTGTTGATTAAAAGAAATTGGTGCGGCCATTAGGGACAAAAAAGATCTTTCTTTATATTCCTCTACTCCAAAAATGGTCCCATTTCGTCCTTCTGTGTAACTGAGAAGAATAGGGCATAGGTTTTTTGCGCATGATCCAGCTAGGCCTTTACCTGACAGGATCGGTATATTTGCCACATTTTGATTAAAGCCATTAAATGCTATAACTTTCCCTATTTTTTCAGAATCGAACCAAATTACTGCATGCGCATCATAGATAAATATAGATCGAGGTATGTTACTTAACCTCTCTATTGCTTTATTTTTATTGGGTGATTCTGCGACGAAACGGCTATAAGAGATTAGATCGCGAAAAATAAATTTGTTAGGAGAGTTGCTTAGAGAGTCGACTTTTTCTTTATTTAACTCCCAGGCTATTTGTTTTGCGAGCCCTGCTATGATTTTTTGTTGTTTTGCAGGAAAACAATAGCTTTCTTTTGAGTCAATAAAAAGGACACCTTCTAGATTTTTATGGATAACTGGGATAGCAAGAAAGCTTTTTAGATCTTCTTTTTTATTGTATTGGCAAAGTTTTATTGGATTTTTTTCAAAATGTTCTTCAAGGAAGGGTTGCTTGTTTTGTGCGACTGTTCCTACTGGGCCTTCTCCAAAGTTGATTTTTGCCTCTGTGTTAAAGTTAGAACTCAAAGAAATATGATGACGTAAAAAAAGAGCTTTATTGTCGGAGTTTACTTTATATAAGGCGATAGTAAATGCGTTACTGATACTGCCGGTAATTTCTAGAAGTTGGTCGAGACGATCCGAATTAGCCATTTTAGGAAGTATTCTCGCGTTGTTTTTTTTTAAACTAAAAGGTGAAATTTTATTAAGAAAAAAACCATTAAGGAGGGGGAAATTTATTGCCCTCGATTTTTAAGCATATTACGATAGGCTTTAACTTCTTTTTTATCAACTGCTCTGGCTGCTACCTCGTAAATAGTTTTGCCATTAGACGGGATCTCTTTTACTCGTATGGCTTGGCAGTTAATAACTTTTCTTTCTCCATTTGATGGTAAACGAAAGGTGGCATTCAGAATGTCATCTTGAATAACTGTTGCAGAGATTGTTAAAACAAGTCCATTTGTTGACATTTCATGAATATTAATTTTGTGAGTTTGGTCAAAAAATTCTCTTTCTCTTTCTATCTCTGCCGTGCCCGCAATTCTTACACGAGCTCTGTGGCTAACTCTTTTGTCAAGTGCGGTCTTTTCCGTGTAGATTTTCTTCTTAATTAATAGATCAAGGCGGTCTTTGAAGCGATGTAATTCGTCTAAAGAAAAATTTTCTAAAGAACTGAGCATTTTTTGGAGCATTTTTGTACGAAAGATTCTAAGTCCAAAGTCATCGAGATTGTCCAGAGCACTTATTAAGGAGAGCATGGTTACTCATCCCTATTGATAACCATCTTATAGTTAGTGGAATTTCGTGTCAATCACTTAAAAACAAACCTTTTCATCCGATGGCTATATTAAGGCGTATTAATAATCTTGACATGGATATAGCTCATTTATATACTCCAGCCTCCCTTCGCGATCGGGTTTGATTTAAATGAATGAATCAATAAGGGGCGGGTAGCTAAGCTGGGAGAGCACCGGCCTTACAAGCCGGGG
>CAZOYP010000011.1:0-37098 GCA_964584125.1 uncultured Nitrospinaceae bacterium | reverse complement strand
GGAAAGGAGAGAATGTATTCTTCAGGTTTAACATTATCCGTTATATATTTATTTATTATCTTGTACTGATCATAGGCTTCCCTTGAAACATTAAATCCTACTTTGTCATAATAAATCATTTCGGTGCTCTTTGGTTTTCCCGGATTTAACTTAAACAATATTTCATTTCGATTGGAGAGAGAAAGCCAAATGAATGTTAAAGATAAAATTATTGAGAACAAACAGTACCCTAGAAAATCTTTTAGTTTATAACCCGTTTGAAAGCTATAGTTATTATAGTGATGAATTGCACGCATCCATAGTGTCTCTAGGAAAAAAAATCCTAATGTAATAGCTGGGACGAGCCCGTATACCCCATAATTTGGCATGGTCCAATTCCTATAAAAAATTAATAAACCAAAAAAACTTAGTAGGAAATACTTAAAACAGGAAAGAGTTTGTTTATGGAAAAATCTAACCAGAAAAAAGACTCCTCCAAACCCGTAAATTATGATTGGCAGGTAATGAATAAAAGCTACAGAAAAAATGGCCTCAATGATGGAATCGCTAAAATTTGAAAGAGAAATACTTGGAAAGGGAGGAAAAAAATCGCTTCGACCTGGTGGGTCATGGCTGAGAAATGAGGTGACTTGCAAATAATAATCTAATATAAAGTTGAACAGTACTCCATGATAGATCATGTAAAAGGTGAACGGTGCCAAGGAAGTAAACAGGCCCAATAAAAAAAGCCTTGCTAAATTTTTTGCGCAATTTTTGTTGTTGGAAATAGCAAGAAGAATAAAGGCCCCTATAAGGGTAATGAAAAGTGCTATTCCATATTCAGTTCCCATTAAAATTGAGGCACCTTGCATTGTCCCCGTCAAAAAAACCCAAGCCTTTTTTTTAGGCTGGACCAAGCAAAAAAAGAATAAAGCCAGGGTTAGTTCGGCGCAAAGAGCTCGCGGAGAAGTATATTGGCCTATGGTCAAGTGTAAGAGACAAACAAGTATAAAAACTATTCGCAGCCAAGAGACCCCAATAAAAACGCGAATATAAAGGTGAGCTAAAACTAGCGAAAGGAGCGGCATAACAATATGAATATTAATCAAAAGCGCCCAATGGTTGCTCCCAAAAAAATAGTAAAATGGGACCTGGAAAAAAGCAAATAATGGGCCGTAATAAAATCTAAAGTCTTTAAAAAAAACCTTCCCCTGTAATAAATCATCCAGAGGACGAGCCCAGTAAGTATAATCGGTGTAACCCACTCCCCATTCATTCGGGTTATGTAGGTAATTGATATATCCGTGGAAACCCACATAAAAAAAAATGGCGGCGAAGAGAAAATATTCTAAATTTAAGGCTGGCTTGAAGGGGGATGTGAGCTGATCACTCATATTAAACTTCTCTGCCCTAGCGAAGGTCAATTTCAAAACTTAAATATAGTTAGTCTTCTAAATCTATTTAATTCTAAAATTGAAAGTGAATTAGGATCCTCATTAAATATGAGATCTATAACGGAAAAGTTGGGTATAAAATCGTCGTAAAGATGTTTGTAAACTGAGCCCAAGTATTGGTTATATGTTAGACCAATATGAGATTTTTTGAATATATTTTTGCGTTAAGGAGGTAATTTGTTTAAAAAATAAGCGGGGTGTTTTGCGTCGAATCTTTTTGTGAACCACCACCAGTAGTTACGTGCATAAGCGTTGGCATCATAATCACGGACTACCATGCTTAAGTCAAAAAACCGAAGAATAAAATTAAAAGGTAAATAGTAAAACACATAGTAGGCCTTGGTTCTATGGAGCATCTGTTTCATCCACCTTGGTATAAAGCTCATCAACCTAAAAAACAGCTTATATGTTTCCATGACCTGCCTTCTTCCCTTTTCCATGTCGGAGCCAATATCCATATAACTGCCTTGGAGTCCCTGATTAATATTTCCCTCCTCGCTAGGACTTAGAGCACCTTCTTGCACTGCATATTCGTTAATCTTTAACTTAGGGAGATACGTCAATAAAAATGGAGACACTCGATAAAGATATTTTAATCCCGAAAAAAGTTTTCCAACTGCCCTGAGTTCTGGTTCTTCTTGGCCGGGAAGATTGAGAATATAATCCATTGAATAAGTAATCCCTACTCTTTCCATTATTCCGATAGCATTATTAATTTGATCGTTAGATTCTTTTCTATGCAAATATTTGTTTCTAACATCAGGATCATAAGACTCAAGTCCCATTTGAATAGCAAAACATCCTGCTTCTTTCAAAGCTATGGAGGTATCTTCCCGTATAAGTAAAGGGTGGCTAAAAATACGAAATGGAACATTTATTTGCTCCTTATATTTTTTACAAAACTCTAAAATCCAATCTTTTGATGGTGAAAAAACCGGATTCCTAAAATCAATCCAATTATAATTATATTTAATTTTATTAGCTCGAAGCTCTTTTAATACATTGTCTACACTCCGCTCTCTGACTTTTTTAAAATTTTCAAGCTCTTCCTCTACTGCATCTTGGGCTGAAACAGAACAGTATGAACATGAAAATGGGCAACCTCTATTAGTGACCGCAAGATAGTAATTTTTAATTGGAACAAATGGTGCAAAAAGTTCTTTATCAGGGAACGGCATAGCATCCATATCAGCAATGAGTGCACGTTTTTCATTTTTGACAATTTCCCCTTCAGCCGATTTAAAGTAAAAGCCTTTTATGGAAGTATCTATTGGTCCTTTTTTCATACTGTCCAAAAGTTCTGCAAGAGCATATTCTCCTTCTCCTAAACAAACGATATCAACCTGTTCTTTTTCAATTACTTCATCGGGGCAAATAATGGCATGAATTCCCCCAAAAACAACAGGCACATTAATGTGCTTTTTGACTTCTTGTGCCGTTTTAAGAGCCCACTGGTGAGTGACGGACATAACAGAGAAGCAAATCAAGTCAGGTTTCGTGTCAATAGTCTGTTTTACAATATTATTACCTTGGTCAAGAATTTTGGCCAAAAAAGGCATGGATAAATAATTCTTATCATCAAAAAGAGATTGGTCGTAAGCTAACTGAACTTCATGACCACGCTGTTTTAAATATGAAGAGATATATTGGATGGAAAGATTTTCCCAGCCCATCATTACAAAGGTGACTCGCATGATTATCTTCCAATTATGGGAAATTAAAAACAAGCATCACATTATGGTTACATAAATTCAGCTTACTTTATTTGCTACGCCAAAAATAGATACGCCAAATGGGAAAAAAGTTTTCCTTTTAATAAGTTTTAATTCTATTTTACTTAAAAAGCTTAGAATACTTTCAGCAAAAATTGGAATTTTTAAACGAAAATTACTTTGCGCTTGTTCCTTCGGCTTCTGAAAAAAACCCTCAAGTTTTCTAAATAAAAACACAAGAGGAAAAATAAAAAATGACCAATATGTGATGAAGTCAACTCGAAGTTTTGCGGCTTCCAGTTTTTTTCTTAAGTCACCAATCTGATATCGTCTGTAGTGATGAAATGCAATATCATGACCTGAAAAAAGAACCATAAAAGCAGGAGTGTTAAATATTAGCTTGCCGGTATCCTTTTTTAAAATACGTTGGATTTCCCGCATAGAACAAGAGTCGTCTTCTAAATGTTCTAATACATCTAGGGCCACTACAATATCTATAGATTCTTTTGCAAAGGGCAAGATTTCTGCATTAGCTTGTACCAGGGTTACATTTTTTTTCTTACAATACTCAATGGAACTCCAAGAAATATCTAACCCGATGACTTTCCCGTACTGAGAGCAAATATCTAAATTACCACCACACGCTGCGGCCAAATCTAAAATTTTAGCCCCGCTTTTTAAGGGAGTCCTGGATAGTTCTCTTTCAAGCATTGTCCTTCGGGCGTCATACCACCAATCTCCGACACCTCCTTTATCCATTTGAACAAACTCTTCTTCATTCATATAGCAACCCCTCCACGAGTTGCGAACTCTTCTTCCAAATACCTAGGGCAAGTATTGTGGGTTTGAGACCATAAAGGATCGCTCCGCATTTTCTTTAGGATGTCTGCTAACGGCATTTTTAAAACATTCCCATAGCTATCGTGAACTAAGTTACAAGGAGTTACGTCACCATGAGACGTGATATAAACTTTCTCATGTGATGCCGGACACCCAATTTCACCTCTAAAATTGTACATATTATGATGTCGAGTAAGAGGATGTTTCATTAATTCAAAAAGAGTGCTGTCTCTTTCTTCTCTTGTCATCACCTTTTCTCCCTGCTCTGACCATCCACCGACAGAAGCGGAGTCACAAATAAGGAGGTAGGCATTCATTCGTTCAGCAACTTCTAGCAACTTACGAGTTTCACCTCCATTGCTAGTGCTTTCGGTGGAAAGAACTGTAGTGAAACAAAGGTTTACCCCAAACTCTTTAGCCCAAGTCGCTGTCTGCATTACTTTGTCATAGCAGCCAGGCACACCTCTCAGTTCGTCATGGGTTTTTGGGTCTACCGAGTCCAGACTTACTTGCAAAAGATTCAAGCCAAGTTCGCTAAGTGTTTTTAGTTTTTCCTTTGACAATGAAAGAGCATTGGTGACGAGCGATACCATAATTTCCTTTGGCCTGCAAACTTCTACAATTTCCGCAAGATCACTCCTAAGAGTTGGTTCTCCTCCTGTGATATTCACATGAATTATTCCTAGGCCCATTGCTTGGTCAATAGTATTCCGTATTTCATCAACCGTCATTAAAGGCTTGTCTACATAATTTGGATTAGGGAAATGAGTGCCCAAGTTTGCTGAATAGCATTTGTGACAGGTGGCTTGGCACTTGTAATCAATAGCGAGTTCAATCGATCTAAGTGTATCGTTGCCCCTGATCAAACTATTGTAATAACCTTTAAAAATTCTTTTAACAAGCACGGGACTTCGCATAAAGCTTAGATGTTTAACGAATTTTCTTATTTTATAAAATTCAAACACGATTATTTTTTATCCTATGGCTTTTGGCTAGGTAAAGTAAAACCTTCTCCTCTCAAAAAATACCACAAGTAGCTACTCATCCATATCACTTTCGTTTTCTTTGGTATTATAGGTCGCTTCATAAATTTGATCAACAATGTAATAAGGGCGGCTTCGGACTTCATCAAAAATTCGGGCAATATATTCACCAAGAATTCCCTGAAAAATAATTTGTATTCCAAGTACAAAAAAGATAGCTAAAATAATGGAGGTCCAGCCTGGGACACTCCGTATTTGCTCAAACAAAAGATAGGGAAGGTCTGAAGTGTGCGCAAGAATAAATACAAAACCTATAATCGATATAAAAAACAAAAGTGCCAAACCCAGATAGGTTAATAAACGTATCGGAAGGAATGAAAAAGAGAAAAAAGCGTTTAAACCGTAGCTCATTAGCTTTCTAAAAGTTTGTTTCGGTGTACCAGAAAACCTCTTCTCACGATGATAGTTAATCCGTGCTTGCTTGAAACCGATGAAAAACCTTAAGCCAACATAATATTTATTTTTTTCTGAACATTTTTTAAGAGCATTAGCAACTTTTTTATCTATTAACGAAAACATTCCAGCTTGCTGATCCACAGCCACTTCAGAAAATCTCTCAAGCAAGTTATAGTAAAGCGAAAACATTAGCTTTTCATGCGTTTTGCGCTGTCTCGATTGCTTGACTCCATAAACTACTTCATTTCCTTCCTCCCACTTCTCTAAAAACTTAGAGATCAACTCCGGGGGATCTTCTAGATCTCCATCCATCAAAATTAGCGCATGCGCTGTAGAGCGGTCAACTCCAGCATTATAAGCATTTTGATGCCCCCAATTTCTTGAAAGCTTAATCACCTCTAATCTTGGCTCCTTGGCCTGCAATGCCAAAAGAATGTTTAGAGAATTATCACCACTACCATCATCGACAAGAATGAATTTGAATTGATAATCCAAGCCTTTTGTGCTTTTTTGAAGCCTCAGAATCAACTCTTCAACAATTTCTTCCTCATCAAAAATAGGAATGACGATATCTATGCTTTTCACAAATTAGAATCCTTTTGAAATGTAGGTTTGCTAAATGACACTTCGGCCAATTATTACTTTCCCTTAACATTGAAAAAAAAATTTAAATATGCTAACTGCGGCGCATTATTATAAGCTCAAAGATTTCAGTTAAACAAGGCCTCATAACACAACGACCAGGATAAAACCCGCATTTGAACGGATAATAAATTTTTGTGATAATTTGAAAAAAAGATTACCATCTTACATAAACCTTTCATTAGCGATATGTCGAAAATAATAGATAAAGAGGTTTTAAATCATCCTTTATGCGCAAGGATGGCTCAAGAAAAGGAGTTGGGATTGAAACTCCTTTACGACGCTACAGATAACAGGTGCCGTTATCATCCATTGAGTTCAGATAACAAACAAGTCAGCCTTCTCAGCCAAGGTATGTGCCCCACCGCTTTTTTGAATCTTTATCCAACATTGTTGGCACTGCATTGCAATAGTAATCAGTCGAAGTTAAAAATTAACCCTGCTGGAGAAATGATTTCCTGCCCCTTGGGTTCAGAAGGTGTTAATTTCAGGGTCTATTCTTCAAAAATAAAATTCAACATCTGGGTATACTTTAAAAATTTTTTAAGGTGGGTCCTAAATTTTGTATATCCTGTTGAGATTCCCGATAAAAATGTTCTCATTAAGGCCGTAGATGAAGGTAAGGGTTGCTCCGTTGGAATAACGCGAGGACAGGATTTTTATTTCAACCTGGACAAGAAAGATGAGCTCTGCCCGGCAGCATTTACTTCCATTTATCCCTACCTGGATATTGAAAAAAATAATTTTATAGCTGGGTGCCCGGACTATAGGACGCAAGTTACTTTTTCCATCTTAGATAAATCTACCGACACAAAGCATGTCAATGACAAACTCTGCGACCAATACAGCACTCGAGTCAAGTTGAAGCGCACCATGGGAGGTTTTGATTTTCCCGTCCAGATTGATCAATGGTATTCCGTGGACGAGTTAGTTAAATTATCGGGAATTACTTGCTTTACTTCGTTTCATATTGCTTATCCCTATTTTTATGTCCTTTACCATGGTGGGCAACTGGCCTTTTTATCCCCTGACCGACAAACCGCTGGTATATGTTGTCCTAATACTTCCTTTGCGGTCCAGTACAAGGTTACGAAAGATTCCCAAGGAACTTACAAATACACATGCATAAAAACTCATACAGATTGCCCCAGAGGCATAGGCTTAAACGATGAGGTTATCATGGATAATTTTGAAAATTCCCTACCTTATTACCGGGGCCTGTATGAAATTTACACGGTCATAAAAAAGATGGAGTTGTCTCATGAAACCTCTGAGGGGCCACCGTTGGATGTTGGAATCACCTCCACAAATGGAGATCAATTAACAGAATGGTCTATTAGAAGGGACATTTGAGGAAATGATCAGGGGGATTTATTGAGAGCATTATTTTCTTTACCTGACACCACCCGGGTTAGGGAGTTTGCCTTGAGTCTACATCAGCTGGGTTGGGAGATCATATCCACGAAAGAAGTCACTCCGTTATTAAAAAAAATTCAAATCCCCTGCATTGACATTGAATCATTCGTTCACATTTCGGAAGACTACGACTTTCCACCAACCCTACACCCCAAGATAGAATCAGCACTGACCTTAGAACAAACTGAGAATAGAATTGATTTGCTTTTTGATATTCCTTATCCACTTGACCAGGGCAATGACGTGGGAGGGCATACGCTTTTAGCTCTTGCGGCAAAGGGTAAGAGGATTCCAATCATGAGCTATGACGATATGGAACGATGTATCAGAGAATTTAAAGTTAACGGAAAAATTTCTGATTCTTTGAAAGCGGAATTTATAAACAAGACCCTTGCTCAGGTTGCTTCTCATTACGTTAAACTTCTACGGCAACAAGAATCTTTTGGTGAAGGTTTCGTTAGTATTCAAAGTCTGGAGCTATCAGGTGGTGAAAACCCCTACCAGAATCCCTGTCATCTCTTCTCTGTTTTGGGTGAGAATGATCCCCTATCCCTTCATAAGTTTGAATTACTGGGAAAAGAAGTCCCCTGCTTTACCAACATGGCTGATTTAGACAGCATTCTTCGATCGTTATGCCTGGCCCATGAGGTGTTTAAAAAGGAGTTTCAGCAAGCCCCTTTTTTGGCAATCGCCGCCAAGCATGGAAACCCTTGTGGTTTCGCTGCCGACTGGAAAGATCCTGCGATTGCTCTGGAAAATGCTCTATTTGGAAATAGTGAGGCGGCTTGGGGCGGGGAATTTATTTGCAACTTTGCTATAACAGATGATCTAGTTAATTTGCTTATTGAAAGTTCTATCAGACAGGAAAAGCTAGGTACAAGTAATTGGATGCTCGATGTAATAGCAGCACCATCCTTTTCTCCCTACGCGGCCAAAACTCTCTCGCAGCGGAAAGGCAGGAAAATTTTAAAAAATAAGACTTTGTTAGATCCAAAGCTGCCTTGCCAACCTTGGGTTTTGCGCTGGGTTCGAGGTGGAATGATTCGCCAGCCTCCAGCTAATTATATTTTGGATTTAAAAAGTTCCTATTGGGTAGGAGAAGGCCATTCCAATGACCAAATCGAATCTCTGATTTTGGCATGGGCAACGGTTTGGAGTACCAATTTAGGTGGTAACGAGGTGGCTCTTGTTAAGGACAGACAATTGATTGGCTTAGGGGGAGGACCGTCAACAATCATCGCTGCTCGGAACGCTTTTTGCCGAGCTCAGGAACAAGGCCATTCAATGGAGTCGTCTGTTTTTGCCGCGGATGCGTTTTTTCCTTTCACCGACGGACCCCAATTACTAGCAGAGGCCGGGTGTAAACTCGGGCTAGTACCCCAAGGAGGCAAAAGAGAGGAGGAGATCAAAAAATTTTTCAGTAAAAATTCTATCAGCATGTGCTACATTCCAGAATCATTTAGGGGGTTTTGCCGACACTAAAAGCTTATAAATCGTTTTATAAATCGGTCTCCCATCTTTATTTTGATAGAAAAAAATGGGTCGTGTGATATACAAGCAATAAAGCTTGGTTATTTTAGCTCGGTTTATTTGGCCGTTGGGGAGGGAAGAATATTACCTTTTTCGACAATTTTTCGAAAGAACTCCGGGTACAAGTTAATGACTTTTATGGCTATCTTTTTCCATGTCGGCCCCACAAAAACCATTTCTCTGGGTTTTTTAATTACCTTTAACACTTTTCTTGCTACTACTTTTGGTGAAACAATATCGGAACGATTTTTGAACACTTCGTAGTTTGCCTGATTGAGAAAATCTGTGTTTATAGCACCTGGAATAATCGAGGAGATTTGCACATTTGTATGTTCAAGTTCATACGCAAGGCTTGAGGCATAAAAAATGAGAGCAGCTTTACTGGCACCATAGGCACCTTGATAGGGGTTAGCGAACATCCCTCCAAAAGCATTGATGTTTATAATATGACCGCTGTTTCTTTGCAACATTGCTGGTAGAAAGTAGCGGATTAGAATTATTGGGGCAGTATAATTAACAGATAAAACTTTAAGTTCTGCGTCCAAATCAAGATCCTTCCAGCAACCCCTAAGGCCGATACCCGCATTATTTATTAAGAAATCGGGGGGACCCCCCTGTGCCTTTTCGAATTTTCTTGCAGCATCTTCCACATCCTTGCGGTCACTCAAGTCAGCCTTTATTATAAAAGTCTCACTCCCAGCCGAATTTGCCCGAGCCGATATTTTTATAAGCTTTTCTTCGGAACGAGCCAACAATCCAATTTTCATCCCAAAACCACTAAGTGTTTCAGTGATCGCAAGACCTACTCCTTGTGAAGCTCCCGTGATTAATACTGACTTTCCTTTAAGGTATGTTTGTAAGGAGTTCATTCCACATTCTCTAATTTAATGTGAAGAAATGTATACTGATTAAGGATTATAATGCGATTTCATATGCGAGAAAAACTTTGTTAATGACAGGAAATACAAGATTTTTTTTGCTACCTCATTAGGGCAAAATTCTTAAGTGTATTAAATAAAGTTCGGAATGTAAGATTGGTAATAGCACTTTGCTCAATGCAGCCTAACTCTTTACAGGCCACACAATCCAAACCATCAAAATACTCCCAAGCTTTGTCGAATCCGACTTCAAGTACGTTCTTCCCGTCTCCCCATTTTTTAGTGCAGGGGTACACATTGCCATCAGCACTGACAAATGCCTGAGTCCTACCAAAGGTACATGGAAAGTAACTATCCTTGGAAACTTTACCAAGGTCTTTTTTATACAAAGTAGTCTCATCGCCCAAGGGCCATCTTTCGACATAATCCATAGCCAAGTAAGAACTCGCTATAGGGTATCCCGACTTTTTAAACCCCCTGTAAAGCTTATAAAAATTTCTGCTCTCTTCCTTTGAAAGAAGGTATTTGGCATCTTTTTGTTCGATTCCCGGCAGACTGATCTCTGAGATATTCAGCTTAACATCCAGTCTTTTACAATATTCCACTAAGAATTTTAGAGACTCTTCATTATTAGTTATCTTTGAAAGTGTAGCGTGCACTCTAACGGGAATTCCATTCTCTGTTGCACATTTAATTCCCTCTATAATTTTTTCAAAAGAACCTTCACCGCGACTTTTATCATTGGATTGTTTATTACCGTCTAGGCTAATGCACAAGTGATCCACTTTTTTTAAGACTTCGATTCTTTTTTTTACAAAATAGCCGTTCGTAGTCATCTCAACAAATATTCCCTTATCATGGATGTAATCTATGATTTCTCCAATATCATCCCTAATCAAGGGCTCGCCTCCAACAATTGTAATTTGACGGCATTCGGCTTTATACAATTGGTCAACAATATTCTTGATATTATCTAAAGAGTGTTCCTGAACGGCTTTTGAATTCAGAATGTCTTCTGCATAACAAAAGAAACAGTTTAAATTGCAATATTTAGTGACTAGCAAACAAACTCTTACCGGAATTCGCCGTCCAGTAACTTTGGCTTTTACAAGCTTTGCTAAGGATTTACGACCATTATATAGGGTCTTAAAAGCGGTAGGCATCTATTAATTAGTGCACCTTTAAAAGGTGAAGTATTTTCGAAGGTGATTTGTCCAGTCACTTTTTTTGCTACGTTTTAACCTATTGAGATTAATTAGCCCCTATAGGTCTTTCCCTTCAATTTTAAAACAAGAAGTTTTTCCCCGGAAGAGTAAATTAAAAAAACTTCTCAACATAATGATCATACTCCGTGTGATCATAACCAATATTATCGCTTCAGCAACTTTCCATTTGTGTTGGTTCAAGGTTTAAATGGTTAGATTTTTTAAAACAACTACTCCCATTAACAGGAAGAGTTATTTTGAATTAAGTAAATTTCTGGCTTTATCCAAGACAAAAGTGGCTTTAGGTATTGATAACAAATTATTGCAAATTGAAAAAAGATCCTTCCTCTTTTTTCTATCGTCCTTATAAAACTCCACAATATTTATAAACCAAGATAATTCTAATTAAAATATACTGCCCCGTAAAAAAATCGTGATAAGCGAGCAACTTCAAAAATGGGTTTTATTACTAAAAACAACCTTCGCGCAGCAGAATCGTTTACAACCCTAACCGTTTAGCATAAAATATTGACCATAGTTAAGTTAAGAAACCAGAATACCGAAGTATATACCAAGGTGTTTTCCCTTTCATAATGATCCTCTTTGGTCAGATTTTTTTTTAGGCTTATCTATTAAAACTATATTAGCAAGATTCGCATTGATCACCTTAATTTAAGCTCATGAATAACAAGAAACATCAAATCACACTTGTTGTCCCCGCCCACAACGAAGAAAATAGCATACGCCATCTCTATGAAGAAACCAACAAAATCATTCAAGCTTTGAATAATTACACGTGGGACTTTGTTTTTATTGATGACGGCAGCCGCGATTCAACCTGGCAGGCCATCAAGGAAATATCTAACTTAGACCAAAGAGTAAAAGGTTTACGCTTAACCCGAAATTTTGGAAAAGAAATGGCCCTTACAGCCGGAGTCCTTGAATGGGAAAAATTATCTGATGCCGTAATTTTCATGGATGCAGACTTGCAACACCCACCATCAGTAATTCCAAAGTTAATTCATCAGTGGGAGTTAGGATTTCAAATTGTAACCGCACAACGTAACCGTATTCGATATGCTATGTGGCGTGAAATAGGGTCAAATTTTTTTTTCTTAATGCTAAACCGCTTTTCAAAACTAAATATTCAATACAAAGCAACTGATTTTCGCCTGCTAGACCGGAAAGTATTGGAAGTTCTTCGGACTTTTCCTGAGCGCAACCGATTTTTTCGGGGCATAATCGATTGGATGGGATTTGAAAAAGCGTCTATTACTTTTGATTCTCCTGACCGAATTACTGGAAAATCAACCTTTTCCTTTAATAATTTATTGAATTTGGCTATCAATTCTTTTACCTCTTTTTCATTGATGCCTTTAAGGTTTACAGGATATCTGGGTTTAGCTGTAACCAGTATTGCCACCCTACTATTCTTGTATATGATAATTACCCACCTGATATTGGGGTTGACTCTTTTTACCAAGCTGGCTTATTTCGTCGTTTTCAACACACTACTATTCGGTATTGTACTTGCTGCCTTGGGGTTGATCGCTTTGTATATAGGGAACATTCATACTGAGGTATCAGGCCGGCCACTATATATTGTTCAAGAGCGAGTTGGTTTTGTTAAAAATAACCCCCTCTAGTTTTTCCATTTCAAAACCACACATAATAAAATGTCATGGGACTAGCTAAATCTTTTCGAGTTCAGTGGCTTGCATCAGCATACGGGGCTATTATTTCCATCCTGTTGATTTTTTTATTCGCAAGATTACTTGGTCCTGAAATTTTTGGAAATTATAACTATCTTCTAACCTTGGCATCTCTTTATGCAATTTTACAGGATGGGGGGTTTCGTACACTTATCTTTAGAGAACTCACATCACCTACCTTTAAAAATCTGAAAGGTCGTTTAGTTTCTCTTTCGCTTGGGCATAATATTCTAGTAACAATAATTGGCATTTTAATACTTAGCATATTCCCTTTAAATGATAGTTTGCTTTTAATGCTAGCTGTTTTTTCTTTTGGATTAGTAACAATAACTACATTTTTTTCATCACAGCTCAAAGGGAAAGGGCTGTTCACGACAGAAGCCAAATGGCGCATTATGACCAGGACTTTTGGGATGCTAGGTGTCTTGGCTTTCATTTTTATTTTTAGTCCCTCAATTGAGGTAATTTTATTGGGTTCAATCGTTGGATACGTTATTGCCTTCTCCCTACGTCCATCTGATTGCAAACTAAAATTTTTATTCAACAAATTAGACCCTGTTGTCTACAAATCACTTGGATCTCTCTTAATAATTGACATGGCCACCTTGGTTTATTTTAAAATAGATATTGTCATGTTACGTCATCTTGGGACTGGTTTAGAGGAAGTTGGTTTCTACTCAGCCGGATCTAGGTTATTAGAAGGAATTATATTTATGCATCTACCATTCGCAACCGTTTTATTTCGTGAAATGAGAACAAGAATGGCACAGCCAAAGGACTTCACACTTTATATTTTAAAATTAATTTCCTTCAGTATTATTTTCCCTATTGTAATTATCCCTGTAGGTTGGTTTTTTAGCGAAGAGGTTATACATTTATGCTACGGCGTAGATTTCACCAGCGCGTCTCCCTTGCTAAACTTACTTTTAATTTCAATTTTTTTTATGGCACCTAATTTGATATTGACCCAGGCTACACTAGCAATTGACAGGGAATACTTTTATGCCAAAATTACATGTTTAGCAGCTTTAATCAATATAGGTCTAAATCTTTATCTTATCCCTTCCATGGGGGCAAAGGGGGCCGCTATTGGAACAATAGCAACTGAGGCAATCGTGATGATTTTAATTGGGGGTGGAATGACCTCATGGTATCGAAAAGTTATTTTAGAACAATGAATAACGCTGATACAGTTATTTTACATGACGCCTTTGCATTCAAAGGAGGCGGAGAACGCCTTGTTAAAATACTCTGCCGAGATCTAAAAGCAGATCTAGTTTTTGGATATCGTAACAAAAATACGTTTAATTTAGACGAACTACAAAATAAACTTATTAATCTAGATTCCGAATCCAAACTTCCCGTTTGGCGAACTTTTAAACGACTTCATACTTTTAGCAATAAAACTAAATTTTTAAACGAATATAAAAATGTAATTTATACTGGCCATAACTCACCTTTAGCAGTATCAAACCATTCGAAAGGAAAAAACATCTATTATTGCTTCACTCCACCAAGAGCGATCTACGATCTTAAAAATTTTCACATGGCATCTCAGTCCCCTTCAGGAAAACTACGACATTTACTCTACAATTCTTTTTATCGACCTCTTTACGAAAATTCTATCCGTAAGATGGACGTAATTTTAGCTGATTCTAAAAACGTTCAAAATAGAATTCACAAATTTTTAGGCTTGGAGTCAAAGTTGGTCTATCCTCCTTGTGATATAGATAAGTTTAGCTGGATGGGACAGGAAGATTATTACCTATCCACGGCAAGGCTTACTCCTCACAAACGGGTAGACATTATCATCCAAGCATTTATCAAGCTTCCAAAAAAACGTCTCATCGTAACCTCTACGGGGCCAGATGAAAAAAAACTTAAACAACTTGCAGAGGGTTTTACAAATATCCAGTTCACAGGTGATATCAATGATAATGAATTAAAGAATTTAATAGGTAACTCAATTGCTACAATTTATATCCCAAAAGACGAAGATTTCGGAATGTCTCCAGTAGAATCGATGGCAGCCGGAAAACCCGTAATTGGTTCAGGAGAGGGTGGGCTATTAGAAACAGTAGTTCATGGAGAAACTGGTTGGCTATCATCCCCAAAAATCTCAGCAGAAGAATTAATCCAAATGTTGAATTCAGCAAACCCAAAACTAGCTCGTTCTATGCGTTTTTCTTGCGAAAAACAGGCTCTTGGCTTCCGCACCGAAATTTTTATTAACAAGATAAAAAATAGTTTGAGTTAACTATTTCTAAACAAAACTTTATCTTTGTTTGACTACCTTAACTCGAAAGTTTGCCAATATAACGGTCAGCACATCAATTATGAATATGCTAGTTAATTGAAAGAAAAATTCAATAAAAAAATTAAAATGAAAAATAAACCTTATAGCTTTTTTTAATAACAATTACTTAATAACTATCTAAGCAGTCTGCTACTTTTTTGTTATGTACCAATCATCCCATTTCGACAAGTGTTCAAAAACTCTTTTATATCCGTTTAGCTCCAAAAGTGATTTCAACTTTTCTCTATTTCCTGTAAAATTATGCTCAATGGTGATGCAATTGAAACGATATTGATTAAAATCAAAAGCAGACAAAATATCTAATTCGCTTCCCTCTGTATCGACGGACAAGTAATCTATGACTTTTGGTGCATCATACTTCTTTAATAAATCGATTAATGAAATAGTATTCACTACATAGGTCGTCTTTGCTTGTCGAGCTTTGGCATGCTCATCGTTATTTGAGAAAATTGATAAGGTCGACAGTTCGCCTTCTTCAACCATATCAAAATCTAACCGCTCACCAGTAGTGCGCCAAATACAATCAAATTCAATCTTACAATCTCTATTCTTAATTAAATTTTCATGCCACACTTTTGCAGGCTCAGCAAGAACGCCTCGCCAGCCAAACTGTTTTTCCAAAATATAAGTATTACTTATATCGTATCCGTTTGTCGCACCAAACTCGACAAAATATCCATCTTTCTTAAATTTATTCACCATTAATGCAAATATATCTTGTTTAAACTGCGACCTACTATTTTCGCCACCATTTATTGTCAGCATCAAGTCGAACAATTTATCTATTTCTGAAATCAGACCATCCTTGCGCTGTTGTAATTCAACAGATCCCAAAAAGAAATTCATTTTAGCTAAAATGCTTTTAATTATTTGTTTCATTCTACCCTC
Organism: uncultured Nitrospinaceae bacterium; assembly: GCA_964584125.1. GTDB lineage: Bacteria > Nitrospinota > Nitrospinia > Nitrospinales > VA-1 > Nitromaritima. Next base: position 21,086 of record CAZOYP010000011.1, on the reverse strand, counting down.
AATTGATTCATTCCTCATTATACAAATCCGTCTCACCAGCAAGCAAAAATCTTCCACGCAACACACCACCTATTTTTCTCCCATAAATAATCATTGAGAGAGGGTTGGCTTTGAAATCTAAGCTAGACAAAGGCTCTTACAAAGCACGCGGTGTTTTCAAGCCGACTAAAGCCACTGTGGAGAGCAACCCAAATACTCTATTAACATAATTTTTAATTTAAAAAGAAGGCTATGCCGTGGGTTAAAGTTTTCGCAGCTTCATAATTTTAACTATTATCATTAAACTGAAAACTCTAAAGCCCCATTTATTGCCTAAGGATTTACATAGAATTTCATTAAGTTACAATCAAACAAGTAAATTATAGTGAATTAGTCTTCGGAAAACATAACCTGATTAAACACATGTCCCTTTAACAAACTCAAATAGAACCTGAATCACTGATGGGACAGATTCATTCCATCCGGTATGTATCATAAAGTATTTTCAAAGGCACTTATTTTTTGACTGCGAATCAAGTGAACAATTTTGAAACCTAAAATCCATGACAACCAAAATATTTTTTTTAGCTTCTCCTAAATACTCTGCTTCTAAAAATGGTATAACTTTATAATGTAGAAAAGTATCATTAGTTTTTTAAATAATTTAAAGGTTTTCTATTTTTCATGAACTCCGTCCTGACAATAAAGAGTTTTTCCCATTAATTCTTATTTTTAAAAAATGTCCTCGACTATAACTTTCTCCATCATTATCCCATTTAAAAATTGGTCGCTTGACTTAGAAGAAAACCTCGTTCACTTAAGAGAGCAAACTCTCAAAAAGTTTGAGATAATTCTTCTTCCTGACGATGAAACCACTCTTCCTGATAGTTATCTAGATCTACCTATTTTTATTTATCCCACAGGAGAAATAAATCCAGCATTAAAAAGAAACCTTGGAGTTGAAAAATCTAAAGGAAAATATCTTGCCTTTATTGATGATGATGCTTATCCGCAATCAGATTGGTTGGAAGTTGCATTAAACGTCCTGAAAAATCGCAACAATGTTTCAGCTATTGGTGGGCCCGCTATTACTCCAAAGAATGATCCGTTTTGGGCAAAAGTGTTTGGAGCAGTATTTCTAAGTAATTTCTCTGGAGGGTTTAAAGAACGCTATATCCCAAGCCCTCCAACCCATATGGTCGATGACTGGCCAACAGTCAATCTTATAGTAAATAAGGAAGCGTTCGATCAAATTGGCGGTTTTAACACGGAATTCTGGCCGGGAGAAGATACTAAGCTTTGTCTCGACCTGGTATTAAATGGGTTCAATATTTTTTATATCCCAGAATTAATTGTCTTCCATCATAGAAGATCACAACTGCTGAAACATATGCGGCAAATAGGAAATTATGGATATCATCGAGCAATCTTCTCCAGACAGTTCCCAAAAACTTCAAGAAGACTTGTTTATTTCATTCCCGCTATGTTTACAATATTTATAATTGGAGGTTGTGGACTAACCTTACTGTACCCTAAAATTATAATCATATATGAGTCAGGTCTGTTAGTTTATGGACTAAGTTTACTGATAGCACTAAAAGATATTGCTAAAAAAGAAGGTTTTTTCATAGCAGTTCTTAGTGCTCCCTTTATCTTTTTCACTCATCTATGGTACGGAATTCGATTTATCCAAGGACTTGGTAATCGAGAATATAAAGCCTCTTTGGGGCGTTAAATTAAATGTTTAGACCCTTCAAGTTTTACGGAGCATACGAAAGAAAATACCCAAAAAACATTTTCCTCCCATTTTCTCTAAGACCTGGATCTGCCTCATACATAATTTCCCTGTCTGAAAACAAAAGATCATCAAGGTTTTCCACTAAAAGTCCTATAGGGTTTTTAAAAATTTTTCCTTTGTGGTTTACTAAAAAACTTGGCGCATTCCAAAAATCTTTGCCTCGCTCAACTTGACTACAAAACTTAGGAAAGGCCAGGTCACCCTTACCTACACATATCGCATCCACTCCATCCCTTTTAATCATTTCATCAGAAGCAAAAGTAGGGTGAGGGCCTCCAAACACTGACAAAAACTTCCATTTAGAATTAGATTTAAGAGCGCTATTGATTCCCAAAACCGTTTCCAGTTCTGACGTCATAACGCTGTAGCCAATTATTGCAGGGCAAAACCTCTCCACCTCCTCAATTAAACCTTCAGGACCAAGACTATCAGCAAGAACCATATGAACCTCGTGGTTTTTAGCTTTCAAGTTCGAGCTCAAATACATAAGCCCCATTCGTTCATGCATTGTCGATTCAGGCTGGATAAAAAGAATTTTCATGACTGTATCATACAGATTTTAAATTTTTAAAAACTTAAGAAAGCGACTAAGGCTTAATTAGTTAAATCATTTCAAAAAAAATAAAAATAGACTTTCTAAATTTAAAATGGTGAAGGTTACTTGAAAAACTCGCAAAAGATTATGATAGAATTTTTGACTACAGACCAAACTAGGAAATCGTATTTAGATTTACTAGTAACCAAATTTCAACAAGTATACTCTGAAAATATTCTTCGATAAAATGATTGTATATTGAATCGTCTAATTCAATATATAACCTAAGTCTTTATAATGAGTAAAAAGCCTTAAAGTTATTATTTTTTTAAAAATCATCCAAACCTAAAAAAAAGTGTTAGAGAATTAAATGTTTCATAAGGTTTTAAATATTAGAGACCTCTCTCCTTCAACCTACGTTTTGAGGCTAGAGAGAAAAAAACTTGCTTTTAAACCTGGTCAATGCTTTAACCTGGGATTGAAAGGCCTCGGTATTAATCGCGAGTACTCAGTCTATTCTGGATCCAATGACCCTTACTTAGAATTTCTCATAAAGGAGGTTAGAAAAGGAAGTGTTTCCTCAGCTTTAAGGAAAGTTAAACCGGGTGAAGAAGTTGCCGTTCACGGGCCATATGGGGCATTCATAATTAATATTGAAAAGTTAAAAAATACACTTTTTACATTTATTTCTACAGGAACAGGCATAGCTCCCTTCCATTCTTTTGTAAAAACCTACCCTAAACTTGACTACAGAATTATAAACGGGATTAGAACAGGAGAGGAAAGATACGACTATAATGACTACGATCACAAACGACTAACAACATGTATCACTCGAGACGATTGTTGGAATGGGTTCAAAGGTAGGGTCACCGATTATATTCAGAATAACTATTTTGACCCAACACATATTTATTTTCTTTGTGGTAATCAAAGAATGATTCGAGAAGGCTATGATTTACTTAGACTTAAAGGTGTCTCTGGAGATAATATTTTTACTGAAGCTTTTTTTTAACTTACGTATAACAAAAAAAGACCCGATGATCACAAGGGTACCTACTTTATGAAAATCGCAATCTCCTACCCTCCAATAATAAATCAAGATGGCCAAAAGGCCATGGTGTCACAAAACCGCAATGTCCAATTCTTCAAAAAGCCAACATATCTCCTACCTGTAATTCATGCTCAAGCGGCCACCTGGTTAAGAGATTTGGGTTACGATATCTATTGGGATGACGGAAATTCACAACTCAAAAATCTAGAAAAATGGTATCAAGACTTACTAAAAGAAAAACCCGATATAGTTGTTTTTGAAAGCACAACTCCAGTTATGAAGTTTTATTGGCGCATGATAGATAAACTCAAATCTGACCTCCCGCGATGTATAGTTATCATGACTGGCTATCACTCAATGAGAAAACCCAAAGAAACACTATCTAACAGTCAGACTGATATCGTTCTAAAAAGCAACCACATTGACTTCGCATTACAGAAACTCATTCCTTTTATTGACGCCCATTCAGACTGGAGAAACAGTTGCAGAATAGAGGGTCTGATGATTAGAAGAGATGATAATGACTTCCTTGACACTGGAAACTTCAAACAGGTTGAACCACTTGACCTCTCTCCAGATATAGATCGTAATCTCGTGCAATGGAATAATTATGCTTACGAAAATGGTAATTTTATGCAAACACCAGGAACCTACGCTACCAGCGTTATCCGCGACTGCATGTTTGGGAAGTGTACCTTTTGCAGGTATAATGGGCCCGAACTTACATTTTCAATGCGTTCTGTTCAAAAAAGTCTGGATGAATATCAACGTTTAATAGAGGATTACGGAGCCAAGGAGATCTTCGATGACTCTGGGGTATGGTACAGAGGCGCCGAGGCTAGAGAGTTTGCTAAAGGTATTGTTGAGCGCGGGTTGCACAAAAGAGATTGTTACTTTGGTTTCAACACTCGATTCGGTTATTTCGATGAAGAAACAATGGCCTTGCTTAGCAAGGCAAATTTTAGGTTTGTACTTATAGGCCTAGAAGCGGCCGATGAGGAAACTCTAACCCGACTTAACAAGGGTTATGGCCCAGACGATGTTGAAAACAATTTACGCCTATTCACCAAATATGGCCTTTTCCCTCACCTTACAATCATGGTTGGGTATTACTGGCAATCTCGAGAACAATTAAAAAACACTATCATGACAGTTGAAAATTTAATGTTCAAGGGCTTTGCACGCACCCTTCAAGTTACTCTCTGCACTCCTCTGGATTTTACTCCTTACCACGAGGAATGCATTGAAAGTGGTGTACTACTAACTGAAGACTATAATGATTTTGACATGAGTAAAGTCATCGTCAAAACCCCAATCCCACACGGTGAATATTATGCCGCTATCCGTAGAATGTATGGAATAGCTTTCCACCCTAAATTTATTTTCCAACAACTTAGGTTTCTAGTTAGGTTTAAAAAAAAGGATTGGCAGTTTTTGTTTGTTTACGGTATCCGTGCAATCCGCAGAGTGCGACAACATATTTTCAATTTAACCAAATATCAAAAACATAGAACAAACATAACCCCCTCAAAAATTTAGTTTCTACTCATAATGCTTTCTTCGCTAGTATCAATAATTGTAACTACCAAAAATGAAGAAAAAAACATAGCTAACTGTCTTCTATCCATCACCGAACAAACACATCCCCATCTGGAGATAATCTTAATTGACAATAGCTCATTAGATAGTACTCGGGAAATAGCCTCAAAATTTACTGACAAAATTTTCATTAAAGGTCCCGAGCGATCAGCGCAACGAAATTATGGAATGATCAATATTGCTCAAGGGAAATACGTGATGTTTCTAGATGCCGATATGGTCCTTGGACCTAAGACAGTAGAAACTTGTGTGTCTTCGATTAAGAGTGGGTGTTGGGTGGCTCTGCATATTCCAGAGTTTGTTTTAGGAAAGAACTATTTTAGCCAAGTCCGACGATTTGAACGTTCCTTTTATAATGGCACAGTGATTGATGGAGCCCGTTTTTTTAAAAAATCTGTTTTTGAAGAAGTAGGTGGTTTTGACGAAACCATTAGTGGTCCAGAAGACTGGGATATCGACAAAAAAGTTAAACAAATTGGTCCTATCGGACTATTGCCACTTATAACTGACTACCCCAATTCTGTCTCTTGGAAACTTACTCGTTTAATCGTTGAAGGTGGAGTCAACCCAAATGGCAAATGGAACTGTATTTTTCACAACGAAACAGAATTTAATCTCGTTGAATATCTATCTAAAAAAAAGTACTACTCTTCAAGCATTGACAGATATGCCAAAAAATGGGGGGAAAACGATCCAGACATTCGAAAACAAATGGGTATCTGGTATCGTTTTTTTGGAGTTTTTCTAGAAAAGTGTAAATGGAAACGTTTCGTACTAAAGCCTTATCTGGTGTTAGGAGTCTATTTTTTAAGATTTTTGGTAGGTCTACAATTCTTAAAAAGAAATCTTTCATGAACCAAAATAAAAAAGGAATACTAATATTAACCCCGTTTTTTAGCCCTAATATTGGAGGAGTTGAAACTCATCTTAATGATCTCGTCTCAGCACTTGATAAAAAAGGATACCGAGTATTTGTACAAACGTATTCCCCTATCACAACTAAAAATACTGTTTGGAAAACACGCGAGCTTGATGGGAATTGTATACAAATAACCAGATATCGATGGTTTGGAGAAAACCTATTCCATAAACTTGAAAATTATCCGATTTTGGATTTTTTCTACCTAACGCCTTATCTTCTTATTCGGTCTTTCTTTTTTATGCTATCCAATGCACGTAATATTGACGTTATTCACGCACAAGGTCTTAATGCTGGCATAGTTGGAACTATTCTAAAAATAATTTTCCAAAAACGTTTCCTAATAAGTTTGCACGCTATATATAACAACATAGACGTCAATAGCTTAACCTCTCTGATGGCACGGACGATTATTAATCAGGCCGACGTAACTCTTGGCATGTCAAAAGCTGTAAATGACCAATTTAAGCAAACTGGAATAAAACACAGAGGCATAGAAGAATACCGATATTGGGTTGATCTTAATCTCTTCAAACCAAGCAACCTAAAAGAATCTAGAAATAAAGTTGGTATCGATGATCGGTTTACAGTTCTTTTCGTTGGAAGGCTCATTCCCATTAAAGGAATAAAACTGCTAGTCGAAATTGCTCGAGAGTTAGAACAGGTTCAATTCGTATTTATTGGCGGTGGCCCCTTAGAGTCTTTTTTAAAAAATGTGTCTGACCAAAGTTCCAACATAAAATTCCTTGGTCAGGTTCAAAATGCACACTTACCTAATTATTATAATAGTGCTGATATTTTTTGTATTCCCTCTCAATATGAAGAAGGGCTCGGACGGGTAGTAATGGAATCTGTTGCCTGTGGAACCCCTGTCGTGGGTTCCAATCGTGGAGGGATCTCAGAGGCTTTGAACGAAACTGTTTCTATACTAGTAAAACCTACCCACAACAACTTAAAAAATACCATCAAAATGCTTTATGTGGATAAAGAAAAACTTAAAATCTTAAAAAATGGTTGTAGGGATTACGCAACAATGAATTACTCCGAACAAAACTTAAACTTGATTACAAAACATTATGGCTAGCCGATTTTTTTTTCCCGCTTTGATAGTTTCTCTTTTGATGCAACTTTACTGGTCAAATTCAGCTGCTAGCGCTCAGGATTCTCCATCATTTATGAAAACATTATCATCTCTTGCAACTCTGCATGATTTTTCGGTAGATACTGGTGTCTATTTCACAAAACATAATCAGGGCAAGAATAAGGTTTTACAGGAAATTCTACTAAAATATGGACTGACCGAAGGGGTTTTATGGGACCAACTGAATCAAACCCGTATTAATTTAATGTCGACAAAAAAACAAATTTCTATTCCCAATATCGAAGTACGAAAAATTAATGCTACAAAATACCGTATTCGAATTCATAACGCACGTGGAGACTTTCCTTTAAATTTCAGTGAGTCTTTTCACCAGGACTGGCGAATCTATATAGTCCCCTGGTCTGTCAAAAAAGAAATTTTTAATTCTGCCAGAATTCAGCAAATACTTTCTTCTTACCAGGTTTTAAAAGGGAATGAAAAAACTCAAGCCAGCCTAGAATCTTTAAAAGAATTCTTAAAAAAAAGATGGATAACTGATATCGAACTAGAGCCACCTTCTTTATCAATCCCTTATAATTTGATCAAAAAGATAGGACGGAACACAATAGACCAAGCAATTCCAAAAACTGGTTTCATCTCTAAAAAATTTTTCAATACTATTCAAAATGAGAATTTGCCCACAGGTTTATTCTGGGAAACCTGGTTTGCTGGAAATATTGCTATGGGTTGTAATAATAAAAACTCAAATAAAGAAAACTGCGCGAGAACTAATTCGGCTAATTGGAAGATGATCAAGGGCTTAAATACAAATGTTTTTGAATGGCCCAATGCTCTGCATTGGCGAGTCAACGCTAAAACTAATGGTTGGTGGCTCAACTCAAACTTTCTTCTCCACACGCCCTTATTAACAAACAACGAGCCCCTATTTTATCAACTAAATTCAAACGGAACTATAAGTTTCGAGTTGGTGATGGAGTTTTGGCCACAGCGTCTATTTTATATCGGGGGTATCATCAGCTTTATAGCTTTACTGGTCAGTTTAACATTATTGTTGCTTCGTTATCTCCGAAGTAAACCTAAACCTGCAATACAATGAAGTTAGAATCTGCGTTACTTTTAGCAATCATTTTATCCTTAAAGAAACAACACAATGCAATATAAGCGATAAAAAAACACCGCTTCACAAGGACTAACCACACAATGAAAAAATTGTTTGTCATTGCTAACTGGATGCAAGGTACAGGATTAAGTGGAGGCGACAGAATTTTTATTGAACTCATTAAAAAATGGCAATTTAAGTTGGATATTACTTTATTTATATCCCAAGAAGGCTCTGTAATTTGCCAACACAATAAGCTGAGCAATATACGTAAAAATATTTGGGCCTCTAATCGGCTAGTTAAGCTAGGCTATTTAATCGACACTCTATACAGAACAGCCGTTAGCATAAAAAGAGCCTTTTCAATAAAAATGTTATCAGGAGATATTGTGTTTTCTTCCTCAGATTTCTGGCCTGATTTTTTCCCGGCTTTCATTCTAAAATTAAAAAATCCAAAAATTATTTGGGTAGCTGGGTTCTATCTTTTTGCTCCGAAACCATGGGACAAGTTTTCTCCCTACCGCAGTAAAAAATTTCTAATCGGATTCTTCTATTGGCTAAGCCAAATACCTGCCTATTATGTAATAAGAAGATTTTCCGATATTGTATTTGTAACTAGTCAACCCGACGTGGATAAATTTATTACGGCTACAAGGCCTAAAGAAAAAGTTGTCGTAATCCGCGGGGGAGTTGATACGGCACCTGCAAAAATTTATCTAAACTCTGAGGAAGTAGTTCCTCAGGAAGAGAGGATTTACGACGCATGTTTTATAGGGCGATTTCATTACCAAAAAGGAGTTTTAGAACTTATTAAAATCTGGCAAGTTGTTTGTTTAAATATTCCCAAAGCTCATTTAGTGATGATTGGAATTGGACCTTTAGAAAATGAAATAAGAAGCTTGATCGAAGAATTCGGACTTTCAAAAAATATTGATCTAATGGGTTTTCTTGATGGGCAAAAAAAATTCGAGATATTTAAACAAAGTCGTATTGTTGTTCATCCAGCTACTTTTGATAGTGGAGGAATGGCAGCCTCAGAAGCAATGGCTTGGGGCTTACCTGGGGTATCGTTTGATCTTGAGGCACTTAAAACTTATTATCCCAAGGGAATGCTTAAAACCAGTTGTTTTAATACCGACGAGTTTGCTGAAAATATTCTCAATCTTCTCTCAAACCCTTATCAATATAAGGAGATGAGCTTAGAAGCATTAAAGTTAATACATGAAGAGTGGGAATGGAATTATCGTGCTGAGGACATATATACTCATCTAATAACCTAAATTTATTAGGGTGATTAAAGTAAGTCTCTATCGAGCAATACATTTTTGGCTAAAATTTCTTAAAAATCAATTTGCTTGGAATGATATGCTATATTGGAATGGCGCCATATAAACAAATTGTTTCAGCGTTATTACGGTCATATTAGATACAATTTTAGTTTGGCAAAACTCTTTTAAAATTGATTGAGTGTATTTAATTCTGAAAATATAAAAAAACCACTGGAATTCAAATGATTCAAGCTAGCTCTAAAGTTCAGAGGAAGATGAAAACAGTGGTTTTAGTCTCACCTCCATCCCGAATGATGAACCATTACCGGCCTCCCCTAGCGTTGATGTACATTTCTGGGTATCTAAAGCAAAAAGGAATCAAAACGCAGATCGTTGACTCCATCATGGAGAATGAGGTTGTTAGAAACGAATCTTTCTTTTTCAATAAAAAGAATTTCTTCAACACAATCGAAGATCAAACTATAAAAATAATAGCTGAAATAGATACAGACATAATTGGCATAACTTGCTACACACCTGAAGTGGATGAAGTAGAACATCTAGCTAAAAGAATTAAAAAAGTTAGACCGATGGCAAAAATTGTGGCTGGGGGAATTCACCCTACACTTTATCCTGATGACCTATTAGGACCAAATTCTGATATTGACTTCGTAGTATTTGGAGAAGGAGAAATTTCTCTATATGAATTAGTATTGGCAATTCGCTCGGGTAAAGATATTCGCAAGCTAAGAGGTGTTGGATTCTATGATGACTTAACATGCAAAAAGATAATTACGGACCGACAAATCCTTGATTATGAGTTAGATTCGATTTCGTGCCCAGACTATGAGGGCATCGATATGGACTATTACACCAATGCTTCCCCTTATGCTATTCGAGGTGTCTTCACACGCAGTATGTATCTATCAGCTTCTCGTGGGTGCCCCTCAGCATGTACTTTCTGTGTAGCTCCAGAACTCAGGGAATTTAATTTTACTAGTGGGATTAAAAAAAGCGCGGGCGTTCGTTTAAGAACGCCCAAACATCTGTTTGAAGAAGTAGCATTCTTAAAAGATAAATACAAAATAGACTCATTTTATTTCATAGACGACTTGTTTACCTTGGATGAAGAAATGGTATCTGGGTTTTGCGAACTAATGATTAAAAATAAAATGAACTTGGTTTGGGGTTGCTCTTCAAAAGTTAACACTGTTAACTATAGCTCTCTTAAACAAATGAAAGCTGCTGGTTGCATCCAACTTGATTTTGGAGTCGAAAAAGCATCGGATGAACAAATGCATCTTTTAAAAAAGGGCACAAAAGTTCGTGAAGTAAAGGAAACTTTTAAAAATTGTCATAAACTAGGTATTCGTGCCTTCGCTAACATGCTAATCAATACGCCAGGCGAAACAGAACAAGACCTTAAAGATACTATGGATTTGCTTGAAGAAATAAAACCTAATATTGTATCGATCAATATTTTCACTCCATACCCTGGAACAGAGATTTTTGCTGACACGCAGGGACTCACTCGAGAAGAATACCCCTTATTGATGGAAAATCCGGCAAAATTGGCTGAAGAACGACCAGGTAAATTTCGTTTTGCTAAACACAATGTAGACTTAGGGGCATTTGCGTCACAAGGAATGAAAAGACACAATAAAATCTACCCAAATGTGTCTATATTTTTTAATCCAAAATATATACAGAGTCTCTGGCACTCCCAAAGGAAACTGAATTATACCACACAAACAAATATACTGGTCCGAGAATTTATAAATCAAAAATTTTAACTTGCTAACTCAAAAAATATGTCTACGGAATGTCGGCTTTGCTCAAGCTCTAATACCCAACTGCTATTCATTTCAAAAAATATTCATGGTAAGCACCTGCTGGGTGATGAAAAATTCAATGTGCTCGAATGTAAAAACTGCAAAATCACCTTCACCGACGTAGATGCAAATAGTGTTTTCTATAATCACTATTATCCAGAAAACTATTATGATGAATTTCATGGGAGTAGACTCATAGAAGGTATTCTCAGTTTCTTAGGAAAATTTAGTTTTCAGAGAAAACTAAGGCTTATTTTAAGACACAAACCCCCTGGGAATCGTGTCCTGGAAATTGGGTGTGCTCAAGGGAAATTTTTGAACAGCCTGCCTGCCGTCTTTGAAAAATTTGGTGTTGAAATTAATGAAAATGGCCGTCGATACATTCAAGAACATTATCCGACTATAACAGTGTATCAAGGTGATATTGAGAATGAAAATTTTGGAGATTGTACTAAGAAATATGACATTATCCTCATGTGGCATGTCTTAGAGCATATAAAAAACCCCTCTTCGTTCCTCCAACGCCTCTCGTCCCTTTTAAATAAGAACGGGGTTTTTATTTTCGAAGTACCTAACAGAGATAGCCTCGGTTTTCGGCTAACTCGTAAACAATGGTTTCATCTTGATACACCAAGGCATCTTTACCATTTTAATCAACGTAGTCTAAAAAAACTGTTAAATCAGCACGGATTAAAAGTTGTCGAATATTCTGGGAATTCCATCGATTACTGGCATGATTTAACAACAAGTATCTGCAAATGTTTCAGCACAAAAGTTCCGATAGTAAATAAGGTATTTTATTTTATGTTTTTTCCTATTGGATTTACAATACGGACTTTACTTTCAATATTCATAGCTCAAACAGCTGAAATCAATACCTATGTGGTAAAACACTCATCATAAAGGCGTGTAATAAAACTGAAATATCAATTTAGAAACGGGCACTTAAAATGAAAGTCATGTTGGTTTTTCCACCTACTACAGTTTACGGTGACGATCCATCTGTACCTCCAGTTGTTCAACCTCTTGGGTTGGCTTATCTTGGAGCATATTTGGAACAGGAAGGACACGAAATCAACATCCTTGATGGTAGAGGAGCTCGAGAAGATATTAGTCGTACTCCAACTCACACTAGGTTTGGCATCTCCGATGAAGAAATTTTAAGAAGAGTAGGAGATTTTGGTCCAGATGTCTTGGGTATCAGTAATATGTTCACAGCATATTCTGGGGATCCTCATCGTATCGCTAAAGTTATTAAAGAATGTCACCCTAAACTTATAATAGTTTTTGGAGGATCACACCCCTCAGAATTTCCAGAACTTGTTATGAAAGATAAAAACGTGGATATGGTTGTCAAAGGTGAAGGAGAAATTACTTTCTCAGAGCTTTTAAAAACAATAAAAACCAAAGGACCTTTATCTGATGTGCTTGGATTGACTTACAGAGATGGAGAACATATTATTCAAAACCCACCTCGGAGTCGTATGTCTGACATCAATTCGCTTCCTTTGCCTGCCCGACACCTTCTTCCTATGCAGAATTATTTAAAGGAAAGTATGCATCATAGTTTCATCATGCGTAAACCTGCTGGAGCTATGTTAACCAGCCGTGGATGCCCTCAAAAATGCGTTTTTTGCACCGTTCGTGCTGTATGGGGTAGAGATTGGTCTGGCCGACATCCATCTAAAGTAGTAGATGAAATTGAATTCTTGCAAGAAAAATATAACATGCGTGAAGTTAGTTTTTTAGATGACGATCTGGGGCGGGATATTCCGAGACTTGCCGCTATATGCGATGAAATCATTCGCCGCAAGGTCGATATCAGATGGACCACTCCAAATGGAGTCGCTCATTGGCTGCTCAATGAAAACCTACTTGATAAAATGAAGGCTTCTGGATGTTACCGACTTACCTTTGGAATAGAATCAGGTAACAAGGAAACTAGAAATTTTATTAAAAAGAAAGTCCCCCTTGAACAAGCAACACGAATGATTACACATGCCAACAAAATAGGTTTGTGGACTATTTGTACTTTTATTCTTGGTTTCCCCTATGAAACAAAAGAGCACATGAGGGATACTATACGTTACGCTATCGATGGCGGAACAGATATGGCTGTTTTTTATCTATTATTACCTCACCCCACTTCTGATGTTTATTCAGTATTTAAAAGTGAAGGCCTTCTAGATTTAGATCCAATCATGGATCCTACGACATATAAGGATACTGAAGACTTTGCAGAAATTGGCGAAGTACTTTCACAAAGAGGAGCCCAGACAAAACATTGTTCACCAGAAGAGCTACAAGAAATATTAACTGAAGCATACAAAACTTTTTTTAAGGCCAGGCTAAAAAAATGGGCTCTTAATCCAGCTCATTTTCTAAGGAAAGTTAACTCTTACGAAGATCTAATATACACACTAAAAGTTGGTTGGGCTTTTGCGGATCCAGTTAGAAAGTTTTTAACCGTCAAGCGAGCACACATAAACATGCTTTGGGATAAATATAATGAAAAAGATGCCTTCTCTAAGGCTAGGCTTCACAAATCACCTGAGGAAGTAGCTGAAAATAAATCTACAGCTCCTCTTACTATAAATTAAAAATAACGTTACATCAAAACCAATTTATTTAGGGTCGATGAATTAATTTTATTATCGGCATCCAAAAAAATTCAACCAACCGCTGAGTTACCAGCTATCTTTGATTAATTCAAAGATATAGGGAGTTTTTTTGGTATGGCAGGATAGAGTTTAAACCAGAAAAATATAAAAACTGCTATTGATTTAAGAAAAACGACGTACCAAAAAATTAAGCGCAGCATCAAAAAACATTGGCCAAAAAATCACAACTCTAAGATAACCAAAAAAATAGAAGAAATTATCAAGTAGAAGGATTATTTTTTTAATCTTACAATTTGACTTTAATTAATCTTACGAAGCAAAACCTACTTAATTGGGCATGTAAAAGTTTTATTTAATTTAAAGATCTAACCTAAAATAGCGATATAGAAACTATAAACTCTTTTCCACAAGCTTTCGGATTAAAAATATTTTTTTAATCGTCCTGCTAAGCTTCAATCAAAGTTAAGAAAAAGATTATGCTGCGGTGGTTATCATCATATTTAATTGGATTAGGTGCTAAAACAGCAATCAAGAAACCGTGGATCTTTAAGGCATTCTCGTATTTAACCACTCTACCCTTGATTGGAAAAGTATACGAGTATTTTTACTGGAAAAAAATAAAAAAAATTATTGCTCATTACGAATCATCACCTGGCTACCAAGTCGCCCTAGAACCATTAAATGTGTGCAACCTAGAATGTACGATGTGTCCCTACCCAGGTATGGGGCGTGAAAAAACGTCGATGCCAATGGATCTTTATAAAAACATAGTCGATGATGTTGTGGCCTTTGGTCACACCCGACTAAATTTAACTCACTATAATGAACCTCTTCTCGATAAAAACCTTTTCGAAAGAGTTGAGTATGCAAAAATAAAAGGAATGACCGTTGGTTTCTTTTCAAACGGAACCTTAATGACAGCTGAAAAAGCAGAAAACATCTTAGACACTGACGTTGACTGGGTCAACTTTAGCATTGACGGTGGAACCAAAGAGTCCTTTGAAAAAATTCGCGTAGGAGCAAACTTTGAAGAAATCTGTAACAATATTTCTCATTTGATCAAGCTTCGTAAGGAACGAAATAGCAACAAACCCGTGATCAACATCCACACCACCATTGTATCGAGAGAAAACTACGAGTCCTCCAAACAACTTCCCGAACTACTCAATGGCGCTGACACCTATACAATGGGTTTAGTTGAATCTCGAGGAAATGAAAAAAATCCTAACTTTATGAAAAAAATCACCTCAACAGCTAATAAAAACAAACCCCGCCTTTATCCTTGTTCTGCTCTTTGGACCAGTTTTACCGTCATGAGTAATGGCAAGGTTTGCCTTTGTTGTCGCGATCTCGAAGGGAAAGTCATTCTCGGAGATCTTAACAAGCAAACGATTACAGAAGTTTTAGGTTCAAAAGAAATGGGTAAAATAAGAGACCTTCATTTAAAAGGTGAGGGAGATAAAATAGACCTTTGTAAAAACTGCGACTCTCTCTACCGTGCCAATCTAAATTGGTGGGTTAGCTGATCTCAATTTTTTGTTTTCACACACCAATGACTGACAAATTTTATTCAATAATAAATCGACTCATAGATAATCGTTTTTTATATCCGCTTGGAATGATTCCGGTATTCGCTTTAGCTCTATCTAAATATTATTTTGATGGTTCTTTAATTCTTGGGGGTGAAGGAAATAATGTCCTAAACTTCACAGAGCACCTAAATTCAACCTCATATCAATGGTTTTCTGTTTATGGTCAAGGAATGATTAATATTGCTCCATCAGGGACTGGAGTTAATATTCTACTGCTCGCATTTATCGAAAACATATTCAAAAACACATTCATCACCAATTTTATATTGGTATTTTGCTTGTATTACTTACCTTTTCTTGGAATGTATCTAGCTACTCGTGAAATCAACCTTAGGCCTTTATCAGCTTTTCTGGTGGCATTATTTTACCTCATCAATCCATCGATATTACAATACCTAACTAATCTCAATCAATGGAATGCATCGGTAGTTGCGCTGATGCCATTTCTTTTCTGGGTCACCCTACGATTTTATAAAGACAATCTTAAACTTTTCTTGTTTTCTGGTGTTACCACAGCGATATTCTCTGTTGCTTACACAAATCAGCCTCTCGGTGTTATTGCCAATCTATCCTCCTTGATCTCACTTTACATTATCTCCTTTCACTTTAACAAAAAAATGGTTTACTCAGAGTTTCTAAAAAAATATATAATTATTTTATCGGCATTTATTCTTTTTAATTTCTGGTGGTTGCTAAACATTTTTTACGCAACTATAGACGCCCTACTTTTTCACTCAAAAGCAGACCATCAAGCTTGGCTATCTCAAACTGTAGATGCTGTTGCTGCGCCTTTACTCAAATGCCTAACTCTGACAGTTTTAACCTATGATTATGGAGCGAATTTTATTGGAGACCTACATAATTCATTTCCTGGTCATATCGTAAAATTAATTCCCATAACCCTAGTTGTTTGGTTTTGTTTTTTTTATAAAGAAGTTCGTGAAAAAAAAATCATTAGTCGTATTTTTCTCCTAACACTACTGACAATGTTTCTAACAAAAGGACCAAACCCTCCATTTGGCGAACTTTATTTATTTCTATTCAAATACTTTCCTCTTTTTAATATGTTCAAAAGTCCAATAGAAAAGTTTGGTCTCTTGTACATCTTTTTATTCACCTTGTTATTGCTTTTTATTTTTTTAACTATTAAAAACTCAAAAGAAAGTCGGGTTTTTCATTTTTTTATTATCGGATATTTATTTTTTTGCTTCATTCCAATTGCAACAGGAAATATTATTCCTGATCGCACCCTTCCTCTACATATTAGCGATCATGGAAAAACTACCAGAAAATACGCCGATAAGCCTAAGTATATAGATTTTAAAACTGCTATCATTCAAGAAAAATTAAACTATAAAATAATGCCTTTCCCCGGGATGGGGAACTACCAAGTTTTAATAAAGACTGGAGAGAAAAGCAATTACACAGGCTGGGATCCTTTGCTAAAAAATATTAACAAAGGTTTTTTTCAACCTGTTTTCGGCAATCATATTACAGAATTTTACAGTCTTCTATCTCAAAGCTCTGCTCAAAAAATTTTTGGCATGCTTAATATTGGAAAGCTTTTAGTCAACCCTGACTTAATCCCATGGTTTGGATATGTAGGCTTGGGTGATCATTACTTAGTTCGAAAGCGCTTCGAAAATTTGCCGGTAGAAAAATTTGGCAATTTATCAGTTTTTAATAATTATAAAAATTTTCTTCCCATAGTATATTCTCCCAGGAATTTTTTTATTGTCCGATAAAAAAAGGTATTTAAACTAACATATAAATTAAAATTTATTTAGCTCTCATCAGATAACAAAATAGTCAGGAAATAAGATTCAGGAGATTCAAATTGCAGTTTAAAAGATTAGATTTTGTATCACTTAAAATGGATTCGTTTGACAAGAACGCATTCAGCCGCGATATTCTTTCTTATAGCAAAAACTCTATGATGTTCTTCTGGGATTTCAAGGGTATTCATCTGGAACATAAACCAAGTCACGTTAAATGGTTTCCCACGACTATTAAATTTCCCTTTCCAAAAAATAATAATTTTAAAAATTTATTATTACCCTTTGCATGGATAATATTTTTTGGAACATTTTTATTCCTTTCGGTAATCATTTGCATTATATATCGCCCTAAAATCTGTTTAACCGAGAATACTTGGGTAGCATCAATTTTTGGAATAGCACGAAAAGTTGGCCTCTGCAAAGTTTTTATATACTGTACTTGCGACTGGCTAGCCAACCAAGGGGACAAAGGGTTTTTAAGCCAACTAGCTAATAACTATTTGTTTGTTTTTATGGATTATATCGCCATTAAAACATGCGACTTGGCCGATAGTTACTCAAAGCTTGTTAATGAGGCTAGGGAACGCCATTGGGGCAGAAAATTAGTCCGGAATATACACACCCGCTATCCGCCCCCCTTGGATATCCACTCTAATGCCATATTACCTAAAAGAACCAATATTTGTTTTTTAGGCCAAGTTCGAAAAGATTCTGGTCTAGATTTAATTTTGCCTTTGTTGCCTGAGCTATACAGGGATATTGGCGCAAAACTAAAAATCATAGGCCCTCACTCAACTGTTGAGCGGACCCTTATAGAGAAAAAAATTAAAAGCCTAGACTTGGAAAATTTTGTGGAATTATATGGGTTTCTTTCATTAGATGAACTTGAGGAGGTGATGAAGGATTGCTTCTGTGGCATCAATTTAATTACAGCCAAACAAAGTTACTCATCATTCTCAATTCCCGGAAAATTTATTCAATACCTTCAAATGAAGATCCCAATACTTGCAACTCAAAATAATGGTATCGTAGAGGTCATTAAAGAAAACAATTTAGGCGTTATTATTGAGCCTAGCCCAAGCTTGATCCTAGCATCGATAGATAAATTATATAAAGATCAAAAAAATTACGTAATAAATATCCTAAAATACGCTCGAGAGCACCCCTACCTTTCCATAAAAGACTATTTAAAAATAATTGAAGATGGGGGGGAATAGGTTGAATCTATATTTATATGAGTTTTAACAAACAATTACAGTTTATTTATCATGAATCAAAACCTAATAAAAAATTATTTTAACGTGGGTTCTTACTAAAAATACCGCCTTATGAATTTACGTAATACGAAAATAATCGTTGGCCTAAGCCAAATCAACAATAGTTTTTCTGGCGCAAACTACCTTCCCTATTCAGTTGGCTTGCTTCAAGCCTATGTGGAAAAGTATTCGCCTTATAAAGAACGTTTCAAATTCCTACGACCTGTATTCAAAAGAACTTCTGTTGAAGAAGCAGTAAAACAACTATTACCAGCTGAAGTGGTCGGTTTTAGTTTGTATGTCTGGAATGAACAAATTTCTCTTGAAATTATTCGACAATTAAAAAAAATAAACCCGAATATTTATATTTTATGTGGAGGCCCTCAAGTACCCGATCACGCCGAATTATTTTTGCGAAAAAATCCCGAGATTGATATCGCAGTTCATGGTGAAGGTGAACACACTTTTTTTGAACTACTAGAAATTTTCCCATCCAAAGAAATAAATAAAATTTCGGGCACCAGCAAAATCAACGTATCAGGAGATTTTTATAATAACCCTAAAGCAGACCGAACCAAAGACCTTTCCAGAATCCCCTCGCCCTACCTTTCGGGAGTATTCGATGACCTTATATCTACACCCGATGAAGAATGGCTAGTTCTTTGGGAAACGAACCGAGGGTGCCCTTTTCAATGCACCTTTTGTGATTGGGGTTCAGCGATAGCTGATCGGGTCTATCGTTTCGATATGGACCGCATTAATAAAGAACTCGATTGGTTTTCTAAAAACAAGATTGAATTTATTTTTAATTGTGACGCAAATTTTGGAATTCTCCTGCGGGACGTTGATATCGCTAGACGTGCCGCAAGCAATAAAAATCAGTTTGGATATCCAAAAGTTTTATCTACACAAAACACCAAGAATGCCACCGAGCGTAACTATCTCACTCAGAAAATCCTATCTGATAATGGACTTAATAAGGGGGTAGCCCTATCCATGCAAACCATTTTTGAACCAGCTCTGATAAATATTAAGCGACAAAACATCTCCCTCCAAACTTATGAAGATCTTCAACTAAGGTTCAATCTTGACAATATCATTACTTATTCAGATTTTATTTTAGGTCTTCCCGGAGAGACCTATGAATCTTTCGCAGATGGTGTAGCAAAACTCGTTAAAAATGGGCAGCATAACCGTATCCAGTTTAACAATCTCTCAGTTTTGCCCAATGCCGAAATGGGTGATCCCGAGTATCAAAGCCATTATGGTATGGAGCTCACTGACTCAAAAATTTTAAATATTCATGGCTCCCTAGATAATTCGGAAAACCATATAGATGAAATACAAAAACTGGTCGTAGCAACTAGTTCTATGCCTCGCGATATGTGGCGAAGAACGCGTGCATTCTCCTGGATGATTGCCCTTCTTCACTTCAACAAACTACTTCAAATTCCTCTCGTCATCTTGGTGCAGTCAACAGGGATTTCCTATCGTCATATAATCGAATCATTTTGCGAAGTAAATGAAAGTGATTTTCCATTGATCGCCGAAATCCGGAATCACTTTTGTTCACGTGCAGAAATTATCCAAAACGGCGGGCCTGAATATTATTACTCTAAAGAATGGTTAGATATCTGGTGGCCTGACGATGAATATCAATTGATTCGCCTATCTGCCAAAGGAAAACTCGTTACTTTCTATGAAGAATCTAGAAAACTATTGGAGGCTATACTAAAGAAAACTCAAAACGATGACTCTATTCCTTTAGTCGCCGAATCTATTAACATTAATCAAGCTCTTCTCAAACAACCTTATCTTTATGATGATTTAGAAATTGAATCTAAATACAACATTCTTGAAATGTACAATCGAGCACTTAAAAATCAACCTAGTTCTTTGAAGCCTATCAAATCCAAATACCTAATTCCAAGATCAACCCAAACTTGGAGAGACTGGCAAATTTGGTGTCGTGAAGTAGTCTGGTATGGAAACAAAAAAGGAGACTATTTATACGGTTCTGCTAGTTTAGAAAAATATTATGCAGGTCATTACTAGATAATAAGATGGCAAGCTCCACTTTAATATCAAGTGACAAATGAAATACCGCCAGCTCGGAAAAACAGAGATTTTTTTATCCGAAATTGGTTTTGGCGCCTGGGGCATTGGAGGTATAAGCAAAGGTGCCACAAGCTATGGACCAACAGATGACAATTCTTCTATAAGGGCTTTAAATTGCGCATTGGACAGAGGAATAAATTTTTTCGATACGTCCAACGTTTATGGAGAAGGACATAGTGAAATCCTGATAGGTAAAACATTTTCAAAAGCTCGGGACCGTATCTTTATTGCCACGAAGGTCGGACTGATTAATTATGAGGAGCCCTCTGATTTTTCTATACAAAGTCTCTCAACATCTCTGCAAGGTAGCCTAAGACGTCTAAAAACAGACTATATTGATCTTTTGCAATTGCACAACCCATCACCTTATATATTTCAAAACAACCATGAAATTCTGAATTGGGTTGATCAACTTATAAAAAAAGGGATTATTCGAGCTTTTGGGGTATCTGTTAGATCTCCTGAAGAAGGCATTGGAGCCATAGAACAGCTAAAAGCCGATAGCATTCAAGTCAACTTCAACCTACTTGATCACA
>CAZOYP010000010.1:0-37835 GCA_964584125.1 uncultured Nitrospinaceae bacterium | reverse complement strand
CTTTTTTTGAAATGCTTGGAAATTTTTCATTCGGAGATTATTTTAAAAAAGATGCCATAGAATATGGGTGGGATTTTCTAACAAACGTGGTCGGATTGCCTAAGGACAAGCTATACGTATCTATATACAAAGATGACGATGAAGCATTTGATATCTGGAATCATGGTATTGGAGTTCCGGCCAATCGCATAAGCCGTCTTGGAGAAAAAGACAACTTCTGGTCGATGGGCAATACAGGCCCATGCGGCCCCTGTTCGGAAATTCATATTGATCAAGGAGAAAAAACCGGATGTGGAAAGACGACCTGTACAGTCGGCTGTGATTGTGATCGCTACCTTGAAATATGGAATCTAGTTTTCATGCAATACAACCGCGATGATTCTGGCAAACTTACTCCATTACCAAACCCTTGTATAGATACCGGAATGGGTTTAGAGCGTTTAACAGCGGTAGTTCAAGGAAAACTTTCAAACTACGAATGCGATCTTCTAATGAATATTATAAAAGAAGTCTGCAGAGTTACCGGAAAATCTTATGGCTCTAACATAGAATGTGATATTTCAATCAGAGTTATAACAGATCATGCTCGAGCAGTTGCTTTTCTTGTTGGAGATGGTGTACTTCCTTCCAACGAAGGGAGGGGATACGTAGTAAGAAGAATTCTCAGACGTGCCCTAAGGCATGGAAAACTTCTAGAACAGAAAGACCCATTTTTCTTCAAAATCACAGACTATGTAACCAAAGTTTTCTCTGATGCTTATCCCGATTTTAAACAAAACTCAAGTTTTATACATCGAGTAGTACAAAATGAAGAATTAAATTTTGCCAATACTTTAAACTTTGGAATGCAACGGATGGACGAAATTCTTAATAAGGTGCGTAAAGAAAAGCTTGACCATATCCCAGGAGATGAAATTTTTAAGCTATACGATACTTTTGGATTTCCGGTCGATTTAGCAGAGGAGTATGGAAAAGAAATTGGCCTGCGCCTTGATTTGGATGGTTTCAATAAAGCTATGCAGGAACAGAAGGAGAAGGCAATGGCTTCTTGGAAAGGTTCTGGGGAAAAGTTAGTTTCTCCATTCTTTAAAAACTTTTTTAAAAACCAAGAACCAACTCGTTTTCTCGGATACGATAAAACCTTGGCGGAAGGCCAAGTTTTGGCAATTCTGAAAAAATCGCAGCCTGTCGATGTTGCCAATGAAGGGGATGAAGTTGAACTAATACTGAACGAAACCCCATTTTATGGAGAATCGGGAGGCCAAATTGGAGATTCAGGGACTGCATGGAATGAAGCCGCTCAACTAAATATCAATAACTCAACTAAACCAATTTCAGAGGTTATTAGTCATCAAGCTAAAATCATCCAGGGGGCAGTTAAAAAAAACGATACTCTAATCTTAAAGGTAGACCCAGAAACCAGATCGGAAACCGCGTTGCACCATTCAGCAACTCACTTACTTCATGCGGCACTCAAAGAAATTTTAGGTGGGCATGTTAAACAAGCAGGATCGTTAGTCACTGCGAAACGACTGAGATTTGACTACACCCACTTCTCTCCTCTTAGCTCAACAGAAAAATACACAATTGAAGAGCGCGTAAATGAAAAAATAAGAGAAAATTTGGCTGTTTCAACTTGTGAGCTACCAATCGAAAAGGCTATTGAAGATGGTGCTATGGCATTGTTTGGAGAAAAATATGGTGACGATGTGCGAGTAGTTACTATGGGGGGTTTTAGTAAAGAACTTTGTGGAGGAACCCACACAACAGCAACCGGAAATATTGGTCTATTTAAAATTGTATCCGAAGGAGGTATTTCTTCTGGAGTACGCCGTATTGAAGCTGTAGCAGGAAGATCTGCATATTTTGCTATGCAAGAAGAAAATAAAACTTTAGCTTCGATTCGGTCACTTTTAAAAGTATCTCCAGAAGAGGAAATCAACCGAATTAAAAAAAATTTAGAGAAATCAAGAGAAATGGAAAAAGAGATCATCCTCTTAAAAGAAAAATTGGTTAGCGGAAAGGGATCAGACTTTGATGAGGATATACAGAAAGTTGGCAATATCTCTCTGCTTGTTAGACAGTTTGAAGGAATGGATGCTAAGACCCTCCGATCATTTATTGATAATGCAAAAAATAAAATAAAATCTGGTGTTATAATCGTTGGGTCCTCTACAAATGGAAAGGTTTTACTTGCAGCTGGTGTAACAAAGGACCTAGAAGATAGCTTTCACGCAGGTAACATACTAAAAGAAATCTCTAGTATTGTTGGAGGGAGTGGTGGAGGACGGTCTGATATGGCTCAGGCAGGTGGCATTTACACAGAAAAACTAGGGGAGGCTATGGACAAAGCCCGGGAAATAATACATAAAAGTTGATTAAAATTACTATTAAAAAAATAATATCATCAGCATGTATCAATGCATTGATAAAATTTCCCCATAAAGGGATCACAAATAAATAGGTGCACTATGGAACAGAATAAAAAAATTGAACTCGATAAAAAGTGGAATGCAATAGTTTTAAAAGCCTTAAGGGATGAAGAGTTTAAAAAAAAGCTTGTCCAAGACCCGACTGGGATTATGGTCGAAAATGGGCTCAGCATACCCGAAGGGTGCAAGGTTGGAGAAGCAACTGGTAGTGTGGCTGGCCTTCAATTACCACCTAATGCCTCTGATGAAATTAAGGAAGAGGCAACATGGTGGAAGTGGCGCCTAGAAATGACTCATGACTTTGGGAAAAACGAAAAAAGGGAAGCTAGTTCATCTTCTAGTGGGGCGCCTATGATGGATGGAAGTCCAGAAATGTAGGCACAAAAAAGTAATTAGTCTCCATTCGGTTTTTTGTTTTTTTAAAAAATTTAGGATAAGATCCTAAATTTAACTTCGGTGAGATGACATCTCATCGTTTATCTTGATATATCCGGCCTGAGTTCAATTCTTGTATCATCAGCAATCCATTTTTTGAGTACATTTGCTGTTTGTGCTGTGTTCCTTTTGGCCATTTCTTCAGTATACATTTGCAACCATGCTGGGTTCTCTGGACCCATAACTATTTTTTTTGGTTTTATTTGTCTCGAAGGACGGGTTTTTTTCGGCTCTTTTCTAGGTACTGGTTTATAAGTAGCTGCTAGCAACGTGGCAAAACCAAAAGTAATTAAGAGAGTTATAAAAATAGCATTCATTCTATTTGAGACCCTTTCATAAATATGAAATAATTTTATCTCCTCTTATCGACACAATTAATAATGTCCTTGAGTACTAATTTATCTCTGTTTTATGAAATAAATACTATTATTTATAAAAAAACCAATAGACTCTCACATAGTATTTTATGGTTATTAATCTCTATAAATATGCCGTGGTTTGACCACTAATAAGTGATAAACTTTTACTAAGAAATTTATTTTTTTGATAATCAATGAACAAGCGACAAGTTTTTCTAACAATTCTTATTCCGACTTTAGGTGCGATCTCAATGTGGTATTTATATCAGAGTGCTTTTTAAACTTTTTATAGAAAATTTAGCTATACCAAAATTAAAAATACTAAAACTCCTTTTGATTGAATTTAAAGTGTCATCATTCAAGCTAGCTAAACACCCAAAAAACGTAAACCGTGACTAACGAAAAAATCTTAAAAATGATCCAAACTGCGAAAACGAGTCGCCGTTCTTCGCTGACATGGGGGGATAATAAAATTAAAGAATTACCACCTGAGATAGGCAATCTTTCAAGCTTGATGGATCTTGATATGAGCCGTAATGAGCTTGAATCTCTTCCCACCGAAATTAAAAACCTAAAAAAACTAAAAAGACTAGGCCTCAATTATCAAAAATTCACCTCTTTTCCAATAGAAATCTGTTACTTAGAAAAACTTGGTGAACTGTATCTACGTGGAAACAAAATTACAAATATTCCTCCGGAAATAGCCAATCTAAAAAACCTTACTGGTCTAGACCTAAGAGGAAATCGTATAACGCATCTACCTGCCGAATTGGCCCAACTAAATTTTTTAAAACTATTGTTTGTTGATGGCAATCCACTGGTAGACCCACCTGCAGAAATTGTGATGGAAGGATCTGATAAAATTCTTAATTATCTGCGCACCAAGCAGTAATTTAGATAATAGTAGACTTGACTAGTTGTCATAAAAAGATGAATGAACGAGCAAAGGTAACTATCTTTTTATGTTTAGTCTAACCTCCCTTAAGCAAAATATTATGTTAATATGATATAAAAAAATAATAAGGAGTCTTGTGAACCCAAATAATTGGTATCTCTTATCATTAATAGGTAAGGATCGTCCAGGCATCGTTGCAAAATTGAGTGCTGGGTTATGTAAAAATGGATGTAACCTTGGAGATTCTTCTATGGCGCGCCTTGGGAATAACTTCGTTATAATGCTCGCAGTTCAATTTAATGGATCCCAAGAGGCATTAGGAAATATTGTTGCTCCATTAGCCGGTGCAATGGATCTAAAGCAAAGCATAATGGAAATAGAAGAAGGAACTCATGACGTAGAGCCGGATGTCAGGATAAATATTTTTTCTGATGAACGAATGGGCATTATAGAGGATGTAACGGGCATGTTAACAGAATCTGGATTGAATATTTTGTCTCTTGAGTCTAACCTTGGGAATAGTCAATCTAACAGCACCTACTCTATACATATTGAAGGAACTGTATCAAACGGGATTGCTGAGCTCTACAAAGTTCTTGACCGTCTGTCAGATGAAAAAAACATACAATCTCAGCTTATTCCGATAAATTCACAAGTAACCTGAGCCAAGTATTGCCAATTATGGGCTGACTATTTTCTAGGTCGTTTGTAAATATGGGTGGCGACACCTAGAGACAAATCTGCTGACTCCATAATCGTTTCAGATAATGTAGGGTGGGGATGAATACTACGTGATAGGTCATCGGCTTTTGCCTTCATATTAATGGCAAGGACTCCTTCCGAAATAAGTTCTCCTGCACCGCAACCCACAATGCCAACACCAAGCAAACGTTTTGATCCGGGCTGCACAATTAACTTAGTTAATCCTTCAGTCCGACCTAAAGTATGAGCCCGGCCTGAAGCGAACCAAGGGAATCTTGCAACTTCAAATTCAATATTCTTAATTCTAGCCTCAGACTCCGTCAATCCGCACCAAGCAATCTCTGGATCAGTAAACACAACTGCTGGGATGACAATATTCTCAAAAATAATTTTATCCTTTATCTTAAGACCATCAATCGCAATACGAGCTTCGTGCGAGGCCTTATGTGCAAGCATCGGTTCACCAGAAATGTCGCCGATTGCTAAAATTGAAGGGTCCGACGTCTGCCTTTTAAAATCAACTTCAACAAACCCGCGACTATTCAGTTTTACTTTCGTATTCTCAAGCCCTATTCCGTCTGTATTTGGTCTTCGCCCTACTGATATAAGTATGCGATCAAATGATTCTTCTATTGACTCATCTGCGGATGTCATTGTGACAATCCCTAGTCTATCTCTTTCACGAATTGATACTATTTCTGTACTAAGGTAAACAGTTTCAAATTTTTTAGTTAGCTTTTCCTGCAAAGGGCGAACTAAATCTCGGTCAACATCCGGCAAAAACCCATCTTTTACTTCAACAATACTTACCCTACTACCCAATGCAGAGTAAACGGTGCCCATCTCTAAACCTATATAGCCTCCTCCGACAACGAGAATTTTTTCTGGCAGCGAAGATAATTCGAGAGCTTGAGTAGAGTTAATTACAATTGATTTACTTACATTAAAATGATCAGGCATCCTAGGGCGAGATCCAGTTGCAATCACACAATGATCAAACATTATCGACTGTCCTCCAGAAATTTTTATTGTATTTGAGTCAACAAAAACTCCTCGACCAGCGACATAATTAACGCCACGTTGCTTGCATAATAGGGCTAGTCCACCTGCAAATTTAGAAACAACTCCTTCCTTCCATTCATTTAAACGTTTAAAATCAATGTTAGGATTATCAAAGTTAATCCCCCAGTCCTTTGCATTACGTGCCTTTGTAATCAATCCTGCGATATTTAGAAGTGCTTTTGAAGGAATACAACCACTATGAAGGCAAACACCACCTAACTTATCACTTGCATCCACAAGCGTGACTTTATAACCCTGGTCAGCAGCGTAAAAAGCAGCTGAATAGCCACCAGGCCCAGCGCCAAGAACAACTAGGTGAACATTACTCATTTATAGTTCTCTGGAAAAATTAATATTATAAAATTCGTGATGTTTTTATCGATGTCGTTTGCGACTAATCTGTTCCCACTGCTTTGCAGGAGATTTTTTTCTGGTTTTATTTAAAATGTAACTAAAAAGCCATTGTGCATCTTCTTGGCTAGTGACTTTCCCGCGCAAGCGTTCAATCGTTTTTTGTTCAACATCAAGAAATGGGCGCAACTGATTACCCCATTTTTTAACAATTTGTAAATTACTAAGGTTTGATGACTTTTTATCGCCCGGTAAATAATTTTTATTAAAAATATTTTTTCTTTTATTACCTGAGGTGTCACTTTCGTTTATCAAAGAAGGTAACTTTTTTTTAGAAAAACAAGATAATAAATAAACAAGAGCAAAACCATTTTCTGTATTGCTTAAGTCGCTCAAAACTACAAGCAGTCTGTTTTTTACTTCATGACAAGAATACTCTTTCTTTACGCTTGAAAGTTTTAATAATCCGTTAACATCATATTCTAAAATGTTTAGATCGATCAAATAATGCATTATTGGTGTTTCGCCCGTAACGTCAATATCGGAATTCAAGATACCATCCCGAAACCAGTTAAACCATAAACCCTGGGAATAATTAAGGTGGGGATCCTCGTGAGGACTCATTTAAAACAACTCCATATGGATAAAAAACGTGGAGGAAGTATAACTCTAAATATTTTAAACTGATAACTACGAATCCAATCAAACCTCATATTATTTTAAATAAAAATCAATAATCATACCAGACGATCCCTTCTTATTGTCCCCATAAAAAAAGAAATTGTGGTGATATTTGATTCCAATCAAAACCCATATCAAGGTTTATAAAGTTGATTTTAGGAATCGAGCCCATTGATGAATAGTAATTTGATTTATACTCTCTTGGACGGGTATATGTCACAACTCTTAAATGAGGTTGATTCAGTTCTTTTTTTGCTAATTCAACCAAGTCTTTCAAATAACCAATTGAGTCAACCAGAGAATTTTCTAAAGCCTGGCGAGCATTATAAACTCTACCGTCAGCTAAGGCTTTGACTGCTTTAATATCAAGTTGATCCCGGTTCAAAGCGACTACATCTATAAAACGATCATAATACCGATCTATTGTTTCTTGGAATAACTTTTTTTCCTCCAAGGTTAAAGGACGAAATGGAGACATAAAATCTTTTTTTTCACTAGACTTTACCACCTCCCATTCCATTCCAATATTAGCCATCAAACCTTCTAGATTTAATTTTAATGCAAGCACCCCAATACTTCCCACCAACGATGTTGGATGCACCATTATGTTGTCACCAGCCATAGCAACGTAATAGCCACCAGAGGCTGCCACATCGATCACTGACACATAGACCTTAATCTTATTTCGCTCCTTAAATGATTTGATTTCATGATATATAATATCACTAGAGGTAACGGTTCCACCTGGACTATTAATTCTTAACAAAATTCCTTTAATATTTTTATCATTCTCTGCTTTTTTAAGCATTTCACGTATGCGATCAACCATCCCCGTTTCACGGTGTAATCCAACCAGTGTTTTCTTAGGGCGGTTACTTATAGGACCATCAATATCAATTAGTAAAATCTTCTTATCACCGACTCCATCTTCAACAACTACTTCTTTAAAAGAGTCGATCTTGGGGCCCAAATTAATTACCGCACATGAAGAACTTAAAAATAGTAATACGAAAAGACAAAAAACTCTGGAAATTAAATTCAGCATACACATTAGTCCAACTAAAATAATTTAAACAATAGAAAGCATTTTAAAAAAACCTTGCAAACTAGCTATAACTTTTTCTTTCCCATCGTACCCTTCAAGAGATTCGTTAAGTCGATTGTATATCTTAGTAATGATTTCTTCATTTCTTTTTTCATCTGATAATTTTAGCTGTTGGGTCAAAATATAAATAGAATCGATCAAATCTTTTAAAACTAGCGTTCCAGCAACAATACTCCTTTTTTTAAAACGTCTAGCCGCTTCTGTTTGAATTTGACTTGGATCAATTTCGAACTGCGTCCCAAACTTAGAACAAATCATTATTCCCTTACGAATACCTTCAAAGGCTATGTTGGCAGCATGACTTTCTTCCATACCTTCAAAAACTTCATGAATATCTTGAAGAGGTTCTATTGCTTTAAGGTCAATCAGTGCCGATTCATCAAGATCATATATTCTTGCTAACTCATCTGGTTTAACCTTTGAGGAGGAGCTTAACTTATCCCCAAGACTTTTGCTAAATTTATTAATCTCCTCATCAATTTTCTGTTTACTAATCGTTAAAGTATCTTTAATACGTTTATCAAACTCTTCCAACCTTTTTTGATTTTTAAAAATATCTCGGTATTCTCGAATCATTTTTTCAACAAGCAATTCTAAATGATCTATCATGACCTTAAGAAGCGCGTGGCGACGTTCTTCCTCCAAAGGTACTAGATATTTTTGCCGCGCTGTTTTTTCAATTCTAAGAAACCGACGTGGAATTTCTCGTATCGCTTTTTCATAAGAACCTAGCAATGATTCAAGATGATCAGGCGAGTATTTTTTATTAGCCGTGGTAAACCTAATTGTAAGTTTCTTGATCCGACGGGTATTATCAGCTTCGATATGATATATAGCTTCATCGAACATCGGGTCTATCTGACTATTCAATTTTCTCATAAAAAATATTTACTCCATTCAAGCTTTTCCTAGTTTATTGTTTTACTGACATGGCACAGCGGCAACCTATCCCATAAAAATCTTTCGCTTCATCGTACCCGTATCTAGCGGTTGACCTCAAGTAACCAGACAAACTATTCCAGGCCCCTCCTCGTATTGTATGATTGATACCATTTTTTGGCCCTCTAGGATTAGCATATTCGCTATTTTTATAATAATTGGCATCATACCAATCATATACCCATTCAGCAATATTCCCAGCAAGGTTGTAAATACCTTCGGGAGTAGCGCCTAAACGGTAACTTCCTACCTCCTCAGTAGAAAGGCCTTTCCTAATAAAACAGCAGCGATTAAAATTCGCCCTTTCCTTATCTGGTAGGCTATTTCCCCATGGATATTTTCGCCCTTCTATTCCTGCTGCTGCCCGTTCCCACTCAGCTTCAGTAGCTAGGCGTTTTCCTCTCCATTCACAATAATCCTTACAACGGGTCCAGGATAAGCCAAAGACTGGTCGCTTCTTCATGTCGGTCCTTACCTCCCTGCCCCACCAGCCGGTTATCGTTGGATGTTGTTTTGGGTTGTTTGAAAGGTATTCTTCAAAATCTTTTCCCGTAACTTCAAATCTGTCAATATAAAAAGTATCCAAATATACTTTATGCCGTGGATACTCATCGGCTCGTCCTTTTCCTTCTTCACTCCCCATCAAGAATTCCCCTGAAGGAATCAAAATCATTTCTTCTATTGGCTCTCGAACACCAAGGACTTCATTAACCATTATTCCAATTAAACCTCCAACAATTAAAGCAAAAAATAACCAAAGTTTAAAAACTTTCATCGCAAAATATAGGTATAAGAAAACTAAAGTTTAAAGTGTGTTGCTTATTTTCGTTATTAAACCTAGAAAATGATTAAATAATGTACCAACTCGTGAATCACACTATTATGTATATGTTATTCAGTTTAGTTTAATGATTCAAATGTAGTAATTAATTTATTCATCGCAAGTTCTCGTTTTGCAGAACCAGTGGTAACCTTATATCGAGCTGTTCTTCCATTTATAGGGATACGGAATAGAGTTATTTTTATTCGCTATTTTTTAGCAATTTGTCTTTTTATCCCAAGGTTCTTCTCACAATAATAGCTCTATTAATTGTAAGTTTAGTGTTATATTAGAAAAAATGCCCTTAGGTTTGTTAACACCTCAGATAACCTGTAAGAAGCTTATACTAAAGCTAAATTTCTCCAAAAATATATGGAAAACAAATTAAATTATGAATTGATAAAGGAACGCTATAGCAATATATTTCCTTACCATAAATTAGATTCTCCTTTATTTAAAAATCGTCAAATAGCAAAACCTATCACAGATTCTATCGGTCGGTTTTTTCTGGACAGCAGTATCAGCAAAAACATAACCAAGCTTAAAACAAAAATGCCTAACCTGGTCGTCGGTGAAACGCATTGCCACTCGACCTTTTCAGATGGACTACACTCTGTCGAAGATATACTGGAAAGAGCATCCCGCCTAAGGTTGGATTATGTTGCCATCACTGACCACATTCTTCCTGGAAAATATTTAACTGAATCTATAATCAATTCCTGGAAAAAACAAGCCTCCTGCATTAACAAATGGGATCATACAAATGATCCGGTCAAAATCTATCCGGCATTCGAATTAAGCACCTTAGAGGGACACTTAATCCTAATTCTTGATCCCGAATATTTTTCCTGTGAAAAAGTTTCTGATATTTCACTTCAGTTTTCAGACTTTAACTACCAGTTTCCATCGATGCTTGATGCGATTCCACTAATAAAGCCATTTGGAGGAGTATCAATCGTCGCACATCCAAATCAAAATCGTTCATTTCCATTCGGTGCTTCAATTAAGTGGGTGAAAAAAAACCTTACAGGTCTAATAGATGGGATTGAAGATATTTCATCAGGTCATGGATACCAAGAAAACTACTCTAGTGAACTTGGTATAGCGGCCACCGGCTCTTCTGATGATCATTTCAACCTACTAATGGGGACAGCTATAACTGCTTATAACGGGAACACCCATAACAATTTAATAAGTGCTATAAAATCGAAAGAAACAAGGGCAATTACGGTTGATAATTCTATACAAATATTGCTCAAATTAACGCGCCAGGCACATAACATTGCAATGTCTTGAAAATATAAATTAATTTTAAGAAAATTATTTATGCAAGCATTTACACAAGGATCCAAACGGACAGACAAACTTACATACACTATATTTGAAACCCCTTTAGGGAAAACCGGTGTTGCAGTGACGCCATATGGAGTTTGTCGTGTTGCCTTAACTATTCTAAAAGAATCGGAGTTTGTTAAAACGTTAGTAACGATTAACCATTGTCCTCAAAAAAAACCTCAACTATTATCTGAAATAGAAAATGAGTTTCGTCTATATTTTAGTGGAAGGTTAAAAAAATTTTCTTGCAAACTAGATCTCAGGCAAGGGACAGATTTTCAGCAACGTGTCTGGAAAAAATTGATACTCATACCTTTTGGAGAAACTCGAAGCTATCAATGGTTAGCTAAGTCAATCTACCAACCTAAAGCCTGTCGGGCTGTAGGAAATGCAAATGGGAAAAACCCAGTCCCTATAATAATCCCCTGCCATCGGGTCATCCAAAAAAATGGAGACCTAGGTGGATTCACAGGCGGTATTCATCTCAAAAGATATTTACTTGATCTAGAAAAAAAGTCCTATGCCACTTTTTCATAGCGAAGCAATCGTTTTACGAAGTATCAATCTCTCTGAAGCAGACAAGCTAGTTACGTTCATGACACATCGATATGGAAAAGTTAAATGCATTGCTAAAGCTGCTCGTAAGATTAAAAACCGATTTGGAGCAACTATTGAACCTTTGTCTCATATTCGACTCATCTATTTTGGAAAAGAAAACCAGACCTTGTATCGCCTCAACCATTCAGATATCATTCATTCCTTTCAAAGTATTCGTGAAGATTTGCAAAAAATCTATACTGGAATCTACTTTAGTGAACTGATTGATACGCTAATTCCAGAAATGCATCCAGACTCAAATGCTTTTAGATTATTGCACGATGGCTTAAAAACTCTTGAAGTTATTGATAGTTTAGATATTCTAAGTTGTGCCTTCGAGATGCGATTAATGTGTCTTGCTGGATATACCCCTCAACTTAGCTATTGTTCAATATGCAAGAAATCAGAACACAGTACAAAAATCGGATTTAGTTTTCAACGTAGGGGAATTATATGTGAACCTTGCTCTTTTCAAATCCAGCCAGAAATTCGCTTTCAGGCAGGAATCTTGAAATACTTAAAAAAACTAAAAACAATGGACATCAGACATGCCAATCGGTTGAAATTTCCCAAAGGTTCTGAACTTGAAATCGAGCAACTAATTCACAGATTTGTCCTTTCATATACCGGTCGCGAACTAAAGTCCTATCCGTTTATAAAAAATATATCGAAAGTTGTGTCTGGTATTTAAGTTATGAAAAAACTCATAATACAAACTAAACAAGCTCCTGCCGCTATTGGCCCCTATTCACAAGCTATTCGTGTAGGAGACTTTCTCTACACTTCTGGTCAAATAGCGCTAGACCCTGAATCTGGCCAGTTTCTTTTTGGGGAAATCGAAGAGGAAACAGAACAAACCATCAAAAACATCTCTGCAATTCTTCAAGCAGGCGGACTAAATCTTGAAAACGTGATCAAAACAACTGTTTATCTATCAGATCTTAATGACTTTGAAAGGATGAACCAAGTATACGAAAATTATTTTTCAAAAAATAAGCCAGCGCGAGCCTGCGTTCAAGTGGCTGCTCTCCCTAAAGGTGCTAAGGTTGAAATTGATGCAATAGCCACCTGTTCCTCCTAATATATTTTCATGGCCAAAAAAATAAGTAAAGGACAAATAAACTTTTTTCGTGTTATGGCTTTAATTGGGGCAGTGGTTATAATACTGGTTGTTAAAGAGTTTTTAAATGCCGCGCCAGCATTACCCAATAGTGATGTTCACAAGGGTCCTCCGCCTGCGAAAGCTTGCTTAGAATGCCACGTTAAAGAAATAGAAAATACTCCCATTATGCCTCACCGCCCTATGAGCAACTGCATCATTTGCCACGAACAATCTAAGGATTAACTGATAGGAACGAAACTAAATGTGAGTAATCGGTGGTCTACCAATAGGATATACGTTAAACCCTATGTCGAAAAGTTTTTGGTGGTCAAGGTGGTTTCTTCCATCAAAAATAAATGCAGGTTTTGACATACTATCGAAAATTTTCTGATAATCTAGACTAAGGTATTCAGACCACTCTGTAATTAAAGCTAGACCATGAGCATCCTTGGCAGCGTCGTAAGGGTTTTCTAAAAACTCTGCTGTCTCATCAATACCTGCAAGATCTTTTTTTGCATTAGACATAGCATGAGGATCTGTAATACTGAGCCTTGCTTTTTCTTCCAGCAAACGCTTACAAATATAGATTGCCGGAGCATCCCTTGTATCTCCAGTATCAGGCTTAAAAGCAAACCCAAATATGGCAATTTTTTTATCAACCAAAGTACGAAACATTGTTTTTAAAATACAGTTTACGAACCGCTCCATTTGGTTTTCGTTTATTTCAACCACTGAATTCCAAAATTTGGCTACATCATCAAGCTTATAATATTCACAGAGATAGACAAGATTAAGAAGATCTTTTCGAAAACAAGATCCACCAAACCCGATGCCTGCCTCAAGAAATTTAGGCCCAATTCTTGAGTCTTTCCCAACCGCATCCGCTACTTCGCTAATATTTGCTTCGGTAACCTCACATAAAGCAGAAATACTGTTAATGGACGAAATGCGTTGAGCGAGAAAAGCATTAGCTACAAGCTTAGATAATTCACTGCTCCATAGATTGGTTGTTATTATTTTTTCTCTAGGCACCCATTTTAGATAAATCTTTAGCAATTCATCACGTGCTGCATTTCCAGTCACCGTATCGTGTGAACCAATTAATATACGATCTGGTTCTTCCATATCTCGGATAGCCGTACCCTCAGCCATAAACTCTGGATTAGATAAAATCTCAAACCGAACAGAATTTTCACCAGAATGTAAAATTGAGGCCATAGTTTCGGCAGCTCGTACTGGAAGAGTGCTTTTTTCCACAATAATTTTTGACGAGGTTGCATTTTCTTTAATCCGGCGAGCTGTTTGTTCAATAAACTGCAAGTCCGATGCTTTCCCGGCACCTTCACCAAAAGTTTTGGTGGGGGTGTGGACACTCACAAAAATAATATCTGCCTCAGATAGGTTTCTATCAATATCCGTGGAGAAAAATAAGTTTTTACCTCGCACTTTATTGACTCTATCCTTTAAACCCGGCTCATAAATTGGCAATTCATTCGAGTTCCAAGCATTAATACGCTCCTCAGAAATATCAACAACTGTAATCTTGTACTCTGGGCATTTGTTTGCAATAACAACCATGGTGGGTCCACCAACATAACCTGCGCCAACACAAACTATTTTTTTTGAAAAGTCTTCTTTATTCATCTGGTGTATATCGGAATTTCTACAGGACTGCTAAACAAAAAAGGAGGCCCGCCCTTAAGGGCAAAGCCTCCTGAAATTAACTGAGCATAAAAAAACTCACTTCTTATAGTTGAACGACTTCTTTTTCTTATTATAGGGTTTAGTTCCTTTTTTAAACTTAAGCTTTCCCTTTTTAATTTTAAAATCCTCGATAACAAGTGGAGTTTTTTCAGATTGAGAAACCTCCTTAGCCCTATCTTCAACTTTCTCTAGCTTCTGATCCATGTTGTCCTCATTGTAAAACTTAGCAACAGGATGAACCTTCATTTTTCTTTCCTCAAAATTAAACTTATACTTGTCGTGAACTGAAGGTAAAAACGGGGTATTTGGATGTGTATGGCATCGCGTACATACATTTGCATAGTCCCAACGCTGGCCATATTTTTCAGTATCAGCCTTTGTAAAATCACCCTTGGTGTTCTTCATAACTACCCGCATCTGCGCTCCTCCAGCAACTGAATGACACATCTCACAGCCAACCTGCTCCTTATTAGGTTCTTCTGGATCAATCGTAGAGCTAACATCTTTACCTTTTTTATTTTTAGAACCCGCAGGTTTAAACCCACCTTTCTGCTTATAACCTGTTGTATGGCAACGCAAACATAATGGGTTTGTGGTGTAATCCTTCTCAGGATCAAGCTTCACCCTAGTTTTTGCTTCTGCTCGTTCACCCGCCTTAAGCAGATTATAAGTGTTACCATGCGGCGATACTTTCCAAGCCTCATAATATGCATCGTGGCAACTTCCGTTACACTTAACAGCACCGACATAAGAAGGCTTTTTAGGAATCTTCTTTTTCTTCTTTTTTGCATCAGCGCTTTCTGCTCCTCCCATAACGATGGCTAGGGAAAATATAAATAAGCTTACTATTCGTAGGGTCTTACCCATTTTCTTCTCCGGATATTTTCTTGTGATAATGTCAAAGCTCTCTTTTAGCGGGCTAAAGGTTAATATATATTTAGCATATGGTCAATAGCAATCAGACTAGCTGAAAAGTTTCATCCTTAAAAACATTAAAAAAAATAGTAATATTCTCTGAATAACTTATTCTATGCATATTCAAAGGCAAGGTATAACCAAACAATCAAAACTATGATTAAATAAATATCATATAATTCAATTATTTAAAAATTTAAATCTAATGTAAAGTATTAACCTTAAAGTGATGTGCTTAGATCATGAACGCTCCACTAAAACTTAAAGATTTCGACTTCCAACTACCTGAGTCATTAATAGCACAAAAACCGTTGGCCATCCGAGACCAATCAAAGCTTATGGTTCTAGACAGAAAATCTGGGACCATTAAACACGAAGTATTCTCTAACCTTCCCCACTTAATTCCACAACACTCTTTAGTGGTTTTCAATAACACCAAAGTAATTCCATCAAAATTTCACGGCTACCAAATTAAAAACAAAAAACCTATAGAAATTTTACTTTTAAGGGAAACTGCAGTGAAAAATAGGTGGGAAGCATTAATTAAAGGTTTAAGTAAAATACGATTAGAAACAGAAATGGAATTTGGTGACGGAAAATTAAAAGCAGTGCTAAAAGACCGAATTGAAAACAAAGCTATCCTTGTTCTTAAATATGATGGGACGTTTGAAAACATTTTAAATAGCTTAGGAGAAATGCCTCTACCTCCATATATTCGCAGAAATTCAAAAGGGGACATAAAAGCATCTAATCAAGATAAAAAAAGGTACCAAACGGTTTTTGCTAGCTCCCCTGGAGCAATTGCAGCCCCAACAGCGGGTTTACATTTCACGCCACATATCCTACAAACGTTAAATAAAAAAAACATTGACACGGCTTATCTGACATTACACGTCGGAATAGGAACATTTCAGCCAATAAGAGTTGAAAATATAATCGAGCACAAAATACAACCAGAGCAATTCCATATACCCGAAGAAACATCAAAAGCGTTAATATATACTAGGAAGAAAAATAAAAAAATAGTGGGAATCGGCTCAACAGTTACTCGCGTTTTGGAGTCTGTTCAACTGGATAGCCTCCATTCCTCAGGAACGTCAGGATGGACAAATCGATTTATCTATCCAGGTAGAAAGTTCAAAGTGGTCGACCACCTCCTAACCAACTTTCACTTACCAAAATCTACACTTTACCTTTTAGTATGTGCCTTTGCGGGGCAAAGGCTGATAACAAATGCCTACAGAGAGGCTATACTAAGGAAATACCGGTTTTTTAGTTATGGCGATGCCATGCTAATACTCTAAGCAAGTAATACTTACTGGGAAAAAGCCTTTTTTAATTAACGCCTTCGTCATTAACAGCCTGCTTAAAATGCTTTCCAGACTTAAACCTAACTACCTTGCGAGCCGAAATCTCAGCTTCTTCACCAGTCTTTGGATTACGACCTACACGCTTTGACTTAGCCCTAACCTGAAAAGTACCAAACCTGCGTAAGATCACCGCTTCGCCATCTCCCAAAGCATCCTTAATCAAGCCAATCACCGTTTCAACTGCCTCTTCAGCTTTAGACCTAGGTAACTCAGCACTCTCACACACTTGGTTTATAATATCTTGCTTGGTCATACCTTCTCCTTCCTCTTTTTAAAACAAAACACAAAAGAACTAAACCATAAACACGCAAGGAACCCTACAAAATAGAGTGTAGCCTCAATATAGTTAAATTTCTCCTCGTTGTTCTGAGGGTGTCGAAATTGACGGTTGCGAGCTAAACACCTACTTAGTCTTCGGACAAAAAAACAAAAACTTAATGTATTTTTATTAAACTGAGCATACCAAAAAAATCAAAATTATCAACACTTTATTCAATATTAGTCCAATTATTTTTTTCTATAACCTCTTTAATTCCACAAACCTGAAACCCCGCAAATTATTTTAAACAAATGCCCCCCGCTCTTCTACATGAGAGGCAACAAAACATTGTAGAAATTCTATTACAAAATTTTAATTTTTAACTAAGGAAAAAAACACCTCTCTTATGCCTGTCAGGTCTCCCGAGAGGAATAATAGATTATCTACTTATCTGTCGATAGAAAAAGATTGTTTTCAAGAGGAACCATTTGATAAATGGTCTCACCTGGCCGAACCATGTTTAGTTTTTCACGTGCCAAAGTCTCAATTGATGACGGATCAGATTTCAGTGCATCAATTTCAAAACGAAGCTTTTGGTTTTTTCGCTTTAAGGTTTCGTTAGTTACTTCAAACTCAATCAATTCTCTTTCAAACTCATGAACAGTAAGAATTCCATTCTCATGAAAAGTTGCTACAACTACTACCAAAATAAAAAAGGCCAAAGTAAGCAAAATAATCCGTTGATAGAGGCTCAGTTTCTTCATGTGGTTATATGGATAAGAAGTAAAACAGTTTAAACTAACATCAAAACTTATTACTCTGTGAAAGTGTTTTGGTTAATAGAGAAACACATAAAAAAATACCTTATGCTCTAAAACGAGAAAAAATTCCTTGACTATTAAACACCCCTGTCGTTCCAAGCATTTCTTCTATTCGTAGTAATTGATTGTATTTTGCAACTCTATCTGTTCTGCAAAGAGAGCCTGTCTTAATTTGACCAGCATTAACAGCAACTGCAATATCGGCAATCGTAGTATCTTCAGTTTCTCCTGAACGATGGGAAATGACGACCGTATATCCTGCCTGCTTTGCCATTTCTATAGCATTCAAGGTTTCTGTAAGAGTACCGATTTGATTCACCTTAATTAAAATAGAATTACCTACCCCATCTTGAATCCCGTGTTGCAAAATATCAGTATTTGTTACAAAAACATCATCCCCAACAATTTGAGTTTTATCACCAATTCTTCTAGTAAGACTTTTCCAACCATCCCAATCATTTTCAGCAAGCCCATCTTCAATACTAATTATTGGATACTTATTTACCAAGCGTTCCAAGTAATCAATCATTTCACTTGAAGAAATTTTTTCTTTTTTCCCTACCGCTAAGTTGTATTTTTTATTTTTATATAGCTCCGTAGCAGCCACATCAAGTGCTATTAACACATCTTTACCTGCCTTATAACCAGCAGATTTAATTGCTGCAATTAGAACCTCTATCGCCTCTTCGTTCGATTTTAGATCTGGCGCAAACCCTCCCTCATCGCCAACTGCCGTACTACAATTTTTTTCTTTAAGAACTGATTTTAAATGATGAAAGATTTCGGCTCCCATTCGAATACAATCGGCAAAGCTTTTCGCACCAACAGGTAAAATCATAAACTCTTGAATATCTATATTATTGTCGGCATGCTCTCCACCATTGAGCACATTCATCATAGGGAGTGGCAATTCCTTTGCATTCGTCCCACCAATATATTGGTACAAGGGTAATTCGGTATCACTTGCAGCTGCCCTTGCCACGGCCAAAGAAACACCCAGAATAGCATTTGCACCGAGCTTTTTTTTATTTTTGGTACCATCTAATTCGATCAACATTTGGTCAATTAAAGCCTGCTCGGTAACATCAAAACCTATAATAGCTGGGGCAATTTTATCATGAATATTTTTAATAGCTTTACCCACCCCTTTCCCCATGTATATTTTATTGTTACCATCTCTTAATTCAATGGCTTCACGAGAACCTGTCGATGCACCTGAAGGCACGGCAGCTCTACCCATTATTCCCGTATCAATAACAACCTCAACTTCAACAGTAGGGTTGCCTCGTGAATCTAAAATTTGCCTAGCATTAATTCCAACAATCTCGCTCATAAAAACCTCTTTTATTCAATAAAGGTAAAAAAATTTTCAACCGCATACCTTTTGCAATGCCTTA
Source organism: uncultured Nitrospinaceae bacterium (assembly GCA_964584125.1). GTDB lineage: Bacteria > Nitrospinota > Nitrospinia > Nitrospinales > VA-1 > Nitromaritima. The sequence goes on along the minus strand of CAZOYP010000010.1, from coordinate 18,554 downwards.
TAATTCGCCTCTATTGTTTCCTCTATTTCTTCATCAGTATGCACAGCAGACATAAATCCGGCCTCAAACTGTGATGGTGCAATATAAATTCCCTCTTCTAACAATGCAGTAAAGTACGATTGGAAAAAATTTGTATCAGAAGATTTAGCAGTTTCAAAATCGACAATATCTTTATCTGTAAAAAACATCGAAAACATTGATCCAACTCTAGTAAATGTAGCAGAGATACCTAGTTTTTCGATATTTGATTTATAACCAGCGCAAAGTTTTCCTGATTTAAGCTCTAATTCGTCATAAACCGATTGCTCTGAAAGCAATTTCAGCATTTCAATGCCGGCCGTCATTGCAAGAGGGTTTCCCGATAATGTACCAGCTTGATAAATAGAACCTATTGGTGCAATATTTCCCATGAGCTGCTTTGACCCTCCGTAGGCACCAACAGGAAGCCCCCCACCAATAACTTTTCCTAAACAAGTCAAGTCTGGGTAAACATTATAAAGTGACTGGGCCCCTCCTAGAGCAACACGAAAACCCGTCATAACTTCATCAAATATAAGGATTGCATTAGCCTCTTTTGTAACTTCACGTAATGTTTCAAGAAAGCCTTTTTTAGGTGGAACAACCCCCATATTCCCACCAATAGGCTCAACTATTACGCAAGCTATGCTATCCCCCTCTGCAGTGAAAAGATCTTTAACTTTTTTAGCATCGTTGAATGGAAGATTTAGAGTATTTTTTGCCAAATCGTCAACAATACCAGGACATTCAGGAATTCCTAAAGAGGCTAATCCTGAGCCAGCTTTAACTAATAAGCTGTCAACATGACCATGATAGCAGCCATCAAACTTAAGTATCTTATTACGTCCGGTGACTCCTCTTGCTAAGCGAATAGCACTCATTACAGCCTCAGTACCAGAATTGACCATACGGACAACTTCTAGAGAAGGGACGAGAGCAACAACCCGTTCGGCTAATTCTATTTCCAGTTCTGTGGGAGCTCCGTAACTAGTGCCTAATTGAATCTGTCTTTTTAAAGCATCAACAATTTGCGGGTGAGCGTGACCAAATATGAGAGGCCCCCAAGAACCAACGTAATCAATATATTCGTTACCATCTACATCACATACTTTAGACCCGCTTGCTTTTTTAATAAATAGAGGATCTCCTCCTACAGACTTAAATGCACGTACAGGACTATTCACACCACCCGGCATTAAATCACAAGCCTTTCGAAATAATTCTTTAGAGTGTTCTGTATTCATCTCTTTACTAACCAAATAGAATAGATAGTTTACCTTTTAATTTATCAGGGATGATTTTAGAATCTGTAACCACCGCATTTTGTGAAGCAGATTCACATTTGCAGTTACTTCTACCCTGAAATTTAAAAGCAAGTTCCTTAAGAATTTTTTGAGCCGTTTCAACATTCTTATGCATTATTTCTAAAACCGCTTCCACCGTAACGTGCTCTTCTTCCTCTTTCCAACAATCATAATCTGTAACTAGAGCCAATGTAGCGTAACAAAGACTGGCTTCGCGAGCTAATTTCGCCTCTGTCGCATTTGTCATTCCGATAACATCGACACCCCACTGACGAAAAACATTGGACTCTGCCCTAGTTGAAAATTGAGGGCCTTCAATACAAACGTAGGTTCCTCCATCATGAACTACTGCATCAACCTTATGAGCGGCAAGACTCAGATCTTTTGCAGTAGCTAAACACACAGGATCAGCCAAGGCGACATGACCTACAATACCAGTAGTAAAAAAAGTACTAATTCTACGAGTTGTTTTATCAATAAATTGATAAGGAATAGAAAAATGCCCTGGTTGTAGTTTTTCTTTCATACTTCCAACAGCACTTACTGAAATTATTTGCTCTACTCCTAGTTTTTTTAGGGCGAAAATATTAGCACGAAAATTTATTTCAGATGGCGGAATGAAGTGCCCTAAGCCGTGACGTGGAAGGAATGCCATTCGTGTTCCATTTAGCTCTCCTATAACAATATCCTCTGAAGGAGCCCCAAAAGGTGTATCTACGGCAACCTTTTCAATAACGTTTAATTCTTTCATTGAATACAATCCACTACCACCGATAACCCCAAGCAACTTTCCAGCCATAAAAGCTTACTCCTTATCAATAACAGGAAAACGAAAAACATCCCCCCACTTAAAATCAAAGTCAAAAAAAACTAAATCACAAAAAAATTTTCTATGCGTAAATTCTTTTTTGGAAGAAAAAAATAATCAATAAATGTAATTAACTCGAGGTTAAAATATAGATGAACTCGAGTATGTAAGTGTAATTGCTAAAACGCGTGGAAACTCACATGAAGTTTTAAACTTTCCAATTCTTCAAAAAAAGGTTTTGGAGGTTTGTATATCTATTGAAAAAACAAAGGACTTATCAATTGAAAGGCATACGCAAGCTCACAACGAGCAAAACCTGATTAAAAAATACTCATTGAAAACGTCCGTCTTTAATTTATAAATTTCCGAATTTAGCGTATATCCTCTTTCTTCTTGTCGATTTCACTAATGAGGAACTTTAATTCACTGACATATTCACCTGCTTTTTGAACAACACTTTCATCCTTTTTCAAATTTCGTATTTTTATGTCCACATCATCACTAAGGATGCTAAGGTTGCTGAGCTTTTTTTCGACCTTGTCAAGAGTACCGATTCTACGATTAAGTGCGTCAATTTTTGACTCAGCCTCACTAGTAATAGTAGTAAGTCTCTCGATATTAAGGTTTATTTTATCCAAGTTTCTTCCCTCTTTTTCAACCCTATCTTTTTCCGAACTGACCCGAACAATTACCGCATCAAGCTCACTAAGGGCCTGCTGGGTTTCTCGTACTCTGTCTTCGCTAAGAGCAACCTGTTTAATACGACCCTCGATTTGATTAACCATACCTGCTAATTCATCAGTTTTTTTCTCTGCACCTAAAAGCAAGTCTTCTTTTTCTTCAAGAATATCATGCCTAGCACGTATGTCATTGAGCAAGGAATTCAAGTCATGCATTCTTGCCTCGGTTTGATCTAACTTAATGGTCTCTTTATTCAAGGATTCAATCTTATTTTCAAAACTATTAGCGGCGGCGGTCAATTCTTGACGTAACTCAGAAACCTTATTAATTTCTTCTCTGGCTTCTTGAACATCTGAAAATTTAGACTGTAACTCAGTCTCCATAATACTAAGTTTGGAAGTAAGATTGCTCATGCGCTTTTCCTGGTCATCAAGGGATATTTTATCTTTCACTAAATCAAGTATCTTCTCTTCTACTCCACTGGCTGTACCTTTAAGATCCTCAATACGGTGATCAATTTTATCCAAAAAATCTATTTTCTTAGAAACTTCTCCAATTTTGACATTTGCTTCCTCAATAAAAAAGTCAAGTCCATCTAATTTCTTTTCCATTTTTTCAACAACGGCTTTTCTTTGAACCTGAGTTTCAATCTTCACATCTAGACTAATAACAAGGGAACTTAGATCGTTAATCTTTTTTTCGACTTGGTCTACCAACTGTCGTTTCCGAGCAAGCTCTTCCATCTCACCTCTAGTAGACTCAGTGAGCTCCTGAATTTTTGCTACCGATGCCTCAATAGACTCCGTTTTTTTAATTTCTTCGTCAAGACCCAGAACTCTTTGCTCCGCTTCCTCCGCAATAATACTAAACCTACTCATTTTCTCATTCGCAATATCAATAGTTTTCATCTCTTCCTTTAGTAGTTTCATTTTATTACTAAGGTTATTGACGATGAAAGCATTCAGTTTATTAATCTTCTCTTCAGTGTCATCAACTACAGCGCTGTCTTCGCGTATTCTGCTAATTTTCGTCTCAACATCGATGGCCAATGTATCCAAATCGCGTAGCCTACCACTTATACTTCTTATCATCTCATTCTTAACAGAAATATTCTTGGACTCTATTTTCAGGCCGTTAATGTCTGTCGCCATTTTTATAAGAGTATCGCGAGCATCTTCAATAATATGTCCTTGACCCAAAACTTTTTCATAATCACCTTGAAGCTTAACCAAAGTCGTTTTCATTTCTTCTGTATCTCGAGTATAGTCCTCAACAACTGATTTTTCCTGAACGATTGCTGTATAACGCTGATCTAATTCACGGCAGGTGTCCTTCATTTCCTTCACGCGATCAGTCGTTCCCTTCATCATGTCTCGGAAACTAATAATTTCAGCAACTTGAGGTTCCATGCTTTCCAACATATTCTCTAGTCGATTGATACTACGATCGGTACTCTTAATTAACTTGGTTTCCTCCTCAAGTTTTTTAATCTTAGAGTCCATATCCCAAACCAGGATATTTAGGCGCCCCGCATCCTCATTGGCCTTTTCAACAAGGCCACGTTGTTGTTGAAGACTTCTAATTTTCTGATCTATATGATCACTAAGAAGATGGAGCTCTTCCAAGTCACGCTTTAGGACAGAGTGATTAGATTCTATATCTTTAGCAACTTGCTGGAAGTCACGAACACGCACATCAAAAGTTTTTATTTCATCGATCTGACTACTCACAAAATCCAGCCTTTGAAGTGAGTCGGGCACTTGCATGCTTACTTTATCGAAGAATTGCTTACGTTCATCTAACTCTGGAATTTTCTTTTCAAAATATTCAACGAGAAGTTGAAGGTTTTTTCTTTCATGCGAAGCCACAGAGAGTAATTCCTTGATCGCCTTAGTATCTACATTTTCGGCCCCTGTATCTTGTTCTGGTTTATTTGTTCCAGGATGCTCGACCATGATCCACACCTCAAAAAAGTATTGACTTTAATATTTATTACCAAAAAAAATGGATTGACCCATATTTTTTATATACTTAGAGAGTACCCCTTGTCAAGGCTTGAATAAAAGAAAAACACTGAATATTACCTAATTCCATATATATTAAAAATTTAAACATCCTGTCGCTTAATAAGTAGTTCAGCTATTTGCACCGCGTTAGAAGCAGCTCCTTTGAGGAGATTATCAGAAACAACCCAAAAATGGATAACATTCTCCCGAGTAAGATCCCCACGAACTCGACCTACAAAAACCTCTTCCTTGCCACTGGCATCTATTGCTAGTGGATACCGATTTTTTTCAGGGTTATCTACTAAACAAATCCCAGGAAAGCGGGAAAAAACATCTTTAACAATATGTGCTTTCATAGACAATTTAGTCTCCACAGTTACTGATTCCGAATGAGAATAAAAAACAGGCACGCGAACAGCAGTCGGCGAAACCTCAATCGTGCTATCACCTAAGATTTTACGGGTCTCGTCTACCATTTTCATCTCTTCTTTAGTGTAACCATTTTCCAAGAAGCTATCTACATGTGGCAAGCAGTTAAATGCTATTTGGTGTGGGTAAACACTTTTTTGTAATGGTTCCTCAGCGATAAAGCTTCTACTTTGTTTTTCTAACTCTTCTATCGCTTTTTGTCCTGAACCAGAAACTGATTGGTAGGTCGAAACAATAACTCTACTAACAGAATATTGATCATGAAGTGGCTTGAGTGCAACAACCATTTGGATAGTTGAACAATTAGGATTTGCAATAATCCCACATTTTTCACTCAAGGCAAATGGGTTTACCTCTGGAACAATTAGAGGAACATCTTTTACCATTCTCCATTCACTGCTATTATCAATAACAATACAACCCGAATTAACAGCAACAGGGGCATAGTTTTTACTGATGGAACTGCCCGCAGAGAAAAGGGCTATATCTACCCCTTTAAAAGAATCCTCCCGAAGTTCTTTTACTTCAATCTCCCCACCCATAAATGGAAGTTTCTGCCCAACCGATCGGGCAGACGCCAAAGCGGTCAAGGAACCCACAGGGAAATCTCTCTTCTCAAGTATTTCCAACATTCTGCGACCTACTGCACCAGTAGCACCCACCACAGCAACATCATATTTCTCTTTTCTAGAAAGCATTTTAATAAACTTTATTAAAAAAAAACATTAGCTATTTTTCAAGTTCCATCACAATCTTATCCCCCATTTCATCAGTACTCACTTCAGTCATTTTATTTGACATGATATCTCTAGTGCGGATCCCCTGGTCTAAAACAGATTCGACCGCTAATTCTATTTTGGCATTCACTTCCTCGCAGCCAAATGAATACTTAAACATCATTCCAACAGACAAAATAGTTGCTAAAGGATTCGCTAATCCCTTCCCTGCTATATCAGGAGCACTTCCATGAATTGGTTCATACATCGCTGTACTACCTCCAAGGCTAGCCGAAGGTAACATTCCAATGGAACCTGTTAGCATAGATGCCTCATCACTTAAAATATCTCCAAACATATTAGTTGTTACTATGACGTCAAACTGATTGGGTGCGCGAACCAGTTGCATGGCGCAGTTATCAACATACATATGTTCTAAAACAATATCATTGTAATCCTTATGAACCTCCATGACTATTTCGCGCCATAACCCTGTCGCTTCTAGAACATTTGCCTTGTCGACTGACACCACCCTTTTGCTTCTCTTACGTGCCACATCAAAGGCAACACAAGCAATTCGTTTAATTTCTTCTTCCGTATAAACCAGAGTATTAAAACCTCTCCGAGTCCCATCATTTAATTTCTCTACACCGCGAGGTTCTCCAAAATAAATACCACCGGTAAGTTCGCGCACTACCATAATATCCAAATTGTCAACTAACTCTCGTTTTAAGGAGGAGGCATCCACTAAGGCAGGAAAAATCTTTGCTGGGCGCAGATTGGCGTACAGTTTTAAATTGGAGCGCAACCCAAGAAGAGCTCGCTCAGGCCTCAAAGAAAAATCGATTTTTTCCCATTTGGGTCCACCTACCGCTCCAAGTAAAACCGCATCAGCTTCTTGCGCTGTACTTAAGGTATTTGTAGGCAAAGGATGCCCTTCAGCCTCATAGGCTGCCCCACCTACCGGGACTTCATTTAATATAAGCTCAATTTCCAGGTTTTTTTCTAAAGACCGAAGAACTTTAACTGCTTCTTTAATTACTTCTGGTCCTATTCCATCTCCTGGAAGCAATGCTATTGTATACTTTTGACTCATTTTAAAAATCTTTCAAATTAATAAGAAACAGCAACACTCCTACCTAAATAAAATTACTTCACAAAGAAATGGATCAAAATACAGAGCCTAACGAATGATAATGATTCACGCAAGAAGAAAGAAATAAGGTTGAAAAAAAATAATATTGTCTTATCATATGCCGACTTAGGATCCTTTCAGGGAGGCAATCCATTTTCACCCTCAAAAATCTCAGTTCACATTAGAGATACATACAAACCACTCTTCACAAACTGTAGCCTGCAGGGAATTCAATCATGCTCAATGGAAAACGTATCACCGTAGTTATGCCAGCCTACAATGCAGAAAAAACGCTAAGAAGAACCCATGGCGAAATCCCTCACGATATCGTTGATAATATAATCCTTACTGATGATGCCAGTCAGGATCGAACTGCTGAAATTGCCCGACAACTAAATATAAAAACCTTTGTCCACCTTAAAAACAAAGGGTATGGAGGAAACCAGAAAACCTGCTATCAAGAAGCTCTGCGGGCAGGATCTGACATTGTGATTATGCTCCACCCTGACTATCAATACACCCCAAAACTCATCACTTCAATGGCTTCAATGATAGCTTATGGAGTTTTTGATGCGGTGATTGCATCACGAATTCTAGGGAACAAAGCTCTAGAAGGGGGAATGCCTATTTACAAATATATATCTAACCGTCTACTTACTGCACTTGAAAATTTTATTATCCAGCAAAAACTATCTGAATATCATACAGGTTATCGAGCCTTTAGCGCGGAGGTCTTGAAAAATATCCCCTTAAAAGAAAATTCTGATGATTTCGTTTTTGACAACGAAATGCTTTTACAAACAATGTTTTTTGGATTTAGCGTAGGAGAAGTTTCGTGTCCGGCAAAATATTTTGAAGAAGCCTCCTCTATTAGCTTTAGAAGAAGCGTAATTTACGGGATAGGCGTATTATCCACTGCTATCAAGTATTTTTTCTCAAAATGTGGATACAAACAATACTTAATTTTTAATCCCGATGGGAAAAAGCTTAGCACTCTTTGAACCTAAAAGTGTAACAAGTGTGAAACTTAAAAATCACTTGTTACCTTTTTTCCTCTTAAAACATGATACTTCGGATATTCCACTTCAACTAGGCACAACCCTTGAGGCTCAGCTGTAGGGCCTGCCTTCTGGCGATCCTTTGACTCAAGAATCAACTTCACGTACGACGGCTTAATCCGCCTCCGTCCAACTTGAACCAAGGTGCCCACAATATTTCGTACCATATGCTTAAGAAATCCCCCTCCTTCAAAAAATAGATAAATAAAGTCACCTTTTTTGACAAGCTCAATTTTAAATATTTCACGAACTGGATTCTTGGCACCACAATTCGACGCGCGAAATGATGTAAAGTCATATTTACCAACTAAGTATTTTTTAGCCCGCCTCATTGCAGATATATCAAGGGGAAATGGGACAAAAAGGCATCTTCGGTATGCAAGTGCTGATGGATAACTACGATTAAGTATTGTATAGCGATAGATCTTTTTCCCAGCAGAACGACGAGAATCAAAATCTTTAGGGACAAATGAAACCTCTTTGACCACGATATCATGAGGAAGAAAGCTATTAAAGGCCCTCATAAACTCATCTTCAGCCATTTTTGAAACCGTAGTAAAATGAGCAACCATCCCTTCAGCATGAACCCCAGCATCTGTCCGACCCGAGCTATGCAATGTCGTCTTACGCTTAACTATTTTTTTAATACACTTTTCCAAAACTTCTTGAATAGAAATTCCATTACGCTGGAATTGCCACCCATGGTAGGCGCTACCTTCATACTCTATAAGTAGCTTGACCTTTCGTTCCACTCATAGCCTCTTGTAAAAAATTGTCAATCGTGTAATCAGTAGCAGCAACTCAACAACGACTACAAAATTACTTTCGAAAAAGAGTTGCGCCCGATTATAAGCAAATCTTCCTGAGCTCTAGTAATCCCAACATAAATCATGTTGCGGCTTTCTATATTTTTACTTGGATAGAATTCCTCTGAAGGGTTAATTAAAGCTACCGCATCAAACTCGAGTCCTTTAATTTGATGAATATTTGAAATTATCAATCCTGGTTCAAAGCTAAATTGATCGCGATGCCCAATCCGAACTTCACAAGAAATCATTTGTTCTAACTCATCTTTTAATTCCATCGCCTGTTTGGGGTATCTGCATATAAGTGCGATCAGCTTGTACGGATCTTTTTCCACAAGACGATTTACCCAATCAGCTAGTGTTTCTAAAAAGTCATTCTGATCAGCTGCCCTGTGCCAAGCTACAGGACTCCCTGGCCTACCAAAGGATACAGGATCTTTACGACCTTCTACTTTACGAGCTAAGTTCATAATGGGAACTGTACACCGAAACGATACTTCAAGCTTGATAAGCGTATCTTTTTTTATTTCTAAACTATCCAAAATATTGTCCCACCCGATAAACTTCCTAGAAAATAAAATTTTCTGTGATACATCGCCGACAATAGTTAAGTCTCGCTTATCTCGAACTGCATCCATCATTATTGAAAACTCAACTGGTCCGAAGTCCTGAGCCTCGTCAATAACTAAATGATCTAGTTCACTAACCCCGCCATGTTTATTCGGTAATCCACCATGCTTAAGTTGGATTAACTTCAAAATGAGGGACATGTCATAGTAATCTAGCTGCTTTTTTTCCCTATCTTTAAGTACCATTCGACTGAGAAATGACAGATGATCCTCCAACTTATTTTCCATTGGCAAAAAAGAACTCAATAGTTTTCCATCTGACAATAAATCATAAAAATCTCCTATATAATCTTCTTGATTGGTTAAAAGATTTTGCACATAGTTGAGAGCAAGCTGTTTCTCCTTAATTGGCAAATCCGATTCGCTCACATCATGTTTAAAATCTTTCAGTCTGGGATGAAGAGCTTTTGCATGACTCCCTTTCCAAATCTCTAGTAATTTTTCTTTTTTTGAAAACTCTTTTGATATGACAGCATCTACACCCAAAACTTTTTTATTCACAAAGTGCAATAAAGCTACAAGAATACCGTTCGAAAATTTGATTTTTTCTACAAATTCGGGTAGCTCCCTATATTTGAAAAAAACTTTATCTTTGACAGCATGGCGAATAATAGATAAGGCCCAACTGTTAAAAGTAACCGCCTCAACTCCCTTAATACCCATTGATGGAATTGTGGAAGATACATATATCTGAAGTGACTTATTCATCACAATCACAAGTGTGTTTTCTGCTCTCGCATGGGAATTGCCCTCATGAAGTAACCAACCTAACCGGTGCAACGCAACTGTTGTTTTACCCGATCCCGCTGATCCCTGAATAACTACAGGTATCTTAGGATCAGTAGTAATCATTTCAAACTGTTCGTTGGTAATTAACGAAAGAATATTCGGCAATCTTTTTTCGTTAGATTGTAAGCCTCGAGATCGGTGAGCAGCAATCTCCTGTTCTGTCTCCAGTTTTACCCAACCACTCTCTAGTCGACGAAATACTCCCTTTGGTGTGCTTATTTGTATCAGAACTCCCTTATCAGTTTTGTAGGTTCTTCGAATTTTAATCCGACCGCAACGTTCTCGCTCATTTATGGTTTCAAAGAACTCTTCACCTTCTTTATAGTTAAAAAACAAGCCGGAAATAGGTCCATTCCTCCAGTCAACAATCCCGGCTTCAATATTGCTTTTCTTCCCAATTTTAAATGAGACTTCACCTCCATCTTCCTCTGCCGTAACCACACGACCAAAGTATGGCTCTTCAAGCAACTCTTCAATAACGCTGTCAGACTCTTTACGGATATCCGAAACCTTATGTGCAACTGCCTCATCAGAAACAAGTGGTTGGCGTTCTTCAAAGTTCCATTCATTCACAACCTGGCTTGTCAATTCACGCGCGGCAAGATTGGAAAAAATTTTCTTTGAGCGAACACCAGGCAGTTGCCCTGCCAAAATTTCGATGGTCTCGTGGTAGAGTCGTTCTTCTTCGTCTACAAGTTGTTGATCTTCTTCTATAAGGGACATCGGATTCAGCACCTAGTAATTTAAAACAAGGAACCTAAATCCCTTAATCTAAGATATCTCCTTGCCACTAGTCAATGATAAATAAAAATAAAACCCAACCTTTTTAAAATATTTAGTTTTTATATATTTTGTTTTTTATATACAATGTAGCCATATATTCCTATCAATTAAATCTAAAGAGGACTTGAACTAAATGAAGACCTATGAAGACCTTGCTGGAGATGGTGGGTCGAATATCATTGAGCAGGTTGAGGCTTTAGGAGAAAAACTGCGATCCCGCCTTGACCGGATCAAGTACAAAATAGCGCTGATGAGTGGCAAAGGTGGCGTGGGTAAAAGCTCTCTCACCGCAAATGTAGCAGCTTGTTTAGTAGACAGAGGCCATTCAGTAGGTATTCTTGACGCCGATTTAAACGGACCAAGTATTTGTCATTTACTAGGAGTGAAAAACAGTCAAAAACTTACGATTGATGATAGAGGAGTTCAACCTGGAGCTGGCATACATGGAATTAAGTTAATGTCCATGGATATGTTATTGTCAAACCCAGACTCTCCAGTTATGTGGACAGAAGAAGCAGATGCCACAGCTGTTTGGGTAAGTACAATGGAATCCACTGCTCTCCGAGAATTAGTAGCTGATACAGATTGGGGAGATCTAGATTTTTTGCTAATTGACATGCCACCAGGATCTGATCGAATTGACAATATTCGAAGTCTCATCCCAGAACTTGCGGGAGTAGTTGAAATAACAATTCCCTCATTACTTTCCCAGCACATTGTATCCAAATCTATCGCTAAGAATAATAAAATGAAAGTCCCCATCATTGGCCTTATAGAAAATATGGCCGGGTATACGTGTCCGCATTGTGAAAAAGAAGGTCCATTATTCGAAGGAGAGAATGTGGAAACTTTAGCAAAGCAAAAAAATATCCCTTATTTAGGAAAAATACCTTTTGACACAAGAATAGGACACAAAACTGATTCAGGATCGCTATACTACATAGATAATAAAGATTCTGTGACTGGCAAAGCTATAAACTTAGTAGTTGAAAAGGTTTTAAAATCAATCAAATAATCCAAAATATTTTATCTAGTGATAAATAAAATTTTAAATAGGCAGTTATTCTTTAAATAAAACACTCATTAGGAGGAGTGATGAAATTTCTTTGTATTCCCTGCGACGAAAAAATGGAAACACAAGTAGATGGGATCATGCCCGAGGAAAAAAAGAATCTAGCAATGAAATTTAAATGCAAAAAATGTGGCCATTCAATAGCCATGCTAACTAATAAATTCGAAACTGAATTTGTTAGTAAGCTTGGTGTGCAAATGGGAGGAACGGCAGCCGAAGCAACAGAAGCCCCAATGGGTGTTATGGCAGGAGCACTAGCTGAAGGAAAAGATGAATTGAAAAAGGGCGCTCCTACTGAGGAAGATATTGAGTGGACAGAAGAGGCCAAGCAACGCATTCAAAAAGTCCCATTTTTCGTGCGCAATATGGCAAAGAAAACTGTGCTCGGCTTCGCCAAAGAAAAAGGAATTACTGTTATTGACGCAAAATTAATGGATGAGGTCAGAGAGAAGGTAGGTATGTAGCTGGCTAACCCGCAAGAACTTAAAAATTCTGGAATACCAAAAAAATGAGGAGGGCTAAAGTTATCTGTTAGCACTGCAACAGTTCACATACGACTTATTGATTACCATATGAGTTGATCTTACAAAGAAAAAGAATCTGATTTTTAGTTGAGTTCTAGCTTTTGAAGGTATTCAGGTAAGATCCATTCGATTTTATCGACATCAACATTGTAATGCCCCAAAGCACCGCAAAAAGGACAGTGCTCAATGCCAATATCATAATCAAGAGTTACTGCATTCTCATGACTACAAAACTCTTCTTTGAATGAAAAGTTGACTAGCGGCTTATCCAATTTTATCTCCCCTTTACTGAAGCATGCAATATATAGATACAATTGACAAGGCAAAAATTAAAAAAACCTTATACTATCGACATTCCACACATTGACACAATTTCCTCATTAAATCATGCGAGTAAAGACCCGTATCATGCCCATCGGTCCAAGAAAACTGTATTGCGTAAAGTCCTACAGAATGCAGTTTAGTAGGTCGTATATTGTCAGGTATAGAACTGGGGTCAAGCCTTTTTACGCCTGTCCATTCATCGATACAGTGAGCGCAAGGACAACTTTCACGAAGATACCTAACAGCATAAACAGACTCATGCCCATCAGTCCACGTTATTCCAAGCTTAGTCGGATCAATTTGCTTTATATTTTTTGGTGCGGGGCCAGCGCTTCCGGAAGATTTGTCTTCAGACATTTTTTTCAACCTTCCCAAGCAAGTTCAAAAGAAGATGCCGGTTTATCCTTATCAGCATGAATTATACTAAGTTGTGCTGCAACCTGCCCCGCCAACTTAGTGTAAGCTGTTGTAGCTGGAGAAGAGGGGTCTGCCATTATAATTGGAACCCCTTTATCCCCGCCTTCCACCACTCCACCAACCAAAGGAATATCAGTTAAAAAAGGTATCTTAAATTTTTCAGCAAGAGCATTGCCACCACCAGACTTAAAAATATGATGTTTTTTGTCGCAACCATCACAAACAAAATAACTCATATTTTCTACAATCCCCAAGAGAGGCACTTTCACACTTTCGAACATACGCACACCCTTTTCTGCATCAATCAAACTAACTTCCTGTGGTGTTGTCACAACCACAGCACCAGAAATAGGCGCTCTCTGAGTAAGTGTTAGCTGAACATCTCCTGTTCCGGGAGGGAGATCTATTACAAGGTAATCAAGATCACCCCACTCAACATTTTGCAGAAACTGTTGGATTATTCCTCCGAGCATAGGCCCTCTTAGCATAAGAGGCTGACCTTCTTTGGAAAGAAAAGCAGCTGATACCACTTTAAGTCCATATTGTTCGTGAGGAAAAAATTTATTGTCAGGACCACCTTTCGGAGGTGAAATAGGAATTCCCAACATCTGAGGAATGCTTGGTCCATAAATATCAGCATCCATTAACCCTACCTTTGCCCCGCTCATCTGTAACGCCAGAGCTAAGTTAGCACTAACAGTTGACTTACCAACACCTCCTTTGCCACTGGCAACCGCAATAATATTTTTAACATTAGTCAAAATTGGCTGGCTATGCTCTGCCGCTCGGACCAATGCTGTCATTTCAACGTCAACACTATTTACCCCTTTCACAGCACTAACCTTGGTTTCGCATTCTGTTTTTAGCTGCTCCTTGACAGGGCAGGCTGGGGTGGTTAGTTCGACTTGAAATTTAACATTACCATCCTTGACATCCATATTTTTCACAAAACCCAAGCTTACAATATCCTTATGTAAGTCTGGATCCATTACGGTTTTTAATTCAGCAATAATACTGACCTGCAGGTCTTGATCTGACATATTAAAGGAACTCCTTTATTAACTTATAACTAAAACACTTCTAATAGAACGAAAAAGATAACTACAATAACACACTAAATATATATAAAATTAAAATACCCATTTGCAAGTTAAGAGGTATTTTTTAGATAAGTTTACAGCTAAAAAGTTTTAAATCATTTTTCGAAGGAACGTTAACATTTTACCCAAATTCTCGTTACGAGCCAGTGTGTTACTTATTGATTTTTCTTGCCTTAAAATTCTACATATTGTATAAGACAAGTAAAACTATACTAGATATTGATATTTTTCTAAAATAAGCACTAGTTTGAGAAATTAGCATACTCCATTAAAATTAATCTTCTAGGGAGCCTAAAATATTTAGCAAACTCTTCTGGCAAAACACACCACTTTGGGAAAAGCATATAAACTTTCACGTCTCCGTTTAAAGAAATAAATTAATGCACTATGAATAATGAGAAAGAGTCTGATCTGCAGTTAGAGCTTGAAAGTAGATTTTTAACCTATGCTCTTTCAACCATTGTTTCTCGTTCTCTTCCAGATGTAAGGGATGGCCTCAAACCGATTCATAGGCGTATTCTTTACGCGATGGAGAGCATAGGGCTAAATGCCACTGCAAAACCTGTAAAATCTGCAAAGATAATCGGTGAGGTTCTTGGTAAATACCATCCACATGGTGATGCATCGACCTATGAATCTATGGTAAGAATGGCTCAAGACTTTTCTATGCGCTACCCTCTGGTAGATGGGAAAGGAAACTTCGGGTCAATAGATGGTGATGCTCCTGCAGCCTACCGCTACACCGAAGGTAAGTTGACACCGATCACATCATATATCCTCAACGATCTTAAAAAAGATACTGTAGAGTTTCAATCTAACTACGACAACACATTAAAAGAGCCTGTTGTTCTCCCTTCTCGTATACCTAATTTACTAGTCAATGGCTCTTCCGGAATAGCTGTGGGAATGGCTTGTTCATTCCCCAGTCATAATCTAACTGAAGTCATGGCAGCCTTAGTTTCCATGGTTAAAGATCCTGATATTTCAGTCACCCAATTAATGAAACACATAAAAGGACCTGACTTTTCAGGTGGTGGAATAATTCTTAACTCTAAAGCAGAAATTAAAAATGCATACGAGCAGGGATTAGGGGCGGTAAAGATACGCGGTGAATGGAAAACCGAAAAACTACCTCGTGGCAAACAACAAGTGATCATTTTTTCTATACCTTACGGCGTAAATAAAGCCCGTTTGATTGAAAAGATAGCTGAAATAATAATTACTAAAAAACTTCCACCGCTTATAGATGTAAGGGATGAAAGTGATGAGAATATGCGTATTGTTCTTGAATTAAAGTCTGGGACTAATACTGAAAAAATTATGACCTATCTCCTTAGACACACTGAACTAGAAAACAATTTTCAACTAAACTTTAATTGCCTCAAACCAACTGGCGAGCCTGCACGTTTATCTCTAAAAGAAATATGTAGAAACTTTCTTAACTTTCGAAAGGAAGTGGTAACTCGTCGGCTAAAATACGAGCTTGCCATTTTAATCAAACGACTACATATCCTAGATGGATTTGTCACAATTTTTAGTCAACTGGACAAAGCCCTTAGAATAATTCGTAGTTCCAAGTCCAAACAAGAAGCGCACGACAAGCTAAAAAAAGGGTATAAATTAGATGACGAGCAAGTATCGGCAGTCCTAGAAATACCGTTATATCGACTTGTCTCAATGGAAGTAGAGAAAATAATCTCAGAGCAGAAGGAAAAATCAAAAGAAAAAAAACAGATCCAAGCAGTTTTAAATTCTGACAAAAAAGTGTGGAATATAGTACAAAAGGAACTGCTTGAAATTGATGAAAAGTTTGGAGACAAAAGACGCACAAAGATAAAAACTATAGAACTTGTCGAATACAATGAAGAAGATTTTATTGAGCACGAAGATGCTTATTTTATTCTAAGTAAAAATGGATGGTTACGTAAATTTAAAACTATTGTAGAACCCAGCAGTCTTAAATATAAAGAAAATGACTCTCTACTCGCAACAGTAAAAGCAAATTCTCGTGAGTTTGTTGCTTTTTTCACCTCGCGAGGAATGGTCTACGTCATCAAACTATACAACCTACCCTATACTCGGACCGGGTTTGGCGACCCTGTTCAAAATTTATTTAAATTTGCTGATGGTGAAAAAGTAATATCAATACTCTCTCTTGATCCTGCTGAACTTGCTGCTAGCCAAATTCCTTCCACTGGGGATTCTAAGGCTAGTCGCCAAACTCGACTCAGCTTTGCTGATGAAAACAAAGGCGGCCTAGAAGGCATTATAATAGGAAGTTCTGGCTATGGCTTTCGCTTTCCATTATCCAATCTTACGGAAACAACTCGATCCGGAAGAAAGTTAATGACGTTAAAAGGTGACGACAAAATAATAGGATTTTCTCTTATAACCGGAGACCACTTATTTATGGCATCAGTCAATGGGAAGGGTATAGTCATTCCCGTCGAACAAGTTTCATTACTTACAGGAGCAGGCATGGGCTCGCGTCTTATAAAACTAATAAACAGCTCATTAGCCGGCTTCAAAGTTACTAACAAAAATGGTCATCCAACGATCACTTTTGATGACGGGAAAACAAAAAACATTAATCTCCGTGACATCCGTATCACTAACCGCGGAGGTCAGGGAGTCATTTTATCAAAACGAAAAAAAATTACTGCAGTCAAATAACACGAGGCCACAATGGGAACATATAGTGCTAAAGATCTTCAGATACTAGAAGGACTTGAGCCTGTCCGCCGCCGCCCCGGAATGTATATTGGATCAACGTCCTCTGCAGGGCTTCATCATTTAGTGTGGGAAATTTTAGATAATTGCGTAGACGAAGCCTTAAATGGATACTGTGACGTAATTGAAGTCGCATTGGAAAAGGATGGCGGCATAACCATTAAGGATAATGGCCGCGGTATTCCAGTTGATACATTTGCTAAAACCAAAAAAAGTGCAATGGAAATTCTTTTTACTACTCTACATTCGGGTGGGAAATTCAGCGAGAGTAATTATAAAGTTTCAGGTGGACTTCACGGGGTTGGTATGGCAGTTGTATGTGCTTTGAGTAAAAACTTAATCGCAACCTCAAAGCGTGATGGATTTGAATGGACTCAATCCTATTCTCAGGGTAAACCACTTTCAAAGCTTAAAAAAGGGAGGGCTGTAAGATCTTATGGGACCTCTATTTTCTTTAAGCCGGATCCAAAAATATTCCATAAAACAGACTTCAATATACATTTAATTTTAGAACAAGCTGAATCAAAAGCTTTTTTAAATAAAGGATTAAAAATAATAGTTAGCAGTATTATTGACAAAAAAGAATTCAAATATCCAAATGGTATTCAAGATTACATTGAAAAGATTATTGGTAAACGCCATACCCTTTCAGATACGCCATTTTATATAGAAAAAGAAGATAAAAAAATGCGACTGGAAATCGCTTTTCAATGGACATCAGGAACTGAAACGATTGTCCACTCTTATGCCAATGCTATCAAAACAGTAGATGGAGGCAGTCATGAAACCGGCTTTCGAAATGGAACAACAAAAGCACTCCGATCCTATATTGATCGACGAAAATTATTACCTAAAGATATCAATAATATAACAGGCGACGATGTTCGAGAAGGTCTCATAGCTATTATAAATGTTTACCTTCAAGGAGATGTTGAGTTTCAGGGACAAACAAAAGGTCGATTAAATTCAGACATTACATCTCAAGTGGAATCAGTTGTTAAACACTCACTAGAACATTACCTACTTGAGAATCAGACGATGGGAGACCTAGTTGCTAATCGAGTCATTCTTTCAGCTCAAGCCAGGATAGCTAGCCGTCAAGCCAAAGAAGCTGTTCAGCGAAAAACAAATATTTCTCACCGACTCAATCTCCCTGGAAAACTTTCAGACTGTGCAACAACAGACAAAAATAAAGCGGAACTTTTCATCTGCGAAGGTGACTCTG
>CAZOYP010000009.1:17802-38525 GCA_964584125.1 uncultured Nitrospinaceae bacterium | reverse complement strand
TTTACTAGGACCCACAAACTTATATTAAAGCGCCTATTCAATTTTCAAAGAGCATAACAAAATAGAGCGAAAGCTCTGATTTTGTTTTTATTGTAGTACTTATTATTTTGTATTGGGAAAATTTTCGTTAGGAATGAAAACCCTTATTTGAATTTTTCAGAAACCAAAAAACTGAACAATTCAAATAAAGGTTCTTACCCTGAAAAACAACATTCTCAATAATTTACCGAGATCATAATATAACTTTTAATTGATTTAGCAAGATTTATTTTTGTTTATTCGGTTTTTTTTTTTATTCTTTATAAATCAACCAGCTATTTTGGCTTTTTTAAGTAAAAGCTTCAATTGTATTATTTTTTTTTGCCCCTAACTCGAGATTTTTAAGGGTGTAAAGCCTATGATACAACCCTTTTTGTTTCATTAATTCAGAATGCGAACCAAACTCAACAATTGCCCCATCGTCCATGACAAGGATTTTTTCAGCATTATGTATTGTGGATAATCGATGAGCTATTACAATTGAAGTTCTATTTTGCATCAAACGCTCCAAAGCTTCTTGAATTAAAACTTCAGACTCATTATCAAGAGCTGAGGTGGCTTCATCGAGTATTAGAATGCTAGGATTTTTTAAGATAGCTCTAGCAATAGCTATGCGTTGACGTTGTCCCGCTGATAGACGAATACCTTTTTCTCCAACAATAGTTTTATATTGATCAGGGCATTCCATAATAAAAGAATGCGCATTAGCAGCTTTGGCTGCTAGAACTATTTCCTCATCGGTTGCACCTTCTTTGGCGTATTTAATATTCATTTTAATAGAATCGCCAAAAAGAATGGTTTCTTGAGGGACAATTCCGATTTGCTTCCAGTAGCTGGAGAGCACAACATTTTTTAAAGGGATCCCGTCGACTCTTATTTCTCCTTGAGTGGGGTCATAAAACCTATGCAGAAGCCTTATTAATGTTGTTTTCCCAGCTCCACTTGGCCCCACTAATGCGACTGTTTGACCAGCTTTTACGATAAACGAAATATGCTTTATAACCTCCCGGTTTTTTTGGTAGTGAAAGCATGTGTTGTCAAACTCTATTCCTCCAGAAATTTTTGGCATAATTTGAGCGTTTGGTAGGCTTCGAACTTCGCTTTCAGTATCGAGCAACTCGAATAAGCGTTTACTTGCGCCAAGACCTTCCTGAAGTCGTGTATACATTCTCGCAAAACTACCCATTGGACCGGCAATAATTGTTGCATAAAGTATGAAGGCAATTAATTCCCCTGGGCTTATATGGCCTGTTATTACCTCACGCCCGCCGTACCATAGTAGGACAAGAGATGTGCTGAATGCGATGAAGCCTATTGAAGGGCCGAAAAAAGCTGAGATGATTACACGTTTGCGGGCTGAAATGAAGCTGTCCTCTATCGCCTTTGAAAATCGTCTTGATTCTAGTTGATCGCGTACAAAGGATTTTACTACTTGATAGCAAGATATGTTTTCCTCCAATATTGTTGTTGAAACAGCAAGTTTATCTTGGATTTCTGTGGAGAGTTTTTTTAGTTTGCGTCCGAAAACTCTGGCAAAAAGTGCTAGGGCAGGGGCTAAGATAAGAATCATGAATGTTAATTTCCAATTCATATAAATGATAATTATTATTCCACCTAATAGCCTTATCGACTGTTGGATCATAGTGGCAGGTAGATCTGTCACAATATTTTCAATTGTTGTTACGTCATTGGTCATGCGAGACATAACATCGCCAGTCCGGCGTTTGACGAAATAACTAACTGACATTTTATGAAGGTGGTTGAACAATTTAATTCGAAAGTCTGATATTACTCGTTTTTCAGTGACATCAAATAGGTAGTTATGTATTGTCTGGCAAATTAATTGAACTAGGAATAAAAGACTTATCGCTAGGGCGATGTTATTTAAATGTTCAAGGTTTTTTTCGACCATTACGATGTCGACGAGATTGCGAATATAAAGAGGGACTGCTAAGTTTGTTGCTGATGCCGCTATCAAAAAGACAGTTCCAATAATTAATTTTTTTTTATATGGCAGAAGTAGGAGAAGAAGTCGTTTATAGTTTTTCATATTTTTCGGACGTGTCGTCGTTTTCTAGTATTTTAAAGCAAAAATTAATATATTCAAATTAGTAATAGTTAAGAAATTGTTTTGCTTGTGTGATTTTTTTATTTTTTTGTGAACTTATAAGGAGACGGGTTGTTTTTTTTAAAAAATATTAAAATAATTTTTACTGATATTAAGATTGCACATACAGTGTTTGCACTGCCTTTTGCCGTGATGAGTGCGTTCCTAGCTGCCGAAGGTATGCCTGATTTAGATAAATTGGTATGGATTCTAATAGCCATGTTTAGCGCTAGAAATGGAGCAATGGCATATAATCGAGTTGCTGACACACAAATCGACAGATTAAATCCGCGTACCAAGGATAGGGCGTTACCTGCCGGCAAATCGACAGCTAAACAGTATTGGGTTTTTCTAGTAATATTCTCATTTATTTTTTTGTTCTCAGCTTACATGCTAAATTCTCTGGCATTTGCTCTCTCTCCAGTTGCCTTGGGAATAGTGTTTGGGTATTCATTTGCTAAACGATTTACTTCTCTGTCGCATTTATGGCTAGGGGTTGCCATAGCAATAGCACCGGTTGGAGCATGGGTTGCTATTAGGGAGGTAATTTCAATAGAACCTCTTGTGCTGGGCGCGGCGGTTGTCTTCTGGTTAGCTGGGTTCGATATTATATATTCTTGCATGGATGTTGATTCCGATAAGGTCAATAAGCTTCATTCGATTCCACAGAAGTTTGGTATCAGAAGTGCTTTGAAAATTGCCTTTGCTTCGCACTTTATTATGATACTTTTTCTTGTTTTATTGCTTTTTATTCCAGCTTTAGGGTGGATTTATTTTTTTGGTGTGACCCTTACGGCAGGTCTTTTATTTTATGAACATTCTTTAGTTAAGGAGGATGACTTATCGCTTGTGAATGTAGCCTTTTTTAATATCAATGGAATTATAAGTGTTTTATTGATGTCATTTGTTATTGTGGATTGTACCTGGTATTAAAGCTATGCCTAAGATATAACTTTTATTTATTTTTAAGTTTATTTAGCTGTAGTTCTTTTTTTTATGTGTTTGATTTGGTGTGGTAATATATATCTAATTCGAACTATTCAGGAATTAATATGCTTTTTAATTTTGAAGATAATAATCTAAAAAATATTAAAGAAAAGATCCTTTCTGAAGAGCGTCTTTCATTTGATGATGGAGTTACCTTGTGGAATTCGATTGATCTTTTAGGGGTCGGATACTTAGCGAATATTGTTAGAGAACGAATGCACGCAAATGATACATACTTTATTCATAATCGACATATAAACCATACTAATATTTGTATAAATAGTTGTCAGTTTTGTGCCTTTGGAGTGAAAGAAGATAATCCAACGGCCTATACAAAATCACTTGACGAAATATTTTTAGATGCAGAGAAGTATAAAAGTGGAAGAGTTAGTGAATTTCATATAGTAGGTGGATTGCATCCCAAGCTTCCCTTTCAATATTACTTAGATATGATTTTGGGTCTTAAACAAAGATTTCCTGATGTGCATATTCAAGCCTTTACAGCTGTAGAGCTAGAGTATCTAGCCGATATTGCTAATATGTCTCTCGAGCATACTTTAGTTGAATTACGTGATGCCGGGTTAGGTTCTATTCCAGGAGGTGGTGCAGAAATTTTTGCAAAAAGGGTGCGCAAGAAAATTTGTTCTGAGAAAACTAATGCTCAGGACTGGCTTGATGTACATGAGACAGTTCATTCTGTTGGTATGAAAAGTAATGCTACCATGCTGTATGGCCACGTAGAAAATGCAGAAGAGAGAACAGATCACTTGATTAGGTTGCGTGAGCTACAAGATAAGACGAATGGTTTTTTAACTTTTATTCCATTAGCATTCCATCCAGAAAACACAAACTTACACTTCCTGAAAGGAACTTCGGGCCAACTTGATCTAAGAGCCTTGGCAGTTTCTCGCCTTATGCTTGATAACTTCCCGCATGTAAAAGCTTTTTGGATAATGATTACACCTCAAATTGCTCAAATATCTCTTTCTTTTGGAACTAATGATATGGATGGGACTGTGGTTGAAGAAAAGATCATTCATGCTGCGGGAGGTGCTACAGGACAAATTTTTCATAAAAATGTAATTGCGGACATGATTATTGAAGCTGGGCGTATGCCTATGGAGAGAGATACCCTCTATGAACAAACACACGAGTACGTGGTTTGAAAAATATGCAAAGTATTCACTTAGCTAGCTTTAGATTGATAAAACAAACCACAACCCTAAGAGGTGATGGCTTTGATTGTTTTATAAATTGTTATTCAGCGTTTTCATCTAAGCCTGATTCTAAATCAGCCATAAACAAAGCGGCATCTTCTTTAGTTGGGGCAGCATTCTTTTTCTTAAACTCAGCTATTCTTTCTAACTCTTCCTTTCCTTCCGACGTAAATGCCCACGGAGTTATATTACCGTCTTTTTTTACTTTTTTGACTGCAGCAATAAGTTTTTCTATTTTTGGGGCGTCTAAGTCGCGAATTGCAAGAAGAGCGTCTTCATGTCCATCATATTGACAAAGTGCTGTCGTATAGCAATTTGTATTAGCTCGGATCATTTTTAGTGTAATATTTGCAAAATGGCAATGTATCCCAATTAATGCACAGACTTCGATTTTATTATAATCAATTGTAAGATTAGGATGGCATGGGTTTATAACTGCCTCGGGATCAATTTTGGGATAAATAGGGCGGTAATCAGGCATAGGAATTATATTACATCCTGGAATTTCTTTTACTAGTTCAAGGCTTAGGGTAGCCTTATGTTCTGCTGATTTATTCCATCCCCAAACGATCAATGGCCCAGGGAAAAGAGTTGGATTCCTTCGAGTAAGCATTTGTATAGCCCAATGCTCGATTGCCTGTTCTTCTGGTACATGTTCACCTTCAACTAATTGCATCCCCGAACCCTTCTCAGGTTGAAAAATACCTTGAGTCGCGGCTGAGGGTGGAATTAAGCTGATTGGTCCTACTTCTAATTTAGGCATCCTAATATTGTCTCCTGAATCTTAATGCGAAATATTATTTCTGTGTTTAATCAATTATTTTTAAAGTAATTAATTATTATGATTTTAGTTTTGCAAGTAAAGCATTATCCAATTCTACATAAATTTTAAATATAAGTGAATTTAGGACTGGTAATACTAGTATTATATATTAATACTGTCAATATAATATTAAAACAATCATTTTTCAGTATAACAAGATACATTAAGTAGGAATTAGAAGTTAAAGAAGGACTTAGCTTTCTTTGCTAGTGAATCCGTTTTTGTTGCCCCAGTTAAATGGATCTATTTCCCAGGACTTTAATAAGGATAACTGTTCGGTGGTTACACTTTCATCTTCTTTTGCCAATAACATTAGCTCTTTAAAAGTTAAAAGAGTATGTAACTGGCAACGTGCATTTTTGAATTCTCCAATAGCTTCCGAGAAACCATAACTAAATATACTGAGGCAGTGATTAACTATTCCTCCAGCTTTTCTGATTGCGGTGACAGCTTTGAGAGCGCTTCCGCCAGTTGATATAAGATCTTCTATTACTAGCACTTTCTGATTTTCTAATAATATACCTTCTATTTCGTTTTTCATTCCATGTTCTTTCTGATTTGGTCGCACATAGATTAAAGGTATTTCTAATATATTTGCTAGACTAGTGGCGTGAGGAATTCCAGCTGTAGCTGTTCCGGCGATAACATCAACTTCAATTTTTTTTGACTTGATAATGTCTTTAAATCCTTCAGTAATTAGTTGACGATGTTTCGAATTTCCTAATAGTAATCTGTTGTCATTGTATATGGGCATTCGGTATCCCGATGCCCATAAAAAAGGGGTTTCTGGGGCAAGGCGAATTGCACCTGTTTGAAGAGAAATTTTTGCAATTTTTTTAGAAAATTTCATTGATGGTATTTAAAAATTTAGATTTTTTGATAATTATATTTTAGTTATTGCTGTTTGGGAAGGAAGTGTCTTCAAAGTCTCTATGAAGAAATTTGCCTTTACCGCGGGTACCAAGGTCGCCCAGTCCACGAAATTTAATAGTCCATAAAAATTGCGTTTGATCTTTTCTATCGTTAGTTGTGGCATCAAAATGACGATCTATAATATCAAATGAGAATCCCCAACATTTACACGGGTTATCGTACAGCAAGCTAAATTGATTTTCACGAAAAGTAGAAGCTAGCTCGTCATATCGTGCACTGTATTGAACTCTCCAGCCTGGTTTAAAAGCTAGGTCAAGTGTGCCAAGTATATAACTGGGTCCGTTCCTCATCCATCGTCTTTCCATAATAATCCAAAAATTATCAACTGGTTTAATACCTGCTTCAAAGTTAAATGAGTTAATTAAATCGTTTTTAAAATTATAAGATGTGTCTGTATTAAAAATAATCGATTCAAAAGGACGGCTATCAAAGTCGAAATAAAGATCAGAAAAAGGTAATCGGTCATCACCTGATTGTTTTTGTATGGTAGCTTCGCGAATGTCATACGTTTGAGAAATATTAAAGCGTAAAATCTGCTTTGTCTCAAATTGATTTTCCCCTGTTATTACCTTTTTTAAGAGTCGTTGTCCAAACTCGTAAGTTATAGTATTTTTAGGAGCGCCAATTGTGTCTATACTATCGAATGTTCTTATTTTTAATCTATCCTTTTCGTCCATATCTGGAACATAGTTAAAGGTTATTCTTGGTTCTAAAAGGTGCTTTATTTTATCCGAGGAGTTATCTAGGTGATATACTTTATTGAATTTTGGCCCTTGTATGACAGAACGAAAATCAAGAGATTCACGGGTAAATCCGGGAAGCTTTTTATATTCAGCATTTGATGTTGTAAGTCCTCTACCATAATATGTTTCCCTTGCACCAAAAGTTGAGGTTGTAGATAGCCATGATGTCAATGCCAGTGGAACAGTCAACTGTGGATGAATATCTAAGCGAGAAGTTTTAAACATAAAATCATCATCTTTTTGCGATTTTAAATCAGAGACAAACCAGGCTGAACTTGTGTCAAGGTTAAAATAAAACGGGGTGTCTCCAATTTGTGTTTGTTGCAGTTTATAAGTAATTTTAGGAAGTTCGCCTAGAATATCATCTTGCAGGTAGCTAGTGCTTTCTTTAAACCTGGTTAGAATATCGAGAGAGCTATTTTCCCATGATTTATTGATTGAGGCAAAAGAGTCGGTATTACGGCGTGTTCGTTCGAGGGTATTATTACTAATTACTCGGTTAAGACTTTGTTGGCTTTCAAGATCAAGGGATCCTTTGAATTTAAAATCATTCGGTAGATCCTGTGTATGTTTGGCCTTAGCTTTCCATAGAGTGTCTCCCGTTAGATTATCTTTGTAGAGATTGCCACCAAGTTTCCCATGAGTTGTATTTGTTTTAACGTAACGATATTCAATTCCATGCTCCCAGCCACCTAAGACTCTCTTTGTGCCTAAAGTTGCATCTGACCACCGATTAATAGCCCAAAAATATTTTTGATTAAATAAGATACCATCAATCTTACTCCAGCCAAAAGTTGGCAATAAAAACCCACTTTTTCTTTTCGTGTCCATTGGAAGGTATCCAACAGGCAGATAGAGAATTGGAAAATTTTTTATTTTTAAAACCGCCTTACGAAATAAAGCCCTATCTTTTGCTTTAATATCTAAAGATTTAGCCTCAATTTTCCAAGCTGGAATAACTCCTTTACATGTTGTTAGAGTGGCATTATCTAAGATCAGATGATTATCAGATAAATTTGCTATTTTTTTGGAAGTTAAGCGGACTTGGTTGGATAAAATAGTTTTACTTTCGTATAACTTCCCTTGCTTTGATTTTAAATCAAAGAGCATCTCTTTTGCCTTTGTTCTGCTTCCATCTTCACTTTTAAGAATGACGTGTCCTTTTGCCTTGCCAATTCCTGTTTTATTATTGACCATCACTTTGTCTGCCCAGAGAGTTTGGTTTTTATGCTCTACCTTGACACGACCCCAGGCAAGCGTGCTCCCTTTTTTAGTTCTTTGCATGACGTGGTCCGCAGAAATTTGAATATGCTCGTTATTTTGGGATGTAGAACTTTTAGGGCGAGGGTGGGAGATTTCTTGTGCATAAACTTCACCTGTTAAAGTGAAGATCAGTTGAAGGAGAATAATTAGTTTTAAAATCAAATTCATTTTCTAAATATTGCTTTGCTTCTCCTACGGTGAATATTGAGCCAGTAATGCAAATCATATCTTCCGTTAGAGCAGTTTTTTTTGCTTTTCTAATTGCCTGCGGGATGTTTTCTATAATCTCGCAGGATGTGTTATGTCCTCTTAAAATTTTCTTGAGTCGAGCCGGCTTTTCACTCCGCTCTTGATTTGGGCGCACTAAAATAAAATGGTCAGAAAAACTAATGAGTTCTTTTAAAATTTCATCAGATGGCTTGTCTTTCATGATCCCAAAAATGGTAATAGCTTTTTTATAAGAAAACAGTTTTTGGACAGATTTCGCCATTTCCTTGGCAGCGGCTAGATTGTGTGCAATATCAAGGATAATGGTTGGCCTCAACGAAACAACCTCCATTCGGCCATTCCAAAAAGTATTCTTAAGACTTTTTCGGATCGCTTGTTCTTGAATCTCCTTTCCGTTTTTATAGCAATAGTGTAAGCATGCAGACAGAGCTAGGGCAGCATTACTTGCCTGAAAACCTCCTTTTAGAGAAAGTTCGAGATTCTTCAAGCAAATATTTGAGGCTTTATACGTAATTAATAGGGGATCGGGCTCGGCCACCTTTACAATACTAAAATCTTCCCCTAAAAACTGTACATTTGCTGACTTTTGGTCTGATATTTTCTTTATTACCTTATGCACCTGTTCACTCCCTTTTACAGCAAAAACCGTACCATAATCTTTGATAATCGACGCTTTTTCAAAAGCGATTTCTTCAAGTGTGTTTCCCAGATGGGCAGTGTGATCTTTGGCTATAGACGTAATGATCGATATATCTCCCTTACAAAGGCTGGTAGCATCCAAGCGGCCTCCCATTCCAACTTCTAATACATTGATATCAGTTTTTTGGTCGGCAAAATAGAGAAACGCCATTGCGGTTCCAAACTCAAAAAAAGTGATGGGTATTTTAAACTTTTCTACTACATTTTTTATTCTCATAATGCAGCTAACCATTTCACTTTCTGGTATGGGAATTCTATTTATTTGAATACGTTCATTAAAAGAAACCAAATGCGGAGATGTGTAAAGCCCAACGCGGTAATCAGCATTACGAAGTATAGACTCACAAAATGCGGCAGTAGATCCTTTGCCGTTGGTACCAGCTATATGAATGGATGGAGTTTTTTTTTGTGGGTTGCCTAGCTCACCAAGGAGAAAAGAAATATTTTTTAATCCTAGCTTTATTCCATTTGGGATTAGACTATGGAGATAATCTAAAGATTCTTCAGCAGTAAGGCTTGCCATAAAAAAATAAAAGATGAAAAGAGTATATAGATTATGAGGTTGTGTTTTTTAATCAATACAAACGGTAGAAAAAGTTTTCCATGAAGCTAAACCTGCACTTGTCCAGTTTAATCTCGGGAACTCTTGTGTGGTCAGCGAATGGAAACGACATAGCTTGACATATTGAATAGAATTAATGGTGTTTCCTATTTCCTTTTCTGAAGACTCTGAAAGAGTTATAAAATTATTTTTATTTTTCTCCCATTCCCATGGAGTCGGAGCGCGTGCCAGTTGAACATCTTTCCATTCGGGATAATTTTTTAGATATATCAACTTTTTAATTAGTTTAGTCTGGTTTTGCTGTTTCAGAATGAGTGAAAAAATCAAATCATGTCCCCACCAAAACAGGGTTCTATAGGTAAACATTTCGCTTTTAGAAAACATTTGTGGCATATCCAAAGAAATAAATGGAAAACCTTTGTGATTTTCACCACGTACAACCTGTCCTTTTGTAATATCAGAATCAGGAGGGCAGGGGTGAGGTGCTTGGGATATTGTTTTTATTATTTCGTGTTTAAGGGATATAAGGTTTGCTTCAGCTTTTTTCATGATAGCCGGTTTATGAAGAAAAACATCTACCGTATTTAGCAATTTAATTTCTAATGGAGACCAGTCAGTAGGGACAACCTCTTGTTTGGACATATAAGAGTTAATCTTTAGGATGTCAGGAGGGAATAATTAGGGAGCCATCAAATCATATTTAATAGTTAAAACTAAAAAATGAGACCTTTTATGTATCCCAGCATTAAAACTTGGTCTTATTCTTTAAAATGTCTTCTTTTTGGCGTTCCATAACATAATGATGTACCATATCATCCTGCTCGTCAGTAGTTTCTATTATTGAACAACGACAAACATTAGAATCGTCAATTTTATGAATAATTACCTTTGCCGCAAAAGGTTCAACTTCTCTGCTTAGTTTTATTTTGCAGTCGTGGGTAGACCCTGTTTCATGATTATCATTTGGGAAGGAAATACCACCTGCACAAATATCAACTGCCTTTGAGGTTTTTCCACCTTTAATTTTAATAAGAATAGGTTCTTCTTCAGTTGGATAAACACGATATGCCCCTCGATTTCCTTCGGGGACTTCAAACATCTTTTTTTCTTCTTTCTTTTTTTTCCAGAACAAAGTCAATCCTCCTTTTTTAACTGATTTTCTTTTCTTGGTTGGTTCTAATTGAAAATGCTGGTAGCTATGAGCAGTAGTTATTTAATCTCCTATCCTAACCTTTTGTTTACCATATTATTTTTTGAAATCAAATTCAACCCTACTATTAACTTAAATCACCCTAATTTCGCATAAATTAGACGGCTTAAAAACTAGAGAAGTCCTTAACTTTTAAGCTTTAGGGGGTGCCTTTTTTTTCTCTTGGTCTCTTTTGGCTTTTTCTTCTCTAGCTTTCGCAGCATCTTTTTCTGGCATTTTTTCTAGCACAAATTCAATTCGCCTATTTTTTGCTCTTCCCTCTTTGGTGTTGTTTGGAACCATTGGAAAAGTATCAGCGTAGCCGGTTGCTGTTAATAATTCAGGGTCTATTCCTTTGTCATAAAAATATCGTAGTACAGCTGTTGCCCTAACAGCAGATAGTTCCCAATTTGATTCAAATTTTGCAGTGTGTATCGGGACATCGTCGGTGTGTCCTTGAATGAAAATTTTATGATCCCCTTTGCTTTTGATGATTTTGACAATTTCATCAAGAACAGGTCGTGCCTCAGGTGAAAGTTTTGCGCCGCCATCTTTAAATAAGTTAAGCCCTGGGACTCGAAGAACTATTTTTTCCTCTACTGTTGTATCTTCTTTTGCTGCTTTTGCCGCTTCTTTCATTTCCTTCATGTTTTGCATGATTTCGGTTTGATCCATAACCTGCATAATTGCACCTAGCCCTTCGGGTCCATCTTCCTCAACCATCATATCTATTGCAGATTTAAACTTCTCAGTATTATCTTTTTCAACTGAATAAAAGAGTACGAAAAAAACCATAAGTAAAGTAACCATGTCTGCAAAAGTTGCCATCCAAGGTTCAACCCCACCTGGAATATAATCACCTGGGACTTCTCCCTCACCACTGCTTTTCTTTTCTTTGGGTTGATCGGCACTTAATGCCGCCTCTTGAAATTTCTTTTTCCATTCCTCCTCAATTTTAACTTTCTGAGCTTCAAGCTTATCTTTGGTAGAAGCCTCTTGAAGTTTCATTTTCTCTTCAAGTGTTTTTACACTCTCGTCTTTTTCCTTTATCTGTTCTTCCTGTTCCTCGATTTTTTCATTAAGCGCATCTTCTCCTCCTCCACCTTCTTCTTTTCCCCCCTCGGATGCTGCTTTTAGGGATTCGACCAGAGAAGATTTTTCGGCTAACGCTGATTCAAAAGTCTTTTTTTGCTCGGCAAGTTCTTTGGTTGCTTTCTCGTTGGCTGATTTGAGTTTTTTTACAGCTTTTTCATACTTTTTAAGTTTTTCTTGGGTTGCGTCTGGTTCAGCCATGGGGGTTTTTTTGGAGTGTTTTCCTAATGAATTATTAAATCAGCGCTTTATATTAAGTAACTTTAATTGTTTATTCCTTAATTTATTTCTTTTTCTTTTCAAGAGGTTTCCTTTCTCTTCCAGGAATAAAAGAGGAAAGTTTTTCGTAGACCGTCATTGGGTTACCTTCTGCCAGAATGGCACATGCCCCTTCAAACGTGATTTCTAAGTTTATAACCTCGGTCATTGTTCGTGATGCTAGCTTTGCACCAATAGGATTCCACAACATATTTGCAAACATAGCGCCATACATGGTGGTTAAAAGGGCAACCGCCATAGCAGGGCCAACCGCTGCTGGGTCTGATAGGTTTGCGAGCATTTGAACCAGTCCGATCAAGGTTCCGATCATTCCGAAGGCCGGGCAATAAGCAGCAAGCTTGGCAAAAACATCCTGGATAACTGCATGGCGTGCTTTCATAGCATCAATCTCAATGGTCAGTGCATCCCTTATGACATCTTCTTTGGTACCATCAGCTATTAAGTTTGCAGCTTTTCTTAAAAAATCCTCTTCAAACTTCATTTTACTCAAGGCTACGAGTCCACTTTTACGGGTCACGGTACATAGATCGCACATAGTTTGAACCATAGCATTTGGCTCCATCTTATCTGCGGTCATACAGAACATAGCTGCTTTGAAGGCTGCAATTACATCTTTCATCGGGAATGCCATCAGACAGGCCGAAACGGCTCCACCAAATACGATCATTAGGCCAGCAACATCTACGAACATATCCATAGTTCCACCCATGAGCATAGCGGATAGAATAAGCGCGTTGCCTACAACAATTCCAATTAGTGTTCCTAAATCCATGGGAAAACTCCTAAATTTCTAAGGGTAGTACAAGTTTTTGATTTGCTTGATTGGGGTACGATTAAACTGTTTTGAATTTTCCGCCATTAACAACATTAATTCAAGAAATTTGAGTTCGATTAATTATCCCAATTCTAACATCTTAAGAATAAAAATTGTTTTTCATTAATAACGGTACATTTATGGTTATTAATTAGTTTAAAATCAAAAATTTAGCTTATAAACAAACTTGGGTCAGAAGCATACATTGAAGACTTTTTGTCTAAAAACTTAAAGACAACCCCTGGCCATATATAAACTATTTTCTAGAAAAAATACTATAAGTATATGATATTTATATGTAAAAATAATATTTTAATTGTGTAGGTGGCATTTGACCGTATGGTGTTCTTCTAAAAGGATTGTAGTAGGTTTTTCAATTTTGCATCGGTCGGTGGCCTCAGGACAACGAGGATGAAAATGACATCCTGCCGGTGGGTCGAAAGGTGAGGGGACATCGCCGCTCAAAGGATTATTATCGTTTTTATCTTTGGGGTTGATAGATGGTTTAGCTGCAAGTAATGCCCTTGTGTAAGGGTGGGCAGCGTTTTGGTCTAAAGTTTTTGTTGGAGCAGTTTCTACAATTTGGCCCAAGTACATTACAGCGGTTCTCCTTGATAAATGCCTCACAATATTTAGATCATGTGAAATGAATAATATTGAGATATTTTCTTTCTCCTGCAGTTCTTGTAATAAGTTTATTATTTGTGCTTGAATAGACACGTCTAATGCAGAAACAGGTTCGTCACAGACCAAATAGCGTGGATTGAGAGAAAGAGCTCTTGCTATACCTATGCGTTGCCTTTGTCCTCCTGAAAATTCATGTGGATATCTATTCATAAACGAATTGGGTAGTCCTACTTTTTCCATAATTTGAGATACTTTTGCTCTTAGGTTTGATTTTCCTGCGATACCGTGAACCAGCATGGCTTCACCGATGATTCTCTCTATAGTGAAACGAGGATTAAGAGAGCTAAATGGGTCTTGAAAAATTATCTGCATTTTAGGTCGTAAGGCTTTAAGTTTTTGGTCTGTTAGCTTAAGGATGTTGACTCCATCATAAATAACCTCACCTGAGGTGGGCTTAATGAGGTTAATTGACATTCGTCCAAGCGTTGTTTTCCCACAACCAGACTCACCTACCAACCCAAGAATTTCTCCATGGTCTATATCAAGTGATACATTATCAACTGCTTTCACAGTTTTAGTGATTCGAGATAAAAAGCCATCGTTGACTGGAAAATATTTTTTAATAGATCGAATCCTGATTAATGATTTCATAGACCTTCCGATTCTTTCCCATCGTAAAGCCAGCATGCAACCTTATGAGTACCTTCTCTAGTTATATTTTTAATCGGAGGCTGTTGTTTACACTGAGGGACAAATTCTTTGCATCTTGGATGAAATGCGCAACCCTGAGGAAGGTAAGAAGGATGGGGGACTGCACCTTGAATAGGCTCCAATTTAGATTCATTATTGTCGTCTTTTGGAAGTGAATTAAGAAGACCACGGGTATACGGGTGCATGGGGTTTTCAAATAGACAATCTATAGGGGCTTCCTCAACGATCTTTCCTGCATACATGACAGCTACGCGATTAGCAAACTGGGCTACAATACCAAGGTTATGGGTTATAAGTAGAATCGACATTTCTAAATTTTTTCTTAGAGACGAAATTAGACTGAGTATTTGAGCTTGAATTGTAACATCCAAGGCTGTTGTTGGCTCATCAGCTATGAGTAAAGCAGGGCGACATGCAATGGCCATTGCAATCATTATTCTTTGTTTCATGCCTCCTGATAATTCGTGTGGATATTGATCAATTCTTATTTCAGGGGAAGGTATTAATACTTTTTGGAGTAGACCGAGCGTTTGTTTTCTAGCTTCTAGCTTTGTTGTGCATCGATGCTGGATAATAGCTTCTGCTATCTGATCACCTATTGTGAAAATTGGATTAAGTGATGTCATTGGTTCTTGAAAAATCATACTAATATCATTACCACGAATTTTTTGCATATCACGATCTGAAAGATCTAACAAATTCTGATTATTGAATTTAATTTGTCCCGAGTCAAAACGTCCTGGAGGTATTGATATTAATCTAAGGATGCTTAGTGCGGTTACTGACTTGCCACAACCAGACTCGCCCACTATTGCTAGTATTTCGGCTTTGTTGATGTGAAGGTCAACTCCACGTACAGCCTTAACGATATTATCGTTTGTGTGAAAACTTGTACTTAAGTTTGTTATTTGTAAAAGTGGTGAGCTTTTGGTCATCTTACTTTAGGGATTTAAAATCCCAAAATAGAGACAAGTAGCAGCAAAAGGACTTTTTAATGATCATGCTGATGATTATCGCTTTCTTTCGCTTCATCTTCGAGAATATCTTCATATCGATAACCATCATCTTCATCAATTTCGTAGCGAGCTAAAGAGGGGTCAATTTTGTCAGACCATGCATCAATTCCGCCTTCAAGACACTTGGCATAAGAAAATCCCTGCTCAAGGAGCCACTTTACAAAACTTGGGCTTCTGTCTTGCTTCCAATCAATAAGTATAAGCTCTTGATCTTTTTTTAAGTCAGACAAGATTGATGCGCTATTTTCTTTGGTGATTAAATGTGAACCCTCGATATGCGCAATGTCCCATTCCCAGCTTTCTCGCAAATCTAGAAGGCAAAGGTCGGATCCTCCGGAACTTATCCGGTTATGCAGTTCCTCTGGTGATATAACAGCTAAATCGAGCTGTTCTGAGATTAAATTTTCAATCTTCACCTCAGTAATCATCAAAATGTGATACCCGTACTCGGAATGTACAGGACCAATAATTTTATTTGTTTCACTTTTAGTGATTTTTTCACCCATCAGGGATAAAGCTGCTTCTTCAGGCATCCAACCTAAATCGCCCCCTTGTTGTTTAGAGGGGCACGTGCTATATTTTTGAACAACTTCGTTAAATGGTTCGTGTGCGTCAAGTGCTTTTTTAGCCGCGACAGCATCTTCTATCGAGTGGGTGAAGACTTGACTTGCTCGAATCTGTAACATTTGAGGATCTCCGTATTACAAAAAAATATTACCTCATAGTAATATTCTAATTTAGTCTGCATTACTTGAATGGTTTGTTTTAGGGCTCGAATTTCTGTCCCAAGACCCAACACTGGGTTTTCAGTTAATGCTATATTTTCAGATTTCTGAATCATAATTAGAAAATAAAGATAACTCGAGATTCAATTTTAAAAAAATTTATACTTTATATATGATTTATTGGAACTTTACCATATAACGGTCGTGTTTTATAGATAGTTAATAGGTTTTGTGTTTAAGGATTGCTTTTAGATAAATAGGAATCGAGTAAAGAACATTGAAAATAATATAAAATTATAGCCTTATTTGATTCGTTCAGTAACTTATTTTAAGGGTGGAAGTGTTTTTCTAAATAATATTTGGAAAAACATAATATTATAATAATTAGTATCCATTCCAACGTCTGCTAAGGGCAACAATTGTAAATAAATAATATTATTTAATTCTTGCTAGTAGGATCGCAAAAATATAAGGAACTAATGTCTGGGAACATAAATTTAAAATTGTTTCTTTTAGCGCCAATCGTTTTATTCTTCCTTGCTGCCTGTGCCTCCACAGGGACACTCGATAACACTTCATCTGAAACACTTAATAATACTTCCTCTTCATTACAAATCAATACAAGTGAGGTGAAGTTAGAGGGAGAGGAGCCAGCGAAATGCGAGTGGGAGAGAGGATCGTACAACCCGAAAAACCCAGGAGAAGTGCAAATGGAGTGCAATGACTATAGTGGGGAGCCATGCGTCCAAGGGTACGAGTTATGTCCGCCCGGGTGGCACGATGAATTCGTCGCTGGGGTGTACAGTGAGGGAGAGAGTCGTAACAAAGAGCAGGTCAGGTCCGGTATCTGCATACATAATACTACCGAAAGTCGGCAATGTAAGGCGGGGCGGGGCTGTCGTAGAGCCATCCGGTACGAGCAATGCCTATGGGATCTGGAAAATGTTTATTTGGCCGATAGTCACGGGGAAGGCGCGTCTTGGTACCCATGCGAGAAATAGAGCCGATGGACATTGCTCCTAAACCGATGTTTTAAAATGTTGGTTTAAGAAATATTTTGGAATTGTATTCTTCGGTTAAACTATAAATTATTGTTTAAAGATAATATTATGTAAAATGTGACCCCTAACAAGACTTTTCTTTTTTACAAGACTAATCAAAATAAATACAACTTATTCTTAATATAAATATTTTATGTCATCTCCTTCGACTAATAAAGCAATTCTTGCAGCACTTGTGGGCAATAGTCTCATTGCTATTTCTAAGTTTGTTGCAGCTACATATACAGGAAGCTCTGCCATGTTTAGTGAAGGCGTTCATTCTGTTGTTGATACCGGGAATCAAGTATTACTCTTATATGGATTAAAAAGGTCTAAAAAACCTGCCGATAAAAATCATCCCTTTGGATATGGTAAGGAGATGTATTTTTGGAGCTTCGTTGTTTCAATATTAATATTTGGACTTGGTGCAGGTATATGTTTTTATGAAGGAATCCATAAAATTTCTTCCCCAGAGCCAGTTACTAATCCAATAATAAATTACACTGTCTTGGCATTAGCCATCATTATTGAATCTTGGACTTGTTGGGTTGCTGCAAGTGAATTTAAAAAGTCTAAAGGAGATTCTGGGTGGTTTGAAGCCATTCACCGAAGTAAGGATCCAGCCCTTTTTACAGTTCTGTTTGAGGATACGGCTGCATTACTTGGACTTCTGGTCGCGTTAGTAGCGTTGATTTTAAGCGAATACATGAATCTTCCTATTTTGGATGCCATAGCGTCGATTGTTATTTCTTTCATATTAGCTGTCACGGCTGGTTTTCTTGCTTTCGAGTGCAAAGGGTTACTTACTGGGGAGGGTGCTAGTGACCAAGTTATAACAGGAATCAATCAGCTTATTAGCGAGAGTAGCGGAATTAGCCATACAAACGAAATACTTACCCTGCACTTAGGTCCGCAGGATATCCTTTTAAATATAAGCTTAGACTTTGAAGATAACTTATCTTCTGCTCAAGTAGAAGAAAATATTTCCAACCTTGAAGCAAAAATTAAGATGATGTTTCCTGAGATTCGGCGCGTTTTTATTGAGGCGCAAGGTTGGGGAGCGCATCGGTCAGAGTCAAAAAGGCAGTCAAATAATTAGGAGACAACCAGTGCGTTGGTGTTAGCTTTTTTGGAGAAATGGGTGCTTATAAAAAATATAATCCTCTTAACTTTTGAATAGATAGTTAGCTTGAGATCCACGTCTCTTTAAGAATTTTCCAAGTGCTTCCAGCTTTTATCCACACCAGCTCTTTTATGCCAATATCTGAGTACTTATCTGAATTAAATTCTTGAATAAAGTTTGTTTCAACTGTTTCATTATTTTCGGTTATTTTTAAATTCTTTATGTTAATAGAGAGATTTTTCTTGGTCTTTAGAGCCTGATGTCTGGAATCTAGCCATTCTAAGTGGCTATAGGCTGCAGGGTTAAAATTTTCGGAATAAAATGACAGATAGGTGTTGATATCTTTATTTTCCCAAGCCTTAATCCAGCTGCTAAGGTTTTTGTTAATTTGTTTATTTTTTCCAGCTGATTTTTCGTAGTTTATTGTTGAGCTTATTGGCATCCATTCTTCTTTTACGATTTTCCAACCGGTGTCCTTTTTTAGTAATGTTAGTTCTTTATTACCCGTATCTGAAAAACCATCTGATTTATAGTTTTGAGTAAAGTTAACTTTTATTTTGTCTTTACTATTTTGTTGAAATTGAAGATTACTTAACTCGATTGTTATGTTTTTATTTTTCGTCAAAGCACGATGTCGTGAAGATTCCCAAGCCCCACGGTTGTCTTCAGATCCTATAAATTCTTTTGAATAAAAGGAAAGATAGGAGTCAATGTTTTTTTCTTGCCAAGAAGTGACCCAGTTTTTTATGTATGAAGAGGGAAGGCTTTGACTCAAAGTAGGGGTGTTTATGACCTCTTTTAATAATTTTTTTGTTGTGGATACTGCATGTTTTTGGGTAGCAATAGGCTTGTTTGAATTATTATACGAAACATTTTTTTGCCCGATTTCACTTTCTTTTCTTTGGGAGATTTCGCTTTCTTTTCTTTGGGAGATTTCGCTTTCTTTTCTTTGGGAGATTTCGCTTTCTTTTCTTAGGGATAAGATTTTTGAAAAATCATCAAAACATTTAGATTTTTTTTCATCACTTTCTAAACGAGAACAAGCGAACCCAAAACTGGGCGAATTAACAGCGCTAGTTTTTTCCTCCTTTTTATCTACGGGCGGTTGATCTTCTGATAAAAACGGTATTTTTGATAGCGACGGCAAGTGGTTTTGTACGGTCTCTATGTGACTTTTTATAGGTTTTAATTTTAAGTCAGGACGATGAACCCTCGCTTCTTCATATGCCTCGATTCCAAATGCACTAACTGCTACTAGCGCACCAACCCCCGCCGAACATGAGTTCAATACTAATAGGCAAAGCATCGTAAAAAGAAAACCTAAAACCCTTGTCATAACTCACCTCCAATATTTTTTTTAGATATTCTAGCATTTTGTTTAATATATATCAAATATTACAGAGGGCGCCAGACTTCTTTAATAATTTTCCAACCATTTCTTTCTTTTTTCCAATAAATATCCTTAACACCAATATCTGAGACTCTTTTAGACTCATATTTTTGGACAAAAGTTGTTTTAATAAGGTCCTCCTTTAGGAACCTAACCTTAATATCAGATATTTCAATGAATAAATTCGATCTTGTTCTTAGTGAGCGACGTTTATAGGTTTCCCATTTGGAGCGAGATCTTTTTGAGTCTTTAAAATTTTTTGAATAAAATGACAGATACGACTTAATGTTTTTGTTTTTCCATGCATTAACCCAATTGTACAAATTAGAGGTAGTAATTTCAATTGGTTCGATGGAGGTGTCATTTTTTTCTGCGGATTCTTTAGTAGCTTTTATGTTAGTGGGTTTTGTTATAAAAGATTTTCTTTTTGCTTTAGTAGAGTCCTTTTCTATTTCGGCTAAGTTAGCAGAACCAAGTTGTGATTTTTTTTGTGCGATATTAGTCTTTTTACCCTCAAGCTTTTCTAGTTTTTTTCGAAGTGATGCAATCGTGACTCTTAATTCATTAACTTCTTTAGATTGTATTTGTCTAACCTGATTTAATTCACCTTCCTTGGAATTTTTATAAATTTGAGTTTTTTTGCTATTTCGGTTTATTTCTTCAATTATTTTTATTCTGTTGAGTTCGGATTTATCTAGTTCAAGTTTAAGATCCATTGTTTGCTTTTTTAGGGCGGTTATTTCTTTGTCGCGTATTA
This sequence comes from uncultured Nitrospinaceae bacterium, assembly GCA_964584125.1. Taxonomy (GTDB): domain Bacteria; phylum Nitrospinota; class Nitrospinia; order Nitrospinales; family VA-1; genus Nitromaritima. The sequence continues at coordinate 18,161 of CAZOYP010000009.1, read as the reverse complement.
TTCGTTCTATTTCAATTTGTTTAGCATTAGATTCTATGGATTTGGATGATTTTAGTTTTTCTTTTTTAAACTTTTCTAATACTATTCGTAGATTTTTTATCTTTGACTTAAGATTTTCTGATTCTTGATTTTTTGACGATTCCAAGTGTTTAAACTCTTTGATACTTGCAAGTTTTACTTCACTTGCCTTAGCGTTTGCTTGATTAGCAGCTTCTATTAATTTTGTTTTTTCGGATTTAATCAGATTAAGTTCTGTGCTAAGTGAGGCGGTCGTTGTTTGAAGAGACTTAATTTCCTTATTGGCTGTATCTTTTAAACTTTGAAACTCCTTGATACTTGCAAGTTTTTCTTCATTTGCC
>CAZOYP010000009.1:0-17702 GCA_964584125.1 uncultured Nitrospinaceae bacterium | reverse complement strand
TAATTTTGTTTTTTCGGATTTAATCAGATTAAGTTCTGTGCTAAGTGAGGCGGTCTTTGTCTGAAGAGACTTAATTTCCTTATTGGTTGTATCTTTTAAACTTTGAAACTCCTTGATACTTGCAAGTTTTTCTTCATTTGCCTTAGCGTTTGCTTGATTAGCAGCTTCTATTAATTTTGTTTTTTCGGATTTAATCAGATTAAGTTCTGTGCTAAGTGAGGCGGTCTTTGTCTGAAGAGACTTAATTTTTTTAGAGTTTTTTTCGTTTTTGTTTTCAAGCTTCTTGACCCGTGTTAGAATTTCCTTTTTTTCCTTAGCGTTTGTTTCTTTGATCTTATTAATTGCTATGCCTTTGTCGGATATGGTCTGGGCTAGTTCAGCGCGTATGGAAGCAGTTGTTGCATTAAGGTTTTTAACTTTATTGTCTGTTTCAATGGTTACTCTTTGAAGTTCCTCTCTTGCTAGATTTCTTCCTTCAATGGCTCCAGATTTGTCTAATTTAGTCTGGTTTAGTTCGGAGCGTAGAGACTTAATTGCTAATTGAAGGGATTTGATTTCCTTTGACTTTGTAGCATTTACGTTTTTAAATTCTTTTAATCTAGAGATTTTTTCATTTTTTGTGATAGAAATTGGTTCATTGGTTTTAAATACATTGCTTGGTTTATTAGATTCAATTTGATTCCCTTTATTTTTTTGATTTTTCTCTGATACTATATTTGTTAATTTTGCTTGCTGATTATTCTCAATACTTGAATCTATAATTTTTTTGCTAAAACTACTTGATATCCACCCGTATTTTTCTTTTGCATATTCAATATAAAACCAACCTTTTTTATCGTTAGCAGCCAAACTATCGGTTGCTTGTGGAACTTTTGTCCCCTTTAATAACTTAGCTATAACAGGACTTGAGGAAGATGGATGTTTGCGCACATTTAACGAGCTGCCTCTAGTAGTAATCAAAATTAATGAGGTTTTTTTAACCTTGACAGAAGATATTTCTTGCGACAGAAATATTTCTGCATCTTTAATAGGTTGAATAATTTTCGCAAGTTTGTGTTTCTCTATATCAATTGATTTCCGCGTGAGTAATACCTTGTCTGAAGGTTTTTGTGTTTTTTCAATTTTTTTAATTATATCAAGAGCTTTAACTTTTGATTTATAGACATTGACTTCAAAATTAATCATCCAGGAAATATTGACATCATTAATATTTTTGTTTTTAGGTGGGCTTGTTTTCTGAACAAGGGATACTTCCTCTATAAAATCGGTTAGCAGTGGGTCCAGTATTTTCTTTAAATCTAACTGAGCTTTGATGGCTTCTTCTTTTGACGCATAAGGCCCTTTCTTTAGGCTAACTACCCAAATGTAGTCAGTTGTGGTTGATGGTATGTCTTCTAAAAAATTTCCCTCTTTAATTAAGGATGGGTTTGTTATGTCAAATAATTCTGATTTGTCTACAATTAGATTTTCGGTTGACGTTTTTGCATTTATAGATTGGGCTACTATTAGAATTAAACAAAATAATCTTAGGAAGGAAGGCATTATTTGTTATTTAAATTTGAAATATAAATCTAAATAATAAGTGGCATTACGTCACTTTATTTTTTCTAATTAATAGAAGGGCTGTCTTATTTTTTGATTATTATAGTGAGGATAGCTTAAAAAGTATAGAAATTTAGAGCTTAAGGAAAATTATATTTAAGAATTTATTATAAATTTAGTTGCAAGAAATAGCATTACACCCATACTTACTACATCGGTTCCCGTTGTTAGAAAAATACTTGATGCTGCAGCAGGATCTGCGCCACACTTTTTAAGAAATACAGGAACAAAAGCTCCCATTAAACCACTTACAACACAACTTACTATCATTGATACTAATATAATTATTGCTAGGATAAATGCATGGGGATTATTTTGTTCAGAAGCAAGCCAATACATAACGACAGCGCATATTGCTCCTGTAACCGTTCCGTGAAATATTCCCATTATTGTTTCTTTGAATAATTGTTTTTTAATTTTGTCTTCTACTTCACCTAATGTAAGTTCTCGTATAAGTACTGCGAGCGCCTGTGCTCCAGTATTTCCAGACTGGCCAGCTAAAATAGGTAGAAACATGGCCAGTAGTACAATTTGATCAATTGTATCTTGAAAAACCCCTACAACGGCTCCTGCAATAAAAGCAGTTACCAGATTAATTAGTAACCATGGTCCTCTAAGCTTTACACCCTTAGCCCAAGATGAATCAATCCCTTCCTCGGGAGAGGTACCAACCATCAATCCACTTTGCGCGCTTAGTTTCAAGGAATGCGATTCCATGATATGGCTTCCTCTTATAACTCCTATTAATTTATTTTCTTTATCAATGACTGGATACTCTGGTATTTGCTTGCCAGCAATTTTTATAAAAGTTTCTATGACTTCATCTTCAGCTTTTAAACAAACTGGATTTTTAAGGCAAATATCTTTTAATAATGTTTTAGGTTCATGATAAAAAACATCTTTAAAAACTAAAACTCCGGTTACTGCGTTAGTACTATCGACAATAATTCCATATGTGAATTGTTTATCTTTGTGGATAGTTTTAACTTTGGAGATTGCGTCCCCAATGGTTTGATTTTCATCTAAAACCAAGACAGAAGGATGCATTAATTCACCGACAGTGCCTGGTTTAAACTTTAAACTCATTTTCCATTGATTTGATAGATGTTTAGGGGAATCGTCTAAAAATCTCAAAACAAAATCTTGGTCAAAGTCCCTTAATATGCTTAAAGTTTTGATTTTTGGTATAGATGTGAAAAAATTAACCAGTTGATTTGTAGGGAAAATACTGAGGTCTTCATATTCTTTATAATTTTCTTTGGTCAGTGTTTCTAATGTACTCATTTCTCTACCTAGGAATAGTTGAGTTTGTTTGAGATTGCCCAGTTAACTTTTATTTGTATTAAGTTTTGATAAAGATCAGTAATTTATGATTAAGCTCGACATTTCAATGTATTTTATGTGATTTGTCAAGCAAACTCCTATTAATCAGACTATTAGCATATTAATTGTGTTAATATAGTCGCCATAATATTTTTTGACAAACTTTTTTATCCATCGTTATTACATTTTGATTTCTTTTTCATTTTTCCTTCCCTACCTACTTTTTAATTAAGGTGAATCTTAATGTTTGAATCTATAAAAGAGGCTTTTAGTAAAGTATTTATATTTCTATTTCGGTCACAGAATTTTTATTTGGTTGAAGTGGGTCTAGTATTTCTTGCCGCACTTATTTTAGACTTCTCTCAACGTAAAACATTAAATACTTTAAAGCAGAAGGCGAAAAGGACCAAAACTATTTGGGACGATGTTTTCCTTGGTGCCTTGGCTAGGCCTGTCAGCATTATTATCTGGATGTCTGCTGTTTCATATGTTGCTGAAATTATTCAACAGGCCACCCAAAACATGCTTTTTTATGAGCTTTTTGATCCAGCTAGAGAAATTGCTATCGTTTTTTCAATTGTTTTATTTTTTATTGGTTTGATTAGTACGGCAGAAAAAAATATTTTGATGCATTCAGAGGTTTCTGATGAGACGACCATACATGCATTAGCAAAACTTGGCTACATGGTTGTCGGCATTGCCGGTGTGTTGACATTATTGCAATCTTTAGGATTAAGCATTTCAGGTCTTATGGCATTTGGAGGCATGGGAGGTATTGCGGTTGGTTTTGCTGCCCAAGATTTATTAGCTAATTTTTTTGGTGGTTTATTTATCTACACAGACCGACCATTTTCTGTTGGAGATTGGGTTCGTTCCCCAGACCGTAATATTGAGGGTACCGTTGAGAAAATTGGTTGGAGAGTGACACGAATTAGAACTTTTGACAAGCGCCCCTTATATGTTCCGAACTCGGTTTTTTCTCATATTGCTCTAGAAAATCCTTCTCGTATGACTAACCGTCGAATCAAGGAGACCATAGGAATAAGATATGACGATGCTAGAAAGATGGGGAAAATTATTGAGCTTACTAAAGCGATGCTCTTGGCTCACCCGGAAATTGATACCAGCAAAACATTAATAGTTAATTTTAATTCATTCGCTTCGTCATCACTTGACTTCTTTATCTATTCTTTTACTAAAACCACCAACTGGGTTGATTATCATCAAATCAAACAAGATGTTTTGCTGAAAGTATTGGATATAATAGAAGGGCAGGGTGCAGAATGCGCTTTTCCAACTTCAACCGTTCATATGGCTGGCGGTGAAATATTTAGAAATATCGATAACGAATCTTAAACCCTTCTTACCTCTTAACTGATACTGTCCTAATAATGTTTAGCTTAGTACTTCTAGTTCAATTAAGGATAATTTATTTTTGGCTGATTGTGTTTTTAGTACTTGGGCCGACCGGATGCTTGAACTTAGGCCCGATCTCATTAAAAAGCGAAAGAAGTAAATATAACATGTCTATTCAAAAAACCAATGACGAACAGCTTTTGTTAAATCTTGTAAGGTTAAAATATCGGGATACTCCATTTTTCTTAGAGGTTGGCAATGTTGCATCCCAATTTAGACTGAAAAACAAGGCAAGTATTACCGCTCAGCTTGAAAGCATAGTTAAGGATATCTTTACTTTGGGAGCAAGTACCTCCTACGAAGAAAGCCCAACTATTAGTTATGCACCCTTGCAAGGCGATAAGTTTGTAAAAAATATTCTGTCAACCTTGTCACTTAAAACTATCACACTTTTATTCCATTCCGGTTGGAGTATTGAAAGAGTTTTTAGAGTCTGCTTTCAATTACTGGGTGAACTTGAAAATGCTCCAGGTGCTTCAGGGCCAACTCCAAAAAATGCCCCGCAGTATAAAATGTTTCTACAAGCTGTAAAATATTTACAGGAGTTAGATGACCAAGATGCTTTGCGCATAAATTATCAAGAGTCGAACGGGCAACCACAGATGGTGTTGCAGATATCAAACGATGCTAAAACCTCAAAACCCGCTTTGGCGTTTGCTCGCATTATAAATGCTGTTCCTGAACAGCAAATATATGTATTAACTCATTTTCCAGCACTAGATCAAGTAAAGCACTTAAGAATTGTTCCAAGATCTTTGCTTGGTATTATGTTTTATTTGTCTCAATCTATTGAAATTCCTAAGAGGGATATACTCAAGGGTAAGGTTACCCTTACAAAAACTATAAAAGGAGAGGATTTTAATTGGTTTGAGGTGACTGGTGATTTGCTAACTATTCGGTTTTCTGACGAGGAGCCGATGCGTGCCATTGTCCGAATATTCTATAGGGACACCTGGTTTTATATTGACGATTCAGATATGGATTCCAAATCCACCTTCTCACTTTTAACGCAAATTTACGCATTACAATCAGGAGCAATCAAAAGTATAGAACCGATTCTAACAATTGGAGTGGGTTCCTAGCTAATGAAATCTATTGATCAAGTATTTAATATAATGAAAGGTGATTTTTTTGGAGTTACCTAACTAGTTCTTTCTATCTATGGCATCCCTTGCAAAATTATTAAAACTTTATCATTTCAGTACGTTGGTGGTAGTTATTTCTACCACTATTTTTTTTAGTTGCACAAAGTATGGTTCTGTCTTTTTACAAAGCGACAGGAGTCAATACAACCAGGCCATTCAGAAAACTAATGACGAGCAGCTCCTTCTTAATTTGGTTCGTTTGAAGTATCACGACACACCTCTTTTTATGGAAGTGAATAATATTGCTTCGCAATTCACGCTTCAGAATGATATTGGTATAGGTTCTAAGCTTCAAGTAGGGGCCAAGGGAATTTTTAGTCCTAACGCTAGTACTTTTGTAGAAGAAAGACCAACCATCAGTTACTCTCCGCTACATGGAGAAAACTTTGTACAGGGTGTATTGACAGCAATTTCATTTAAGACCATTGTGCTTTTATTTCACTCTGGATGGAGTGTTGAACGAATATTTAAAATATGTCTACAGCGTATCGATAAAGTTAAAAACGCACCGAGCGCTTCCGGTCCTACTCCAAAAATTGCCCCTAAGACCATGAAGTTTTTCAAGGCGACTAAGCTTTTACGTGAATTACAAGTAAAAGGGGGACTTGACTTGTCTTACCGAGTATTTGATGAGGAACCTCAATTAATAATTCATATCTCAGAGAAATTTAAAAACTCTCATGCTGTAAATCAGTTTTCTCGTATAATAAATGCTCCTGTTGGAAAAACCAGTTACGTTTTTGGAACCCCAGGTGTAAAAAATAAAAAATCTATTGATATTGTTACCAGGTCTTTATTAGGAGTCATGTTCTATCTGTCACAGGCTGTAGAAGTGCCTAGAAAGGATATTGAAGAGGGACGGGTTACTGTGACTAAAACAGAACAGGGAAAAGTTTTTAATTGGAAGAAGATCACCGGAGAACTACTTCGTATCTACAATAGTCCTAACCCACCAGTAACTGCAAACCTACTTATTTATTATAGAAATAATTGGTTTTATATTAATGATTCCGACTTAATATCGAAGTCTACCTTTTCCCTTTTGGCTCAGTTATACGCTTTGCAGGCTGAGAAAGAAAATTAATAAGTGCTACTGAGCCTCATCAGACATCTTCTTCAGGGAGATCGGGAAGTGAATACTTTGTTGCTCGAGCTAGATTACTTTGAATCATGAATCCGTGGGTACCCTCTGCAATGCCCGCTTTGTCATATATAAAACTGAATATTTCATCAGCTCGCTCAGCTTCAACTATTACATCAAACACATCAACTTCTACCCAATCACCAAAAGGGGTATTACTTGAGGTACCGGTTCCTCGACAAGTGGTCACATTTCCCGTTGACAAACCTGTTTCATTTTTCAGGGCCTTTACCAAGTCAAGCCCTGTGCCTTTCGGCAGGAAACTAGTAATAAGTTTTGAGTTTGTGCTTGCATCCATGGTTTAATACTCCAAGTTTATTGATAAATAAATGCGCTCTATTTAACCAGCAACCTTTGCAAGTACCTCTGGTGGAATATAAGTTGCTGCTTTATCAAGATTAGTTATATAGGCGATTCCCATACCTGGAGTGTCTAACTTTCCAGCAAGGTACATTGATTCAAAAACCCTATCTACTTGTTCTGTGGAAACGACCACTTGAATTACCTCTTTTTCTACTTCTACAGCCACCCCTAATATTCCGAGTCGCTCCCGCATACCCATACCTCTGCCAAAATTAACAGTTGCACCTTGGGCACCTGCTTGACGGGCAGCACTAATGATATCATCAGCTATACCCCTTTGAACTACACAGGTTATTAAAGCTACATCCTTTAGAACCGTGATTTCTCTTTGGGCCATCTTTATTTCTCCCTAATTTAATTAAGCAGCGGATTTATTTTTTGATCCTCTTTGAACCCAAAGTCCGGTTATTAGAACCGAGACAATAGGACATATAGATGCCATGGAAAGAATACCAAATCCTTCTACCGCCTCTACAGCGTTTCCAAATCCTAATCCCATCGCCAAAACAAGAGGAACTGTAATAGGACCTGTCGTGACACCTGCACTATCCCAAGCCACATTTACAAATTCTTCTGTAGAAAGGGCCGTCAGTACTATTCCAAGAGTGTATCCAATGATAACCATGTAGGCTATAGGCCACTCAAAAATTATTTTCATTACTCCTAAAGCTAATCCAAATCCTACACCGATTGAGACTGCGTACATCAGCGTGCTCTTTTTAAATGAGCCGTTGGTTAAATTTTCAACCGTTTGACCAAGTGCATTCAACGCAGGCTCTGCCAAGGTTGCTCCGAACCCTAACAACCATGCAAACATGCCAGCTATAAATATACCAAGCGCATATGAATACAGAGGTGACCCAGCAACCGCCGGAATGGCATTAAATGCAGCTGGCACCATGCTTCCTGATTGTTCACCCAATTTAGCAAGTCCGTAACTTAGCCCTACATTGAATATCATCATTCCAGTTACGCAAAGAACTAGGCCGTATGTCAGAATTCCAGCTTCCTGAACTTTTTCCCTCAAGACGAGCTTTAGAACTAGAAATAGAAAAACTACCAATGGAATGATTGCCTGCGCGCCTCCTTTTATTTCAGCCCATGGAGTTAATTCATGCCAAGCAGGTAAAACTGACGCTGCGGTAGATGCCTTAGCAGCAGCAATTATTGCTTCGGGTGTAGTTACCGTAGAAACGTAGACAGCAAGACATAACACCGCGATAATAGGAAATAGAGATGCGAGTGTAACAATTCCAAATCCGGAAAGAGATGATTCTCCCTTCCCACCTGACGCAGCAATGCCTATTCCTAGAGCAAGAACGAGAGGCACTGTTACAGGGCCTGTGGTAACAGCACCACAATCCCAAGCTAGACCAAGAATTTTAGATAGATCTGGATCTGACATGCAATATACGGTTAGGGAAATCGTTGGAACGAGAGCCATGTAGATCATTGGCTTTAAGCTCCAGTTATAAAGAAAACGAGCAGTTCCTAGAACTGCTGCTAATCCAACACCCATACCGACCATAAGAACTAGTGTCCCAGCCCATTCACCTAACAAGGTACGTAAAAAAGGAGCTTTTTCAACATTAACTATCGAGCCTACAGCTTGAAGTGCTCCAATAGCGGGTTCTGCAAACGTTACCCCAATTCCTAAAAGAAATGCTATTAGAAGAACAACTGGAAGGGGAGATTTTTTTGGTAGGTTTGTTCCTATGACTTCGCCAAAAGGCATAAGTCCAAGTTTCAGCCCTTCCATAAAAACCATGAGACCAAGGATTACAGCTCCAAGTCCTCCTGTAATAAGCAATGCTTCTTGAATCGGCTGGCGTAATATAAGTATTTGAAAAAGAACTAAGTAAATGGCGAGTGGGAAAACAGCTTTAACTTGTTCGATTAGTCGTACGTTAAAATAAGGTGCCAATAAGTTGTAAATGTCTGCTGATTGTAAATTGAGTTTGGGAGGTTGATAGGCAACCGCTTGGCCTTGGCTATTTACTTCTAATTTTGGAGTCAGATTATTATAAGATACCGACCTTTGTTTTATAGTGGACTCCCGAACATACTGCCCATATTGTATTTCTGATGGCATATACGGATTCCTTTAGAAGATTAAAATATAGAAAAATTTTATAGGATTTTAAAAATAATAGCAAGTATCTTTTTGAATTAATGCGTGTTATCTCTGACATAGGAGTTGAATTGCTAAAAAATAACTTTTTATCTAATCCCAAATATAGCTTTTAAAGGACACCATCCAATAATTCCGGTGAATATAGGGATTAAACCAATGGTTGCAATAGCGAGTCCCCTTTCAACCAGGCATGCATGTGATATAAAGCTTTCCCATTCCCAGCATGGGATTTGGTAGATTGGTTGTGTGTAGCTCAGCCAATAATTACCTGAAATCCAAAACCCCCATGCTACAAGGCAAAAACCAAAACCTATTCTAAAAATTCTTTCTAAACCGGTTTCATTTTTAAAGCTCATAATAATATCTCCTAGCTATGGATATTTTACAACTAAGTATGAAGTTGTGGTTAGGTGTGTCAAGTGATAAAAATAAAATACATAAAAACAACAATTTATGCACCGGTAATGAGTAATTAGATTAATGTGTGGCAGAAGTGAATCTAGTAAATTATTTTATTAGAGCTATGGATTCTCCGTCCATTGCATAGCGAAATTGGCTTTTGGGATGAGGTTTTCCATTTTGGTGGACAAGAAAAATTTTTTTCTTAATTTTTTTATTTAGATGGAGCAACGATTCATAATCAGTGTGTAGATTCCCACCGCCGACATCGTGAATGATCATGTCAGAATCCCATATAAACCCAAGAACTCCATTTTTTCGAGCCTCGGAGAAAGTACCTTTTTCGTACCATGTATTTATTTTAGAAATATTATATTTTGTATCGCCAGAATGGGCGATCGATTTTATCGTTTCTCCTTTTTCATACGTAATAATGCAGCGCCCTGAGGGGATAGAATGTAATGAATAATCAAACTCAAAGAAAGTATTTTTAAAGCCTGGGATCTTGATTTTTTTTTGAGGCTCCACCTCAATGAATTTTACATATTTTTCAATAATTTGTTTTGATAATGAGGTGAGGGCTTGTGACTTTCGTAAAAAACTATCATAAATAATACGTGAAGTTAGCAAATTTGTTTTTCTTTTTTGTAGGAGGTTTTCTAAAACTCCGGCGTCATGATCGGAGTGTACGTGGGTTAAAAATACATAATTCACATCATTTTTGTTAATTCCATAGTTCAATAAAATCGAATTGTTGTTAGCGACAACATCTATCAGGATTCCTTTGCCTTCAGACCAAATGATAACAGAACTATTTTCTTTATTACTTGAAAACCCAGAACCCACTCCTACAAAAGTAACTCCAAAAATAGGTATTTGAATTGGCTTTGATTTAATATTTTTATACTTTGAACCAAAATGATTTAGGTTAACTGTGCATCGTTCTACTTCTTTCTCAAATACTTTAAAGATTCCAGGTTCAATTTCCTGAATTTTTAATTTTTTGCGCTTATTTTTCAAGCCGTTTATAAGGATAACATTCGATTTATTAATATGATGAAACTTAACCGTTTTTGAAATAAAACTATTTTGATCTTTCTCTTTGGTTAGTGAAAACAAATCAAGTTCTTTTTGAACTTGGGCACATTGCTGGTAAATTTTAGTTAGCTTTTGGGATAAATTTTTAATGCTAGTATTTAAGGGGAATTTTTTTTTGAAAAGAAGTTTTTCTTCAATGAACTGTTGGAGCTCATTACTGATTCTTGGTTGGCTGCTGTGTTCTCGCAAAAGATTGCCAAATAAAGTAGAAATAGTTTTGCTTTTTGCTAAATTATTCTTTAGAAAAGTTCTAAGGTTTTTTTTATCTTTTTTGCTTAAGCATTTTTCATTTAGTAATGTATTGCTTTGAGATTCTATTAATTGATTAAACTTTGGCCCAAATAGAGTTTCATTTAAGATGTTTCGAAACCTTTTTTCTTGCTCAGGTAGGCAATATGCATAAACAACGGAACCAGCTGCTCTTGTAAATAAATAGCTGTAAACGATAAATTCAAAATCAAAATTATTTAAATTGTCACAAAATGTTTGGGATGGAATAACGTATTTTGAGGGAAGCGGTTTATTAATTCTTAAAAACTCTTTTACTATTCCGGGAGGGCAGCCAAAAACTATTTCTCCAAAGTCTTTCGTTTCCAATAGACTATAAAGTTTTCCATTACGAACACTAAAATTTTTTTTATTCATTGTTTTCTTAATATAATCAATATTCCATGCAGAATAATTTTTATATTATTTTTTTATAGTTGGTGAGTTTATTTAGAGGTCACTTGGACGTCATAGTTAAAACGCCATCCCAGTCTTTCGGAGGGTTTTTTTTCAATCCTTCTATACGATCTATGTATGTTTGTGAAAGGGCGTCGTCGGTATTTAGTTTAAGACATTCTTTGAAGGACTTTATCGACTTGTCCCAGTTTCCGGCTCTATAGTGCTTTCGTGCTTCTTTAAAATGATTTACGACTTCCATTAAATTTGGGAATGATTCATCAGTATGATAGTCAAGAACTTCGTATACTCCAACAGGTTCAGTTTTTCCTTTTACAATAATATTATCAACATCACGTATTTGATAGGTTCCTTTAAGTTTTGCCACTGTGTATTCACTTATCAAAAGCTTGGCTGAATAAGCTTTGCATGCACTCTCTAATCTTGCAGCTAAGTTAACACCATCACCTATCATTGTGAAATCCATTCTTTTTGGGGAGCCGATATTTCCTGAAACTATTTTATCTGTATTGAGGCCAATGCCCATATAGACCGGCAATTGACCCTGTTTTTTGCGTTCAGTATTCCAATCTTCCAAACTTGTGAGCATGGAAATGGCCGCCCTCATGGCTCTGTCCTCATCATCATCGTGCGAAATAGGGACTCCAAAGGCAGCCATGATCGCATCTCCTATAAACTTATCTAGCATGCCTTCTTCCTTGCTGATACAATCGACCATAATTGTAAAATAATCATTCAATAAAGAAACGGTTCCTTGTGCACCTAATGCTTCAGTTAGGGTTGTGAAACCACGTATGTCTGAAAAAAGTAGTGTAGCTACTAAGTCTTGACCACCTAGCACATCGTCTCCACCTGCAAGTAATTGGTCTGCCACGCCGGGGTCCATATAACGAGACATAGTTGATTTCATTCGTTTCTCAGAACTAATGTCTTCGATCATAATCAAGGTCCCTAAATGTTTCCCTTCAGGATCGGCGAGCGGAAGAATGGAAGTATTTGCAGAGATGCTTTCTTCGCCAAAAACTAATTCCGCATCCATCGTTATTTCTGATTCCTGCGTTTTTGATACTTCTTCTACTTGATCCATTATCCAGCTATTTTTACCCACGAAATGTTCTTTACCCGTCAAGCCTATAATTTCTTCCTCTGTTATTGACATGATTTTTAGCCCTGCTGCATTACAAGTAACTATTGCCCCCTCATCATCTAAAGTTATTACACCATTAGACATACTTTGCAGCATTCCATCGGAATAATTTTTCATATTCTGGACATCATCAAATAATTTAGAGTTTTCCAGTGAGATCGCTACTTGTGTTGTGAATGCTCTTAGGCGTGACTCATCCTCATCAGTAAAAGGTCCCCCTTTTTTATTAAGAACCTGGGAAACTCCTATGACTTCGCCTTCTTTTGTAGTTATTGGAGCGCATAGGACTGACTGTGTAAAATATCCAATTTTTTTATCAAAAGTTGGATTAAAACGGAGATCAGCATATGCATGAGGAATATTAAGCGTTTCTCCTGAAGTAAAAACAGTCCCGGCTATTCCGACATGGTTTGGTAAACGAATTTCTCCGACACCGTCACCTCCAGCAACTCTAGAAAAAAGCTCATTAGTTTTTGGATCATTAATGAAAATAGTCGAACGATCAGCATCTAACATTCGGGTAATCTCAGCGACGACATTTTGAAGTAATTTGTTAAGATCAACTTCCGCAGTAATTGTGGCAACAGTATCTAAAAACTCCATTTCTTGGGCGCGTTTTTTTCGAATTCGTTCGACTTGTTGGGTGCCCGCCAAAGTTACTGAAGCCTGACTCGACAATGTTTCTAGAAGATTTAAATCTTCCTTTGTAAACCGCCCTTTATTTTTATTTAAAGCCTGTAATACTCCTATAACTTGTCCTGCCATGGTTCTAACGGGTACAGAAAGGATGTTTTTTGTTTCAAATCCTGTTTCTTCGTCAATTGACTGATCATGCCTTGAGTCAGCTTTGGCATCATGTATGGTAAGACTCTCTTCACGAGTAAAAACGTATCCTGCGACACCCTGGTCATTTAAAACTCTTATCTCTCTTTCGAGATCGCCTAAAGCCACACGTGAGTAAAGTTCTCCAGTTTGATCATCGTTGAGAAATAATGTGCTTCTTTCACAGTCCAATTCTTTTGCAGTAATTTCAATTAATCTATTTAGCACCTCACTTAATGATTCAAATCCTGCTATTTCGCGGGTCATTTCTAGAAGGAACTCCGCCCGTTCAAGGCGTTTGTTTAGCTTTAATAATTTACTTTGTTCGATGGTGACGTTCCCTTTACCGCCATTTTTTTGGTTGGCTGAAACCGAATCAACAAAGTGATTGGTTTTTTTTGTTACTGAGGTCTTATTTTTAGACGCTTCTTTGTTGGTTTTTTCCATGGTATTAATTTTCTGTTATAAAGGAGCATACTTACCCTAAAAAGATATACTCCATTCTAATCGCAAAAGAAATAATATGATATCGAGTAATTTTCCTAGTTGAAATATGGTTATTCTTTCTCAAGTTTTTCTCTGAGAGAGGCGATCGCACCCTTTAGGGCTTTAATTTCAACAGTGCTAGCAAGTTTTTCTGTTTGAACTGCCTCTGCCATATCAAACTTACTTTTTTCCAGCTCATCTCTGAGGGACGCTGCTGTACCTTTGAGGGCTTTAACTTCATTCTTACTTGCTAGTTTTTCCTTTTGAATAGCCTCTGCCATATCAAACTTACTTTTTTCCAGCTCATCTCTGAGAGAAGCTGCCGTGCCTTTGAGGGCTTTAACTTCATTATTGCTAGCAAGTTTTGCTGCTTGAACAGCCTCTGCCATATCAAACTTGCTTTTTTCAAGTTGATCCCTAAGGGCCGTCGCTGTACTTTTAAGTACTTTTACTTCGTTAGCATTCTCAAGTTTTGTTTCCTGTATGGCTTGATTTTTAGCAAAACCCATTTTTTCCATTTCGTCACGCATTACTCCAACGGTATCTTTTAGGGATCGAATTTCTGTTTCGAGCTCTAAAATTGGGTTATCAGCTAAAGATGCACTTTCAGACTTCTGAATCATAATTAGAAAAATGGAATATTTAAAATGTCAAACTCTTTGTATGTATTGAGAATTTAATAACTCTACCATAATACAGCGTTATTTTATAGGAGGTTAATAGTGCTGCTACTGAGATTATGTGATGAGGCAGTGTGTGAGTGATATATTACTCATAACATAATAATAAAAATGCCTTAGCCATCTATATAAAATGACCTTATGTATGTTTAGCCAGTAGGTCCAAACTAATGAGCTTCTATTAAAATTATATTTTCTATAACTGATTTTCTGGAAAGGTTATTTAAGCTTTTTGAATCACTTTTTAAATTTAACTTTTTAATTACCTTGATTAACGTAGCTGCTGGAATTGCGTAATTATGTTGGTTTGATTTTTCTAGTTCATAAAAATCATAGGCATGCTTTCTAAAAAGAATTATTCCCAAAATTTCATTACTAGAATTAAATAATGGGCCGCCACTATTAACTGGGTTTAGAGGCAGGTTGATAGAAATCAAATCTAATTTATAACTCAAAGAAGTAAACCCCTCTATTAAGGCGTGTTTGTCTCCCATAGTATTTGTCCAAGGATATCCCAGTGTATAAACATTTTCACTTGTTAAGCCAAAGTCAGTTTCAGTATATTTGAAGTTTTTAGATTTTATTTTTGGAGGATTTTTTAATTGAAGGACTGCCAAATTGTGGGTAGGATCTTTGTATAAAAGGGTGGCCGGTATATTATCTTCGTTTGGAGAAATTATTTTTATAAAATTAGCTTCTTTGACAAGATCGTAGTAAGTAAAGGCATGAGAGCCTGTGCCAATTAAAAAACCAGATCCAAGCCGGGTTACAGGGGTGTTAAATAGTAGAAAAAATATTAGAATTCCAAATAAGCATAAAACACTAATAATCTTTATCATTTTTAATTATTTTACCTTGCAATAAAATTCGTCATTTGAAATCCAGTGAATCTCAAGGTAGTGAGGTATCTTTGTTTGGCGATCAATTTTCGCTGATTGTATCTGTTTTGCAGTAAGATTAGTGGCATACCTTAAGGTAGCCTGCTTAAGACTGGCCCACTGTAAATTGGCACCTTGCATTAAAGCTGATGATAGATAAGCTCCAGTAAGATTGGTATTTAGAAGCAAAGAGTTTCTAAGATCAGCTTTGAATAATTTTGCCGCATATAGGTTGGAGTTTCTTAGGTCTGTTAGCCTTAGATCTGCTTCACTTAAATCAATTTTTTGTAGATCAAGGTTACTGAGATCAACTTTTTTTAAATTTGCTTTTTGAAAGGTGCATCCACTTAATTTTGCGTTGTGAAACTTTACTCCTTGGCAATCGGTTCCATTTAGATTTGCTTCATTTAAATCAGAACCGGCAAAGAAAGCCCTACTAAGGTCAGCACCTTGTAAGTTTGCTCCTGTTAGAATGGCATTTCTAAAACAGGCTTTATTAAGAATTGCTCCCTTGAGGTTAGCATTCTTGAGGTTGGAGTCGGTAAAATCGGCTTTTCTAAGGTCGGCGCCGATCAAATTCGCTTTCTCCAGATCTGCGCCAATCATTATAACAACAGGTTCCTTATTATGATGTCCTCTTACCTTATCCGCTTTAACCTCACTCAGGTTAGCATCGCGAAGTCTGGCTCCGGTAAAATTGGATCCAGTGATAGAAGCCGCTCTCAAATTTATGCCAGTCATATCTTTATTTGTAAAATCATAACCACTTAGGTTTGTATTTTGTAGGTCGGCGCTACAAAGATTGGCACTACTGATATCCTCTCCAAGGAGAACAGCTTGGCGTAGGCTAATATTGCTATGGACAGCATTTAGGTTTTTCATTTTGAATGAATTCATTTTTTTTTATATAGAACATACGACTTTTAGTTAGATAAGATACTCATTCCTGAGGAGTCATTGAACGACAATTAAGCTATCAAGGCGATTTTTTTTTAGAGAAATTTTTTCACCATTTACTTTGATCGAAGCTCTGATTACTTCAGTTAAATGGAGATTCCCGATTGATGACAAATGAAATGGGTCACTTCCATTATAATCATTTACTACATCCCTTTTAATTTTTGTGTTCAAAGAGACCATATCTAAGTGAGGTAGCCTAAGATTTTGAATAGTTTTTTTAATACTTAATGACATGACTCTGAATGTTTGCATGCCATCTGCGATTTTAAATGAATCTTTTGTATGGTTCTTATGTATACTTTTAGCTTGGCTTAATAACATTTTCTGCATATTTTTTCTCAATGCTAAACAATCATCCTGATTTTCTTGCCCAGAGCAATTTAAACCATCTTGATAGTAATCATATATCGTTGGTGAGAGAACAAATAGTAAACTGGCATTTTTTGAAGAAACCAGGTTGTCAATTTTGAGTAGAATTTTCTCCATTTGTATTATTGCATTAGTGCCGGCATATTCATTGTTTTTGCAAATTTTCCCAACTAAATTTTTAAGTCCTAATATTCCTACTGTCCAACTCCTAGATAAAAGGTTTGTACACGAATATCTTGACGTACTATCATTTACGACTTTCATGCGATTACCTTTAACCTCAAACCACGGTTTTCCTATTCCAAATATATTATCCTTTCGTGTTTCTCGTATATCGTTACCAGTAAAAATTACAACCACAACCAAGGCTGGATTAGTTTTATTGATATGTTTCTTAAGATTAAGATAATATTGATCAACGCTGTAGCCAGGCACTGAAAAATTTAGCACCTGAAACTCTTTTAGTTGTTTTGCTAGATAATGGGAAAGCATTTCTTTGTCACTAAGGCCAAGGCCAAACGCAACAGAATCGCCAACAATTAATACATGTTTTCTACCCAAATCTATTTCGGGCGAACGAAAACCTAAAGAGTTTATAGTTGAGACTTGTCCATGAGTTTCAAAAGTATTGTTTGGGGTTAGTACCCAACCTAACTCTTTGTCATGTATAGCTCCATTTGTGGTCCAATTATATTTATTTTTAAACCATACATAGATCTCAGCCAACGTCGCTGTAAATATTATTGCAATGCTAGAAGATACAAGCAGGAGTATGATTTCTTTTTTAAATTTCATTGACCAGTTATAAAATATTGGTAATGAGCACTATTGTATAATGGTTAGTTTACATAAGTATTAAATTAAAATTTAATAGAGAAAATTTAGCGGGTTTAACTTTAATTGTTGGAATTTATCTATCGACTAGTAAGAGAAAAAACTACCTACTCTTAAAATCGAAAAAATTGATTTTTGTTAACTTTTCGATAGTCTTTAATTAAAGAGTGCCCTCGACAGGACTCGAACCTGTTACCCCCAGATTAGGAATCTGGTGCTCT
>CAZOYP010000008.1:0-38738 GCA_964584125.1 uncultured Nitrospinaceae bacterium | reverse complement strand
TGGCCAAGCACAACAGAACGTGCGCATGATTCGTTAAAAAAGTCCAAGATGGGCTAGCTATTTTTGCTTCTGTCATGCCCGGTCCAATTAGGAATACGAGTTATTTCTATAGTTTAACTTACACCGCTAAAATAGATGAAATAGAATACACGAAATGAATTTCACCTGTCAACGGTTTATTTATGTCCTTATCTGTTTCTGGGCTATCCTTGATCGTAAAACGAGAAAAATAACAGCAGCGATGCCTCCTGACCCAAATACCATCGACATCACCATTACCTGGTAACGCACCGCAATGTGGGGGTCGACACCGGACAGAATCTGTCCAGTCATCATTCCTGGCAAAGCAACTAATCCAACAGCAAAGAGGCTATTTAACTGTGGTATAAGAGAGGCGTCTAAAGCTGTTCGCCTTGAAATTATATAACTTTCACCCCGCTTCAATTCTGATTCAAAACGCTCTGCTGCCAGGCTTACCGTGTTCATTGAATTGGCAAAAATCATTCCTGCAATTGGGATAACGAGGTTTGGCTCGAACCATCGCGGCATCTTCAAAACAAGTTGTGTCACAACCAACAACAGAACTAGTCCAGGTCCTCCAATTGAAACCAAAACTATTAGATAGGGTTTAGTGTCGAACTTCTCGAATGATCTAAGTGCGATCCACGTAGAGACTCCTATCATTGCTACTACCAATAAAACGATGACAATTGGTTGAGTAGTCTCGAAGATGAAAGTGAGAAAATATCCTACTAATAGAAGTTGAAGAATCATACGAATATTTGCGTACAACCCGATCCAAGCTTTAATTTGCCACCTAAACATTATAACGAGCAGAAAAAGCGTGGGAATGAAAACGATGCTCAGTTCTGGTAATGGAATAGTTTGCATAGATACTCCTCAAATTATTTGCGGTATTGACCAAGCTTGGTTATCTAGCTAAGGTCGATGGTTCAATGCCGACGTATAAAACAGAAAACCAACTATAAGCTCAATCTTTTCCGATCATGATTGCAAATCAATATATATTACTTAGCCTTTAATAAACAATTAATTAGATCTCATTTTTTTTACAAGTAATTATCTTAAAACTTTGTTTAAGAGGGTATTATGCTTGTATCAGCTACAGTATTTGCTTTTTCCCCTAATGTTTGGTTTAACTTCACATAAGATCTACACCGATCTAAAAACATCAAAACCAAAAAAAAGCTCACTTAAAAATGGCGAAACCTATTTATGATTTTAAAGCTCGTTTATTAAGACATTATTTTTGCTAAAATATATACCAGGTTATCTGAAAGATAGGAGCAATCTTATCTTAAATATGTTTAAAACTAAAAAATGACTGTGAAAGACGGAAAACATTTTAACTGCTTATTCCTATGTTTAGGGCTGTTGCCATGAGGCACCTCTGTCAAGTTATTTTTTGATCCAGCCCCCAATTAATAAATTTTGATTTTGATCGTTTCTAGGCAATTAAACAAATAAACACCACTAACTAAAAATATTTTTAAAGAATAGGCGTGTCAAAAGATAAAGATAAGATAATTGAACTTCTAGAGAGAATGGTTGCTGATAAAGACAAGCAGATTGCTTGGTTATCCAAAAGTTGCGACGCGCTAGCAGATGAAATAAAAAGATGGGAAGAGTGGAAAGCAAGTAGTGAAGAACGACATGAAAAAGGACGAAAAAAAACTACCCCTCCCACCAAACCAAACAAACAAAAATTAGGCTTTTTGAAAAAACATAAACCCAGAAAGCAAACCTCTCACTAATCAATAGAGCCTTCAAGTTTCTTTTACTACAAATATTTCTAAATTATTTTTACTTAATAAGCCCATCCCATGCAAAACTTTTAACTTTTTAAATACCCTAGTGAACTACTTATTTAAAATAGACTATTTAAAAAAATCAGTTTTTTTTTTATTACTCGGCAACCTCTTCTTAGGAACTAGCTATATAGCCATCTTACCAATTTGGGAAGGGTTTGATGAAACAGCCCATTTTTCCTATCTTCAGCAGGTTGCAGATAACGGAAAACTTCCTCTAGATGGTAAAGACACTATTTCCACGGATATCGAAAAATACTATGACTATGCTCCTGTGCCTCAAGCACTTTCAGCAGAGTTTCAATCTAAAGATAGACTGACTTACTGGTCTTTTTTTTTAAAACCTAATGAATTCCTACTACGCAGTAAAGAGTTTATCCATTCACCCGAAAACCCTAGAAAATACTTTCCCGGCAAAGGCCATAATTGGGAATCCCAGCACCCCCCATTTTATTACATTTTACTTTCACCGATATATTTAATGACTAATCAATTAAGTTGGGGGAAACAAATATTTATTCTTAGGATGATCTCCTACACATTTGCATGGCTAGGATTAGCCATTGCAACTTTCACATGTTTTGAGATAGCAAAAAATCAGTCATCGCATAAAAAAACCTACCTATGGAACTGGGCAGCCATTGGAGCTGGATTATGGCCAATTCTATTCCCTGCATGGTTTTCGGATATGGCTCGCATAGGCAACGATTCCTTTTGCTGTTTGTTATTATCCTTGATTTGGTTTATTTCAATAAAAATGACTAGCCTAGGTGCATCCTTAAAATATTTTTTAGTATTGGGGTTTTTACTAAGTTTGGGCTTCTTAACCAAAGTTATTTTTATACCACTTACTGTTGGAGTATTAGGTTTCTGGTTATTTCGTGAATGGAAGTTGCATGGTAAAACCGGTTTATTAAAAACAATGAGGTACTGTAGTATTGTTATTTTAACAATACTTGCTTCAAGCGGTTGGTGGTACTGGAACAACCATTTACAATATGGAGTAATTTCAGGAAATATTGATTTGAAACTTTTGAAACAAGCGGGGGGCTTATGGGACGGCCTTGAATTTAATTTTTCCTTTTACCAATGGGTTAGGAGTCATGCGGCTCTTTTGGTTACATTTGGATGGATAGGGAGTTGGTCACTTGTCAAACCTCCATTGATACTTTTGTCTCCTATCGTTCTTATCCTATTGCTAGTATTATATGCTTATCTTCAAACCATTCGACATAGCAAAATAATATCTCCAAAGTGGCTGCCGGTCTGGTTACTACTGCCCATAATTGCTGGGCTGAGCTATCATGTATTGATACGTATTGCTTTAACTGGGGAAGGACGAGGTACACCAGGGTTTTATCTCCATATACTGGCAGCCCCTATGAGTGCTGCTCTAGGATTAAGCCTATATAAGTTATGGTCAAAGCTTTTTTTTAGAGCAATAGTTAAGTTGTTTTTTGTTTATATTATTATATTTTCTATCGGCACAACGTGGTCTCAATCTTTATTTTTTTCTGGGTTAATCAGTACAAGTGGAAATGAAAAAGTTTATTTTTTCCCTGAACAATTGCCATCTTTTCTAGGGCTTGTAGAAGCCCACGAAAGACTACAATTTATTGTCTATCCAACCTTAAGTATATATTTTTTCATTATTGGTTGGGGAACTATCTTAGCTGGCCTAGCTTTTACCAAGCAATACGCTAATAAATCAAGCTAACTACTTTGTTAAAGTAGTCATGTTAAAAGATAAGGTTACTAAGTTTCCACAATGAATGGTTGCTGATAAAAATAAGAAAACTTTTTGGCTGTCAAAAAAACTTGGTGCTCTAAACGAACGAAGACAAAAAAACCCATTCTTTGTTGTTCGGCTATAAATAAAGCAAAAAAAATATGACCTACCTTGTAATCTCTTCTAGTCTAAACCCTAAAAGTCTGAGTCGCGTGCTAGCTCTAACAGCCTTAAACACTTTTAAGAAAAAAGGGGAATTTGTTGAATGGTTAGATCTCGCCGACCATTCAATTCCTTTCTGTGACGGTGATTCAACTCATAAAAATTCTGAAGTCAAAAAGCTTAGAGAACAAGTTCAGAATGCCAAAGGAATTATTTTTGCGGTTCCGATTTACAACTATAGCGTTAACGCTGCAGCAAAAAATCTAATCGAACTAACTGGCAACGCATGGACAAATAAAGTAGTTGGGTTTTTATGTGCGGCAGGTGGTAGAAGCAGTTACATGTCTGTAATGAGTCTGGCTAACAGTTTAATGCTAGATTTTCGCTGTCTGATTATTCCTCGTTTTATTTATTCTACTAGCGAGGATTTTGCCGATGGCAAAGTCACTGATCCTCAGGTGAAAGACAGAATCAGCGAATTAATCAAAGAACTTGAACGTATTTGCACGACTCTAGATAAATGACCTTAAAATAAATTCCAGTTCAAAGAAACACCATTTTAAAGAGGGAGGCAATATGGAGTTTCATGCTTTTTATATCTTGGTGACATCAATGGTTCTTAATTTTGTAGTATTAGGAATCTCCTTAAATCGCCCTGATTCTTTTTTCCCCGTTAGTCTTTCTGCCATCTCTATTTCCTTACAAGGGTTTGCATTGCGACTAATCGCAATTAATTCAATTAGTTGATTTTACTCAGAATACACATTAACAAGCTCGGAGTTGGTTGCCTTTGAGGTTAATTTATTTTTTAAAAAAAGCTAAAACGATTTGTGGAGTTAACCGAAGAGAAGTAAACAGTTATTTTTTTTAATGTTTTTTCCGCAAGCATCTTAAAGTGAAATTTATGACCTACTGGAAGTCAGAATTTAATTGCATAACATTAATAGGATTGGCATTTTTTTTTTTAGTGCCCCTCAAGTCGGATGCTCAAACAAGTGAAACGACATCATATGGAATCCAAAAAAATGACACCGTTTCTTCAAAAAAAAACCGCGCCTATCAAAAACGTAGAGAACTTAAAAAATCAAATGTTAAAAAAAGTAACAAAAAAACTAAGCGACGTTTTAATCCAGATTATAAAAACCCTCAAAATAGAGCTAAATGGGGCCGTAAACACAGAAGAGGTAATTGGTCTGTTATCTTGGGAGGGATAAGCGCTGTTCGCCCTAAGTATAAAGGCTCTGACCAATACGATTTTAGCGGACTTCCATTTATTGATATAAAATATAAGAAAATTTCATTCCTTAACTTTCGCGAAGGTTTGGGAGTCAACGTTCTTTATGCCCCCAACTTTCGTGTAGGAATTGCGTTAAATTTTTACGGGAGCAGAGATGCGGAAGATTCCGATAGTTTGCAAGGCCTTCAAGACATAGATGCAGGTTTAGATGCAGGAGCCTTTGGTTCTGTTTCTATTGGAAGGCTATCAGCAAAACTAAAATTTCGCCATGACATCTCTAGTAATCACAACGGCCTGTTATTTTCGGGACGCTTGGGGTACAGGCTTTCTTTAATAA
The DNA here is from genome assembly GCA_964584125.1 of uncultured Nitrospinaceae bacterium. GTDB lineage: Bacteria > Nitrospinota > Nitrospinia > Nitrospinales > VA-1 > Nitromaritima. Next base: position 33,444 of record CAZOYP010000008.1, on the reverse strand, counting down.
ATAAACTACTAACGAACATTAATATAAGGGCAACCTTTGCGAATGATAATTACATGAAAAACTATTTTGGGATTACCAGCGCCCAATCCTCTTCTTCGGGCCTCAGGGAGTTCAAAGCGAGTAGCGGTATCAAAAATGTGAGTGGAGGGGCAAACTTCATTTATCCCCTTGATAGGCATTGGTCAGTTATATCGTTTATTGATTATTCACGACTATTAAGCGATGCCGCAAATAGCCCACTAGTGAAAGACCTAGGATCAACAAATCAATTTTTTCTAGGTCTTGGGTTTGGCTATAAATTTTAATTAGAGGGCACAAAAATCTTTGTTGAACGATTTTTAAAAAATTCCCCCCACACCCAGCCTATTATAAATAGTTGATTTATATTAAGTTATGGCTTAAGGTATTTATGTTTGTAAGGCAGTATTCTTGGAAGTCCATTGAAGGTTTTCCCCCTTTCAATGATTTCTGAAAGCTGGTTTTTCTCTCTTTTTCTAATTTTCCTTTAATGGACTTCCACCTCCCTTAATGTAAGGCAACCAAAATCATAAATGTGAGTCATAAAAGACTCTTCACATCATGGCGAGACTAGTCTCCTAAAAGTATGAAGAGGTAGTGAAATGCTTAGAATGACGTCATGAAAATTACGCAAAAAACTATAGAGCAGAGAAGTTTTGAGAACTTCCTTAAGGTTGCGCAACAGGGTTAAATCGTAACAGTACGGGTCAGGTGTAAAAATAATGTAACGATTACTTCTTCGCTGCTAAAAATCATTATAGAGTGCTCATCATCGATAGTTGGTAAAGCTCATGGCGATGTCAAAGTCCTTTTCTTTAACCGCAGCTATAACCGTTTGAAGGTCGTCTCTGTTTTTGCCGCTCACTCTCACTTGATCGTCCATGATCTGCCCTTGAACTTTGACTCCTAGTGCTTTCAAAAATTTAACAATCTCTTTTCCTTTATCCTGTGGAATACCATTCTGAAGCTTTATAATTTGACGTACGGTACTTCCACCAGACTGTTCAACCTTTCCATAATCAAGAGCCTTTAAAGAAACCTCACGACGTACTAACTTGCCCTGTAGAACATCAATAACGGATTTTAACTTATATTCATCATCAGAAATAAGGATTAGTTGGCTTTCCTTTTCCTCTAGCTTTATTTCGCTCTTACTTCCCTTAAAATCATAACGCTGACGGATTTCCATTAATGCCTGATTGACTGCATTTTGAACTTCAGCCAAATTTACCTCGGATACGATATCAAATGAACAGCTTTTAGCCATAGCGCACTACCCCCCACATCCAAATTAAATAGAAACTTATTATAAAGATTTTTAGTTTTATGACAAAAAAAATCCCGATCTTTAGGCCTTGGAGGAGACAACTCCAGAGCTAAAAGTCGGGATAGTGCTATACACTTTAAGGGGAAAAAAAAACCGGCCCTTCGATTATGGAGGAGACAACTCCTAATCGGAGAACCGGCTATGCATTTCCTATCATTCTGTCCTAATAAGAAATGTTAGACAACTTTCATATTCAATACTGGTACCCAAGACCAAACTCAAAGTAGGTCTTGCTTGTTCCGGACTCACCTGGTACTGGCGTCGCATCTTCAGTACCGTCATAGTAATTAGTTCTCCAGCCAGCCTTAAACGCCACATTAGGATGCGGCTTATAGGCGGCACCAACCACCAAAACATCGTAGTTATTTTTCTCGTTGGCAGCGGTAACAGTTAAACCTTCACCAGGTTCATCTTCCGGCGCGACTCTTTGATATTGGACAAAAGGTATAAAATCGTGAACTGTTTTCTTACCCATCAATTCTGGAACGTGAACAGCTAGTGTGAAAAGGAAACCGAAGGCTTCTGAAGGTGTATCACCATCAGCAACGATTGCGCCAGCTGCACCTGTAAGCAATCCAGCCTGAGCATTAATTTCTTTAGTATCCTCAATCCAACCTTTAGCAATTCCAATATCATAATCAAGTGCTCCACGCTTTCCTTGGAAATCAGCTACAACTAGCGAGACCCTACCGCCCTCATCAATCTTACCGGCAGTTGAATCACCAGTGTAAAATGAAAAACCTAACTGACCAGCGGTAGTTTTGTGCTCTATGCGACCAGTGAAGGCAATATCACCTACTACAAGCGACTTCCCGTTACCACCTATCATCCCACGACCTGAACGGATAAAATCACTATCTTTAAGCTCACGATCAATATCGGATGATTCTCCACCATCTAATGAAATAATCGCGTTAGTGACATAAAAACGATAGGAAGTATTTCCACTTGATCCAAATATACCAGCACCTGCCTGCTGCCATGTAGTTGGAATAATGTACTTATGGAAGTCAGGTCTTTCTACACTATAAAATCTATTTGGCTCATGGAACTCGTTAAGATTACCCATAGGCATCAACATGATGCCCGATCGGAAATTTAAACTTTCTTTCCAAAGTACGTCAATATAAGCAAATTCAAATTCCATCTTAGATGCGGCATGCTCAAAGTCGATTTCGGCGTTAAGATGAATCCAATCCGCAATTTCAGAATGGACACCGATAACAAACCTATGCTGATCGACTGTCGCTACGTCACCCTCGGGGGCCTGCCAATGAGTCTCACCATAACCGTGCACTGATGTCTTATGACCACCACCAGCAGAACCACCTGAACTCTTCATTCGGTCAAGCTCGTCTGAAACAATGTTAAGTCTTCTTTCAAGCTCGCTTACATCAGCTGCAAAGCCTGGTACCGCCGCGAATAAAAAAACTGCAGCTAGAGGAATCATTAATAATTTTTTAAAACTCATACCCATAGTCTCCTTTTTTCATTCAAGTATTATTATGCCTACTAACAATCTGCGGTACTTTAAAAAATTGCAGCCTCTTTATAAAAACCGCGACACATATAAAACAAACAACCTCCATGACAGTCACCAGCTTTTAGATATGACTATCATTATCAAAAATTTATGATAACGATTATCATTATTGATAAACCGGTCGATATGTCAACTGTTTTTAAAGGACTTTTATCTACTTAAACCTTAACTCATTTAAAAACAGTCTCTTAAATAAGTTAAATTATTGTTGAAATCAATTAGCAATTTGTTTAAAACATTTTTTCATGGCCGACACGCTACTCGAATGAGTCCGATCTACTCGAATTCCATTAAGCTGCGCCATGCGAACAGTTCCCTCAACCATGCTGTGCGCTACGTTTCCAGTACAAATAACAATTCTTTCAAACTTGCTGAGACGTTTGACCATATCTGGAAATTTTTTACTGAAAACTTTGACATTATTAATTCCCAGGCTTCGCCCTTGTTTTAAATAATGAGGTTTTAGCCTATCTAACCCACCTAAAATAGCAACACTCACAACATTGTCCCCTTTTTTGAATGATGTAGCTAAATCTTCGAATTATCAATCTTTATATTGATAATGATTATTATTATCAATATAAAGATAAAATGTCAAGATAATTTCAGAACCTAGCAACTAAGATTCAATTACAGCTGTGTGAAAGCTGATAGCGGATAAGTATAACTAAGGAGAGGGGGGGGGGTATCTAGATTGATATTGTCAATTAACTACCAAAACCGGGAGTGTTAAAAGTTTTAAAAACTAGTTTGGCCGTTGAGGCGTGTTAAAACTTCGTGTCCATTATCCACCACGGCTATTGTGTGTTCAAATTGAGCCGATGCCAACCCATCTTTAGTCACCGCGGTCCATTTGTCAGAAAGAATTTCAAGATCAGGTTTTCCCTCATTAAGCATAGGCTCAATAGTAAAAACCATACCCTTCTTTATCTCGACTCCCTCGCCAAATGTTCCCACATGGAGCACCTGCGGATCTTCATGAAAATTTCGTCCAATTCCGTGTCCACAAAATTCCCGCACCACTGAATACCCATTCTTTTCAGCGATTTTTTGGATAGTGGCACCAATATCCCCGAGGTGTGCTCCCGGCCTCACCATCTCTATAGCCCGTTGAAGAGACTCTTTACAGGTTTCCACCAATCGGCTGATTTTTTTTCGGGCAGACCCAACATAAAACATTCTGCTCGTATCACCATGAAATCCATTCAGGTAAGTAGTGATATCTAAATTCACAACATCACCATTTCGTAACTTTCGGTCGGATGGAATCCCATGGCAAATCTCTTCATTTATGGACGAGCAAATACTTTTTGGAAACCCTCTATAGTTTAAGGGTGACGGGATAGCGCCATGAGATACAATAAAGTCATGACAAACCTCATCAAGCCGATTAGTTGTTACCCCTGGCTTAACATACGGTTCAATCATTAAAAGAACTTCAGCCGCAAGCTTGGCAGACTTACGCATTAATTCTATTTCTTCATCCGTTTTAATTTGAATCATTTAAATACCCTAAATCACGTAAACTACGTTGATCGTCTCTCCATTTATTTTTCACTTTAACAAAAAGGTTTAGATATACTTTACAACCAAAACGTTTCTCAATTTCTTCGCGCGCAGGCTTTCCGAGCTTTTTCAACATAGCTCCATTAGACCCAATCAAAATTTTTTTCTGCGAAGTAGTCTCGGCTATAATCAAAGTATCAATAACCCAGACCCCATTGTGGCCTTCGTGTGTCTCCTCAACAACCACCGCAATGGAATAAGGAACCTCCATATGTGTTCTCTCCATTATTTTTTCTCGTACGATTTCCTCAACCAAGAACTCTTCTGAACAATCAGTAATCATGTCATCGGGGAAATACTGAGGGCCGCTTGGCAAATAGTTAAGAACTGTTTTACCAAGGCCGTCTAGACCATCGGAGAGCAATGCAGACACCGGAATAATTTCTATGAAATTAAACTTCTCATCCGCTTCGGCTATTAAACCCAGCAATTCCGGTTTCGAAACAAGATCAATTTTGTTAATAATGAGAATTTTAGGAGACTCTATATTCTTTAGAGTGTCTAAAACAAACATGTCATTCTCAGCAAAACCCTGCTTCGCGTCAACAACAAACAAAATAATATCTACATCCTTATAAGTACTAAGTGAGGCCTTAACCATTAGCTGATTAAACTGGGAAGTGGTTTTGTGAATTCCCGGAGTATCTAGTAAAATGAGCTGTCCGCCGGGAAAGTGAACCACACCCGTAATTTTGTTTCTGGTAGTCTGAGGCTTGCTCGATATGGCGGCAATTTTCCTCATAACAAGATGGTTGAGGAGTGTAGATTTCCCTACATTGGGCTTACCGACAATAGCAGCGTAGCCAGACTTAAAGTTATCTTCTTTTTTCAAAGCTAAATATATGGATAAATAATTAGTTTGTTAACCAAATAACTATAATAACGGGCAATCTAAAACAAAAAAATATATTCTTAAAGAACACATCGGTATCTGTACCATAATATCTTAAAGTAGCTTTACATGTAGTATTTAATTAAAAATCCAACTAGGCGAGCTCTCTTAAAGTAAATTAGAATTTTTACAATTCACAACTAATTATCAAACATTTTATTTGAATTAGCTTACTTTAAAGGGAACAAATTTTTTTGAAACAGATGAAACAAAAACCATTAGGACTATATATTCATATTCCATACTGCATACATAAGTGCGGTTATTGTGACTTTAATTCTCACCCAATAAAGCACGATGAAATGGACGACTATATCAATGCTCTAGTAAAAGAAATAAAGCATTATGCAGCAACCTACTCTGCTAGCAATATCATAAGGTCTGTCTTTCTGGGTGGAGGAACACCGACCACGCTAACTACTTTTCAATTAGATCGTATTTTCAGAGAATGCGTAAATGCGTTTACTATCGCATCCGATGCCGAAATAACAATTGAAGCAAATCCTGCGACTATTAATTTGGATCAATTGAAGTCAATTCGTCATACAGGATACAATCGTATAAGCATTGGAGTCCAGTCGTTTGACAAAGCCGAATTAAAATTACTAGATAGAGCTCACGGCCCTGAAGAAATTCATTCCACTGTAGACCTTGCTAGAAGAGCGGGTTTTGATAATCTTTCCATAGACCTTATGTTTGCTGTTCCAAAACAATCAATCTCATCCTGGGAAAATAATCTAGATAAAGCTTTGGAGAAAAACCCAGAGCATCTTTCTACCTACAACCTAACTATCGAACAGGGGACAGCTTTTTCAAAACTCCAATCTAACGGAGAACTAATTATGCCTGACGATGACCATCAACTGGAGTTATACAAAAGGACCATAGAATGCCTTACAAAAAAAGGTTTCCACCACTATGAAATATCAAACTTTGCTCGCGAAGGTAAAGAGTGCAAACACAACATTACGTATTGGGAAAATACAAATACATTGGGATTAGGTGCGGGGGCATCCTCATATATTAATGGAACTCGATTTAAAAACATTAATCTACCAGCTCATTACATCCGAAAAGTTGTAGATGAACAAGTAGCAGTCGAACATAGTGAAACTCTCGAATCTCGACAAGCCATGGGTGAAACAATTATGCTAGGGTTAAGATTACTTAAAGGCATCAGCATCCATCAGTTTGAAAAACGATTTCAAGTTTCTTTTATAAAGTTATTTAAAAATGTCATCTCGTCTCTGAAAAAAAGAGAGCTAATTATTATTGAAAAGGATCATCTACGCCTCTCTCGAAAAGGGCTATTTCTAGCAGACTCGGTGATTTTAGAATTTATTTAAAAAACTATACCTATTAAGAGGGACAATGAAAACTCTTGAGATATTCAAAGCTCAAACCGCCGCCCACTCAAAGATATTAAAAAATATAACCATATTCATTCTAAGCCTTGCCGTATTATTTGGCACTCCGAGTTTCTTACTAGCCAACAAAGCAGAAACAATTCAATTGATGCACTATGCCGCTAAACTCAGTAAAGACGGAAAAAATGAGGAGGCATTGAAAGTATTTTTAGAAATAACACGTAAGGAACCTAATAATTTTTACGCATATAACAACTTGGGATTGGTATATAGCGAGATGAAAGATCCCCAAAAAGCCCTAATAGCCTATGAAAAAAGCTTGTCAATCTACCCTACCTTCCCCATGGCACTCAATAATATCGGTCATTTACACATGACAATGGGCCATTATGATAAAGCTGAATTATTTTTAAAAAAAGCTTTATCACTTTTCAGTTCATTTCATCTAGTATCAACGAATTTAGGAGAACTTTATCTCAAACAAAAGCGATATAGTGAAGCCATGAAATACCTAAATAAATCTATAAAAGACATGCCTAGCTTAGCACGTACTCATAAACTACTCGGAGAAGTCCATCAGGCAGAGGGGAGAAAAGAAGAAGCCAAGAAAGAATTTAACCTTGCCAAAAAACTAGACAAGAAATCAAAATAATTCCAATAATAAGAATTTCTAAATAATGAAAGAAACCCTAAATTCCCTCTCTAGGCTGATTAAAATCACAGACACTCTCATGGGAGACGATGGATGCCCTTGGGACAAGGTGCAAACCCGAGAATCACTCAAACCATACCTCGTCGAAGAAACATACGAAGTATTAGATGCATTAGACACAAATGACCCTGAAAAAATCAAAGATGAGCTAGGAGACCTACTATATCAAATACTATTTCATTCCAAGATTTCCAGCCTAAAAGGAGAATTTGACTTTCAAGATGTCATTAACAATTTATCCGAAAAAATGGTTCGACGCCACCCGCACGTATTCAAGGAAGGAAAACTAAACACACCAGATCAAGTGGTAAAGCAGTGGGAGGAAATTAAAAAAACTGAAAAGGGTCAGGGAAACCCAAAGTCCATCTTGGACAATATTCCAAAAAATCTTCCCAGTCTACTGAAGGCACAAAAACTTCAGAAGAAAGCTGCCAAGGAAGGATTTGACTGGCCCCAAATAGATGACGTGTTCAATAAACTAGATGAAGAAGTCGCAGAATTCAAAGAGGCTGTTCTCAAAAAAAGTGGCACTGACATACAAAGTGAAATTGGAGATATTTTTTTTGTTATCACCAATATCGCCAAATTCTATAAAATCGACGCTGAAGAAGCACTCCGATCTACAAATAATAAATTCATAAAACGTTTTCAGTACATAGAGCAGAAACTCGAAGAAAAAGGAAAAGCACTTAAAGATTCATCCATAGAAGAGATGGAAGGCTACTGGCAAGAAGCCAAAAAAAAATAGACTCATCATTTCATATAATTGGCAACTTGGGTTTAACTCTAACCAAAACCAAGCATATTTTGGTTATCAAAGTGGCGGTGGAATGACTACATCCACAGGTGATGTTGATGCCGTGAAGTTTCAGTTTTCAGCAGGAAATATAGCTTCAGGTGAAATCCGAATGTATGGAATATCAGATTCATAATTTTAAAGGAGAACAAGAATGGCAAGAACTAAATGTGTGGCAAGTGCAGACGGTGGAACAATAGTTGCTCTGGCTGAAGCAGAAGAAATTGCTCGTAATGCTGAAGAAAAGGCTTGGAATGATGGAAAGGTCAAACGAGATGCTATGGATGAAATTAAAAATTTAGAAGACTCCATAACAAATAGAAGACTCAGAGATGCTTTGGCAAGTGACGAAGGAAAAGCTTGGGTTGCAGACGTTGAAACTTTAATAGCAGTTGAAAGAGAAAAACTATAAAAAAAATGACAGAAGAAATACAATCTTTAAAAGAACATATAACAGAGAAATTCAAAAACCACGAGGAGATTGAAGCTCTACGACACAAGCGTATTAACGAACTTCTTGACCATTACAACAAGGAAATAGAAGGAAACGAAGGTACGATTAGAAGAGTACATTCCAGAGTGGATAAAATTGAAGCCTCTATAAAAACGGTTAAAACTTTGGGCGTTGCGATAAGTGGAGCTATAGCCACCTTTTCTGCTTGGCTAGGTTTGAGCGGAAAATAACTTTTCTTCTTCCGTTGCGTAACAGCGCACGCCTGTTAAACCAATTATAGCAATAAATTTTTAAAAATATTTATAGATTCTAATCATTTTTCACTACTACTACCCTTACCCTGACTTTCAAATTTTTCTTCTAACGCACGACTTGTACTTGTTTGAGTACAGTAAGTGAATTCGATTTCGCAGTCACAGGACAGAGTTGCCGACACTCCACCACCTTTAATGCCACACCCCGCCGATCCTGAGTATTCGCATTTTTCTCCGATTCCTGCACAGTATTCATGCACTGTCTTTATCCTCTCTCTAAATATTTTACGAAACTTAGTATAGTTTTTACATTCGTTCCTACGTTCCTATAATCTGCTTCGTCCACCTCACCTGTAGTAAGGTAATCGTCGGAGAAGAGAGTGGTATTAGCAGGTAGTGAATTGCCAGAGACCCAATATCCAATCACTACTTCGTCGCTTGCGTTTTCAGGAATAGCGCAGGGTAACCCAACTGCTCCTGCGTTGGTTGCAGTGATAGATAATGTTGCTCCCACTATAAATAACTGAAAAACTATAACCAGTGCTAAACCTTGTGTATTAAATTTCATGGTTAAGTAACCTCCCAATTTAGTGATTATTCTTCTTCAGACTCTTCGCTTTTACCAGCCGATGTTTTTCCTGTAATCTTTTCTTTCTGCTTGTCCATAAAGGAAAAAAGAAGGAAGAGAGCGCAAAAACCAGCAACCATAAAAACTATCCAGTGAATAGTAGCCATAACTTCGTTCAGCGGTTATTCTTTTAAGTTATTATACAAGGATTGATGCTTTTTGCTTCTCGGAAGTCTGAATGTATGTCACTATACTAGAAAGCCTACCTGAATGAGTCGTGCCAGCCACGGCTATCCACAGCATACTGGTGGATCTCACAGTATGAAGAAAGCCGTAGAAGGTTTTTAAAACCTTCTGTCTAACGTTTTTACAGCCTTAAATCTTTATATATTAAGGGTTTAAAAAAAATCGAACGGTAACACGGTTTTTGTTTGACAATGCTACATATTGTATATATTTTCATTACTGACACTAGATATAGTGGTCTGGAGACAATCAGGATAGCCGATTACAAGCTGTATTCTAGCCGACTTTCCTAAAGTCCCCACATCCAAAATCTATTGTTGTTTTTGAGTCGTTAAACCGAACGGAGGTCTTTGTGCGAGATACACGCAAAAAAATCAGTAAGGACACGCTCATTGCTTGGATTAGTGACGGTAAGACCGAAAAAAAATCTCTTGACGAAAAATTGAAAGAGGTGAGGTCACAAGCTAACCAAAAAATCCGTGAGGATGACCACATCCGATCAATTGGATACGGCACAAAAATGGACGGCTCCATTCAAGCTAGTGCGAGAGTGGAGACAAAAAAAGCCAATCATGAGTTAGAAACTATTTTCGATGAAGCCGAGATTGAATCGTACTTAGCTGATAAGTGTGGGTTATCTGAAAAAGTTTTTAAAAATTTCAAACAATTCCTGTTAGGAGGGAACGGGAATCTTTTACGGAGCGACAACATGGGTTACATCGGAAACCATCCTCAACTTCAAAAACTTGAAAAGATTGAACAAGAAAAACTAAAACTGAAAAAAAAGGAAATTGCTCAACGGGATAAATTAATTGAGCTAGAAGAGAGGAGGCAAAAACGTACCGAGGAAGATAAATCCAAACAGGAAAATTTCGCTTTCATGACTGAACTCTGTGATCAGATAACAAGTAGAATGCTAGCCAATACTCAGGTACAACCAAGCAAGGAGAATAGAAATAAAAAGAAACCCAAACCTATAGAGATATTAAGAGAAAACTATGAGCGTTGGGCTGAATCAAATCTTGAGCCAGAAACAAAAAAGCAATATTTTAAAGATAACATACGAAGTGATTGGGAAATAAGCGACGAGTATGGGAACTATCTTGAGGACTTAGAAGGGTACGGTTTATACGAACCCGCTGAAAATCAAAGTATAAAAGTATAAAGCGCAACCCATACGAAGCTTAAAATTAATATTCATCAGGGTAACCTACCTCTAGATAAAAAGAGGCACTAATGGTACCACCGCTCTGGATTATAAAATGCAGAATTATAAATTTTCTATGGATAACTCAATATAAGATAAAACAGTTTTTTAAGAGAATGATGATTAAGTCACTAATGAAAAGAGAGGGTTCATAATCGATGAAAATTTTCTTAATAATTTTTTCAATATTAACATTGTACTCGTTATTAAAATGAACATCGACTACAACAAAAAAGTTCTTCTTGTGGTTGCGCTGATTCTTTATCTTCTTTATAAAATAATGGGAGGTTAATTTTAATAACAATGTAACAGCTTAAATTCACCGCTCATCATAACTTCCCCGCACTAACATCCACCAAGGGAATACACCTCAACATTTAAAAAAGGACTCCTACCCAATGAATTCGTACTTGACGATAAAAGACAAAATTATTAATTTTATATTGCTAATTCAATACAGGTATAGTGTTTATAAAGTGAAACAAGTTTTTAAAGAAAAGACTAAATTTGCATCTGGAAAAATAATGGATTCTTGGATCATTTAACGAGTAAAAACTATTCACCTTAACTTCACCGCTACGATCTCCCCTCTCGCCTTTAATTAGGCGTGAGGGGGGTTTTTTATTTTTTTTTCACGCCGAATTAAAACACCATCCGTTTTACCCCCACCTTATAGGCTTTTAGATCCTACCCAAACTTTTTAACTGATATCACTGCCCATAAGTTCTTCCCCGCCATTCAGTCCGCCCAAGAAACAAGGTTTGCACCATCGAATTAAACATGATTAAGACCATCACAATGGCGCCCAAAGGGAAAAGAAAAACATTTTTTTTATCTAGACCTAGTTCTCGACACAAACCCAGGCCCGTAGTTAATGACAATGCAAGTCCTAATAGTGAAAGGCCAATCAACACGTTCCCTGCTCCAATCCATAAATTAAACACAACAACAACATAAGGGGTCAATAGAAAGCAAAGAACCATGGCCATGTAATAAAATGTTCTCAAGACTGATTTTTTCATCGCTAAAAAAATATTCTTTCTCCAACCAATCCAGATTTCTTTAATAGAGTGATACATGCGAATTGAGAACAAGTGTTTACCATCTGCAACCAAAATAGAAAGGCCATAGGACTTTGCCTTCCTAGCGATCATTATATCTTCAAGAATTTCATTGGCGACACTAAGATGCCCACCAATTTTTTGATAAGATTCTTTCTTAAACAAAAGGAACGCTCCAAACCCCATAGCACTTTGATAACCCGCACTATTAACTTTTTGAAAATTTGTAAGGCTCGCAATAAACCCAAATATTACAGGCTGAACAGCCCGCTCCCAAAATGAACCAAATATTGCAGCAGGCATGAGTGTCAACAAATCAAGGTCTTTATATATCATTGTGTGCATAACTGTTTTTAGCGCATTTGACTTATATACAAGATCTGCATCCGTAAACAATAAATATTGGCCATGCGACTTCTGGTAAGCTTGGTGTAAAGCATAAGGTTTGCCCGTCCACCCTGGCGCCAATTGAGCGCCTGAAATAACTTTCAAGTTGGAATATTCCTCTGCTATTGAGCAAACAATTTTTGCAGTATTGTCGCTAGAGTTATCGTCCACAACTATAATCTCAAAATTAGGGTAATCCTGATTTAACAATGATTCTACGCATTTTTTTATATCCCTTTCCTCATTTCGAGCTGGGATACAAATCGAAATATAAGGGTAGTTCACCAATGTCTCCTTAAGGGGAGACACTCTAATAAGGTAGACCATGTTAAAAGAAAGGTATGCCACAATGAACAAAATTAGCAACAGCTGAAAAATTGTCAAAAATATCATGAGTTTAGTTTTTAAGAAACCAAATGATTAAAAAGGAATTTTGTTGGAAAAATAAAAGCAATAAAACGGCAACTGTAGATTTATTTAAAATGATAAAACATCTTATCCGGGTTGAGAATCAAAATAACTCACTAAAAATCAAGTTAATATAAATCATTTATATGTTAATATATATTTCTTGATCCTAAAATATTGGTTATGCTTATTCAAACCCCTTCCTCCTTAAAAACAAATAAAACTTTTCTTTTTCCTTTTTTTCTATTCCTCACTGTTGGATTTTTTGTAACACAAAAAGGAACAGCGGAAGCACTTTGCGTAAAGGATAAAAAAGCTTATCTTCGCTCGGGTCCGGGAAAACATAACGATAAACTATGGACGGTACTAAAGTACTACCCCTTCAGACAAATTGGCAGAGAAGGTGGTTGGCTTAAGGTAAAGGATTTGGATGGTGATATTTTCTGGGTATATCGAAAACTTACCACCAAGGCCTATAGATGCGCGGTTATAAAAAAAGACAAAACTAATTTACGCCAAGGGCCAGGGACTAATTTTCCTCAAGTTGAATGGAGTCCTATCCCAAAGTATTTTACAATGAAGGTATTAGAAATAAGAGGCTCTTGGGTTCATATCATAGACAGTGTGGGCGATAAGGCATGGGTCCACCGCGCTCTCGTATGGATTCAATAGTAATTACAACTTTGAAGATCTTGAATCTAATCTGGGAAGACTAATCTTAAACTTTGTGCCTTCATCCAATTTACTTTCAATATTTATAGTTCCTTTATGCGCATCCACAATAAATTTGCAAATACTAAGCCCCAATCCCGTTCCACCCTCTTGACGAGAACGAGCTTTATCAACTCGATAAAATCGATTAAAAATAAGAGGCAAATCTTTTTCAGAAATACCAATACCGTTATCCTGAATGATTATTAATGCATCGTCTTCCTTACTTTGTGCAGATATTTTCACAGTTCCATCTGGCTGGGTATACTTAACCCCATTAACAATCACGTTCCATATCATTTGCCGCAAACGTACTGGGTCTCCATAAACTTGAACTTCCTCAAGGTAAGCAATCATAATTTTTATATTTTTTTCTGAAGCAATAATCTCTGCATGTTTACAAACCTCTTCAATAAGTAATTTTAGGTCAACTGACTCACAGTCCAATGCGATCTGATTTTCGTCAGACTTTGATAGCAAAAACAAGTCTTCAAGAACTTTTGACATATATTGAACTTCCTCAAGGTTACTAGAAATAACCTCCTGATACTCTTCTGGTTTCCTTTCTTTGCCAAGGACAAGTTCACCTTGTCCCTTTAGCACAGTTAGAGGCGTACGAAGTTCGTGTGAGGCGTCACTGCTGAACTGACGCATTTGCGTAAAAGAACTCTCTAGGCGATCCATCATCGAATTAAAGGTAAGCGCTAATTGTCCAATCTCATCCTTAACTTCTGGCACAGGAATACGTTGACTAAGATTGGCACCCGCGCCAATATCTTTAGCAGTCTGAGTGATATTTGCTACTGGCTTAAGTGCACGCCGGGCTATAAACCGTCCAATCAAAGCAGTCAACAAGAGAACAGCTGGAACAGCCGTCCAAAGAATTATCTGCAAGTTTTTTAAAGTATCTACCACCACCTTTAACGAGGTCCCAACCTGAACCAAATTAGAAAGATTAGCACCTCTTAAAACCGGCATAGTGATAACTCGGATGGGATGATCATCAGAGATATAAAAAGTCTCGTAAGAAGTTCCTCCTTTTAACGCCGCCGAGTATGCTCGTTGAGTAAGAGGAAACTGTGAGCCATCAAAATTTTTAGAAAGAGAACCAATATTCCCAGATCCATCATAAATTTTGTAAGACTTGTTCGTGCCAAATCCCATAAATTGGTCGAAAAATAGATCAAGGCCTGGAAATGGGGTTCGACTATTATTAATCTGAGTGGAGCGAGCTACAATGCGAGCTGAAATAGTAAGAGAACTGTCTACGCTCTCGTATAAACGTTTAGAAAGAAAAAAAAACAACAAGATCCCAAATAAAACCAGAATGATACCCAAAAGCAGAACATACCAGGCGGTTAATTTGGAGCGAATCGAAGTAAAATACATATCATTCTTTCATGATATATCCAACACCTCGCAAAGTGTGCAATAGTTTGGATTGTCGACCCTTATCGATTTTTTTACGCAAGTGATTAATATAAACATCTATGACATTTGTAAATGTGTCAAAATTATAGTCCCACACATGCTCTGCTATCATTGTTCGGGTCAAAACTTTTTCTTGGTTCCTCATAAAATATTCAAGCAGACTATATTCTTTCCCAGTAAGTTCTATTTCAGTGCCCCCTCGATTAACCTTATGGCTCACCAGGTCAAGAGTGAGGTCTGAGATCTGAAGTATAGTTTTAACTTCAGCCTTACCACGGCGCAACAACACCCTCACCCGTGCTAACAACTCAGAAAAAGCAAATGGCTTCGTTAAATAATCATCGGCTCCCTTGTTAAGACCCGCAACTCTATCATCAACTGCGTCCTTTGCTGTCAAAAGGATAATGGGCACATCTTTACCTTGGCCGCGTAGTTGCAAAAGAACCTCCAAACCATCCATCTTTGGAAGCATAATATCTAAAATGATCAGATCATATTGTCCTTCCGACCCCAAGTGTAAGCCGTCTTCACCGTCATAAGCTACATCGACGGCATAGGTTTCTTCTTCCAATCCTTTTTTTATAAAACCAGCTACTTTTTTTTCATCCTCAACAACTAAGATCCGCATTCATGTATCCCATTTTTTTTGTTTTTTGTGCAGTTCCACTTCTCCCTTAAGCATAACTAAGTGCTTCTCGCAATCTTTTAGGATAGCTGAATACATTGCTCTACAGCTTTCATCATTCGCGTCAATCATTGCCTGCCGACATATACCAGCTGCTTCCGAGGACGCTTCAATTGCTTTTACCAAGTTTTCATTAAACTTTCTTGACATACTCGATGATCTCTCCAAAACTCACATACACTCTCATTCTAACATTAAAATTATCACCAACAAGAGGCTAACTTGCTACTTGCTTTTATCTCTATAATGACTTTGTTTTATCATCCACTACGTCAGGAAAGAGCCAATAAATCATTATTACTCCCAAAGCTATGCCCATGTATGGAAGATTGGAAACCATTTCTGCTAAAAAGCGCCCTAAAACTCCATAGTCACGAACCATGTTAGAAATAACCCGATTCCCAGACTGTTCTAGAAGATAAAAAATAAATTCAATTACGGTGCCACAAATAAATCCAATAAACGCACCAAAACCATAGTAAATCCATTTCATATTTTTCATCACCAATAAGCTTTTAAAATTAGTATACAGATTCGCATAGTATCTTTGTTAAAGAATGAATTATCATGGTTTTAGTTGAACGTAAATTTGTAAGTTTAATTATTTTATTATAACTATAGAAACTAATCATATCAATGATCTAAGGAGACGGCATGAAGCTAAAAGGAAAATCCGCTATTGTAACGGGAGGAGGGTCTGGTATCGGCCTGGCGTGTACCAAACTCTTCTCTAATGAAGGTGCCAATGTGGCAATTTTTGGAAGAAGGAAAGACAAATTAAATGCAACTGCCAAGGAAGTTGGCCGTCAAACTCTAGCTGTTACTGGGGACCTGATGGTTAATAATGACCTTGACAGCCTAGTATCTAAAACACTTCAAGCCTTTGGAAAAATTGATATCGTTGTAAATAATGGCGGGATTTTCACTGGTTCTCCAATTCACGAGACCAATGATAACGACTGGGACACTATCATGAACACTAATCTCAGATCGGCCTTTCAATTAACCAAGAGAGTACTCCCACACATGATAGAACATAAAACAGGGGTATTTGTTCATATATCTTCAATTGCTGGTCTCATAGCAATTCCCGGAGTAGCTGCATATAATGTCTCCAAAGGAGCCCTGCTTCAATTTAATAGGTCCATCGCAGTGGAATATGGCCCTTTAGGTATTCGCTCCAATGCAGTTTGCCCTGGATTGGTCAGAACAGAAATGACAGAAGAACTGATGAAAGATAAAAAATTAATGCAGGAGTGGAGCAAAGATTATCCAATCGGACGATTTGGTGTACCAGAAGATATTGCCAGCGCTTGTCTGTACTTGGCCTCAGATGAATCATCTTTTGTTACTGGCGTAGCTCTTCCAGTAGACGGAGGTTTTACAGCCCATTGACCGTGATGCTTGACCTACATTGAATCTGATATTACAATTGAACCACTTCCACAAATTTCTTATATTAAACCTTACGAGTTAGGGGGAGTCTGTATCTAAGTCAACTTCAGTAGGCTGTAAATGAACTATGAAATAGTTATCGGGCTTGAGGTGCACGCCCAGCTAAAGACCCAGTCAAAAATATTCTGTTCCTGTTCAACCCAGTTTGGTAAACCAGCAAACGAAAATACCTGTCCAGTGTGCCTGGGCATGCCTGGCGTACTTCCTGTCTTAAACAAAAAAGCTCTTCAATTGGCAATAAGGGCATGTCTTTCAACCAATTGCCGCATCGCCCCAATCAACCGATTTGCGCGTAAAAATTATTTTTATCCAGATCTGCCAAAAGGCTATCAAATATCACAATTCGAACTTCCGTTAGGGATAGATGGATTTATAAATATCGCACCCAATGGTGCCAAAAAAAAAATTGGCCTCACACGTATTCATATGGAGGAAGACGCTGGAAAGCTTATTCACGGAGAAAATCTAGGAGGTCCGGATAAAAGCTATGTGGATTTTAATCGCACCGGTGTTCCCTTGGTGGAAATTGTTAGTGAACCAGATCTTAGGTCTGCTGAAGAAGCTCGAGAATACCTTACTCAATTAAAATCAATTCTTGATTACGCCGAGGTAAGTGATTGTAATATGGAAGAAGGGAGTCTTCGTTGTGACGCTAACGTGTCTATAAGGCCTGAAGGCCAAAAGGAGTTTGGGACACGAACTGAAACAAAGAATCTAAATTCATTTCGTTTTGTTCAACGGGCTATCGAATATGAAGTTGGTCGCCAAATAAAAGTTATAGAGCAGGGAGACTCTATTGTGCAAGAAACTCGTTTATATGACTCTGATAAAGGAGTCACTTTTTCTATGCGAAGCAAAGAGGAGGCCCATGACTACCGCTATTTCCCAGAACCCGACCTAGTACCGGTTGAAATTAGTGATGAGTGGGTCAAAGAAACAATTAACGAGCTTCCTGAACTCCCTGAACAAAAAAGAGAACGCTTTATCCAAAAATACAAAATCCCTGAATATGATGCAAACGTTCTAACTACCTCTCGAGAAATAGCAGACTATTATGAAAAATCAGTTTCTTTATACCCCAAACCCAAAGTGGTTAGTAATTGGATCATGGGAGAACTACTTAGGGAGCTAAAAAAAGATGGGCAAAAAATTAGCAAATCTCCCATAAAGCCTGAAGATTTAATTAACCTCTTAAAGTTAATCCAAAAAGGTACTCTGAGTGCAAAAATGGCAAAAACGGTGTTCGAAGAAATGTACCAAAGTTCTAAATCAGCTGAAGAAATTGTTAACAAAAAGGGCCTAGCTCAGATCACCGATTCGTCAGCTATAGAAAACTTAGTTGATGAGGTTTTGCAATTAAATACAGATCAAGTCAAACAATATAAAAATGGAAAAGAAAAAGTTTTTGGGTTCCTGGTAGGACAAATTATGAAAAAAACTAAAGGCCAGGCCGATCCAGCTCTAGTCAATAAATTACTTAAGGATAGAATCCGTTGAATCTACCAAGAAAAAGAACATTTGAAAACATCTTTTGGATAACGCCTTTATTTTTAGTTTTGTTTATCTCTGGAAGAGCTCAAGCTGTCTCAAGTTGGTCCATTGATAAAAGATTTAAGGATAATGGTAATATGACCATAACAGACACAAAAACAGGTCTTATTTGGATGAAAGACGATTCATATCTACATTCCGGTCGTTGGGTCAACTGGTTTGAAAGCATTCAGCTTGTTAAAGAAATGAATAAAAAGGGATTCGCCAATCAATTTGACTGGCAGATACCATCCATCGAACAACTAACTACTCTTTACGAAAGCAGCAAAACAAATAGTAAGGTACTGGGTAGAGGAATGAACATTCATATTGATCCTATTTTCTCTAAAGAAGGAGGTGCTTCTTTATGGTCGGTTGAAGAAAATGGATATCACAACGCTTTTGGGTTAGTTTTTAATACTGGAAAGCGATTTAACAGCCCCAAAAAATCTAGGTTTAGAAAATCTTTTCGGGCATTTCGTTATTCGCATTAATCATCTTCTAGAGGTTCTAATGAAAAAGGTTTTAGTCTCAGTCCTAAGTATTTTTTTATTAAATGTAATTAATCCGTTCTTGGCGCAAGCAACCTTCCCGGGAGAAAATATTATATTTGGCAAGCGCGGGCAATCTAACGAACAAAATGATGAAGCGCTAATGAAAGCTTATAACCTTGCAACACAAAAAAATTATAAAGAGGCGCTTAATTTAATCGACCTGAGGATCAAAGCCTCTCCAAAAGTTGCAACACTTTACGTGATGAGAGGTCTAGTTTTAAATGAAATGAAAGAATATCTATTCGCTAACAAAGCCTTAAATCAAGGCTTGAGTATTGAAGCACGTCATCCCGGAATTCAGTACGGATTTTGTCAAGTCTACCGAAATCTTGGCATGTCTGAACCATCTTTACAAGCATGCCGGATTGCTGAAGAGATGCATATTCGCGCACCGGAAGCCCATTATGAATATGCACAAACCTTAATAGCCACGGGAGAGATGACACTCGCTAACAAATCGCTGTCGACAGCAGCTGCACTTGACCCTAACAATCCTCAATACCACTACCAAAAGGGTATGAATTTTTATTATTTAAACCAATATGATGATGCAGAAAATTCTTTCATTAAAGCTCTTTCAATTGACTCAACTGATGTCGACTCTGCATATCAACTCGCTTATATTTATGCAGCACAAAAAAAAGCAAGCCTCGCAAAACAACAAATAGCAAAGGTTCTTAAAATAAAAAAAACACACCCTAAGATTCAATCAGCTAAATTATTACTAGAATATGTAAAAAAAAATGCTTTGGACAAACTGCCACTCAAAATCATCTCTCATGATTACCATGTTGGACGATCAAAATCGCACTATCAGTCCGGGGACTATGGGCTTGCGCTAATAGAAATCGAGACCGCTGAAAAATTAAAACCAGGCGACTTACAAATTAAAGAGATATTTATAGGACTAACTGGGTTTCTCTTACGCATTAACAAGACAGAAAAAGCAATAAAAAAAATGATCTCAATTGCAGGAGAAACTGACATCATTTCTGCAAAAGGATACCAGGAGCTAGGGGATATCGAGGTATTAAGAGGAAATTTATCTAAAGCCAGAACTTATTATGAAAAAGTATTAAAGCTTTCAGATCCAAATGGAATCGCACGGCAAACCCTCGACGAACTACCAAAAAGTAATGGGCCTAAAACCGTCCCGCTTAAACGAACTGAGGTATTTATAGATCCAAATATTGCATTGAATCGTAAAGGAGAGCTGTTTGCTCAACACAAAATGTATAAGCGAGCAATTGCAATATACAGTTTGGCCTCCAGAATCAAACCAAACCACTTACCTACTATGTTGAATACTGCAACCGTCTATTACAATAGTAAAAACTACGGCAAAGCAATATCTATTTTAGAACGACTTTTAATATCGTATCCAAGTCATGAGAATGTGCTTGCGCATCGAATTCTTTTAGCGCAGTCCTATGTCAAAAGTAACAATCGAGGGAAAAGCCTCAAGAATATCGCTATAGCAATAAAAATTAATCCTGCCGCAAAAACTATCATCAAAGCTAATCCAGCATTCGAAATACTTCAAGAAATGGATGAATTTAGAAATTTAATCCAATAAAGCTAGATTACTATATCGAACAAATGGTTACACCAATCCAAAAACCTATCCCAGGTATAGGTTTGACATTATAGAATTATATTGATACATATGGCTAATCCAGCAGAGCTTAACTGTAGCTACTATTTGTGTTTACGATGGTTGTGTATAGCTCTGCATTATGTTTTTATTTATAAGATAAGGACTAATAATTATGAATTTAAAAAGTGTAAGACGCATTAAAGCTCTTAGAACTTCAAAAGCAACCCTCGCACTCTTATTATTGGTCCTTTTTATAATTCCCACAATCGGAGCAGCAGCAGATCATCCCTGCAAAAATGCTACCAGGCAGCTAAGAGGGGATTTAGATGTTATCATGAATAGAGGTGGACTCTGGGCCCTTATGGAACAGACCGAAGGACTCCAAGATAAATCGGTAGCCGGATTACAGGCGGACGGAAAACTCGCTCGATCAGTTGGACTTTTTGAAACCTTGTGCGCAAGTGAAAAAAAACCAACAAAACAGCTATTTGATAATGTTGGAAAACTTCTTGGTGAGGCAAGAGCAATCTGGAACCCGCGCTCTTCAGGAGAAGAAATCTTAAAATCAATAAACAGTCTAATTAAAAAGGTTGACTCCCTGCTAAAGCCAATCGAATAGAGTTTCTAAAAATTATTTAAAGTGCACAATGGTTAAAGAAGGGAATAAAGCGCCTGATTTTTTAGGTAAAAACCAAGACGGCAAGCCAATTAAACTCAGCTCATTTAAAACAAAGAAGAATATTGTCCTCTATTTTTATCCGAAAGACATGACCCCAGGATGCACGTTAGAAGCCTGTGACTTTAGAGACCAATTTAAAAAATTCAAAAATACCAAAATTATTGGCATTAGTTGTGACTCGCCTGAACGACACCAGAAGTTTATTGATAAACACGACCTCCCATTTGAATTAATTTCAGATGAAAATAAAAAAATTTGCGAGAAATATGGGGTATGGCAGAAGAAGAAACTTTACGGAAAAACCTTTATGGGTATCGTGCGGTCTACCTTTATAATTGACAAAACAGGTGTAGTGAAAAAAATCTTCCAGAAGGTAAAAGTTAAAGGCCATGTCGACGAAGTACTTGAAATACTTAAAAAAACATGACTACCTAACTATTAACTGGATGTCTTTGACATTAGTTTTTCAATTTGCCTGACTGTTTTGGGAATGGAGCTTGACAGATTTTTACAGCCCGTTTTTGTAATGAGCAAATTATCTTCAATCCTTATTCCTATTTCCTCGTCATAAAGTCTCCCGTTTAGACGAATCCTAAAAGATCCGTATAGGCCGGGCTCATTACTTATCAACCAACCTTCTTGCATAGGGTAACTAAGATAATTTCGAAATGAATCTCCATCATGTTCCTGTTCCCCCATTAGATGGCTTACTCCATGCGGACGTTCTTTATATCTTAGTTTAAATTTACCACCTGAACCTTTAAAAACCTTTTCTAGATCTCGATTTATAGAACCCCAGCAACAGTCATTAAGCTCATTCATAGCAACACCTTTACAGGCCATTCTTTGTACCGCCAATTGAGCTTTTAAAACAATCTCATATAACATTTTTTGCATCGGATTAAATATCCCCGACGCAGGAATTGTTCGACTAATATCTGCATGCATGGTCATCCAACGCACACCAAAATCCATTAAAATCATTTCACTCTTATTAAAATCATCATCATTTTTCATATAATGGAGTACTGTGGCATTGCGACCTGATGCTATTATTGAAGGAAAGCTAAGACCATATGGAGACTCCTCCAACATTCGTCCTTCAAGAAATCCCTGCACTTGATATTCACTTTTAAAAAAATTGAAATTTTTTAATGTTTTAATAAAACCTTTTCCTGTTATTTTTTCAGCAACAAGAGTATTTTTCACATCGTAAGGATCAAGAGGAAGACGAAGTTTAAAGTGATTTTTCATTATATTTTTCAATTGCGATGAACCACCTCGTGAGCGCAAACATCTCATCAACCTGTTTTTAAACTTCCAGTTATGATCTGTTTTAATCTGAACCACTTTTTTTCCTTGTGTGCCCTCCATCCAAAGTGTTCCTAGTTTTTTATTTCTTTTTTTCTTAAGCCGATCCTTAAGGACTTCTTCAAAATCATCAATATCGCGAACATCTTTTATTCCGGTAACTCGCTGAGTTTCTCGAATACTTTTGGCATCTCCCACACCAAAGCGAATGCCATCCCAGAATTCCTTAGAGAAATCTTTCTTACCAACGAAAAGTATTTCATCCGATTCTAAAGAATTTGGATCAAGTAAAAGAATGACATTAGATTGGTTTACACCTGTCAGATACATAATCGCAGGCTCCTGATAGGTAGGGCAATGCGCGTAAGCCCATACTGTTTCCTGGCCAGGTCCGTAGGGCACACCCGTAATGGCCATCAACATACTTTCCTTATTAAGGAGTTTTTTTCGCCTCGCACGGTACCTTTTTTTAGCTAATTTACCAGCTCCACCATCACGAAAAATTCCAGAGTAAGTATTTTTAGGTTTCTTCATAATAAATCTGTTCTTAAAATATTTTAGCTTTGGCTAGTCGGTACTCTCATAAATCTTTTTTTTAAAATTGCCAACCATTCTTTTCCTCGTCTTTGCTCAGCTGAATGCAAGGTCTTACTTAAAGACTCAATCATGAATGAGTCAGAAAAAAAATTTTCTATATCCTCCTGTCTAGTATTAAAGGGTGGTCCGCCATCTTCATTTGTTTCATAAAACAAACCAATCAGATATCCACCTGGTTTTAAAATTCTCTTTGCTGTTTCGACATACTCTCGACGTTTAGTCGGACTAATCGCACAAAAAAAAGTATGCTCCAGCATTAATTCAAAGGCTTCATTGTACTTGCAATCTAACTTAAAAAAATCTTGACGCAGCAACTCACCCGAATAGTTATTTTTTTTTAAAGTATTTTTAATCAATTTAATAGCACCGTGAGTGTAGTCAACCGCCGTCACGTTAAATCCTTTTTTTACTAAAAACATAACCTCATGACCGGCGCCACAGCCAGGAATAATAGCTTTACAAGGAGAAAAAATTCTTTCCTTCCATAAGTGCACTAATGGAGGGGCTGCTTCATGAATATCCCAGCGTAAATCTTTTTCATCATAATGACGTTCCCAATCCTCAAGAGAATATCCAATATGAAGATTATCCTCATTATTCATTCTATGCCCTTGTCATAAAAAAAATATACTTTTTAATGATGCCAATCATCATTAATATTTTTAGTCGCAGGAAATGGAAAGAGCTTTTAATAATTGAGCAAAACCTATTTTAACTCAGTATTTGCTGAATAATAGAGGCTCCAGCAACATAAGTGCCAACTGCCGATCCAACATTTGCAAAGAAAAAAACAAGGAGCACTCTAACCACACCGTTTTTCCACCACATGGGAAATGATGAAATATCATCCCGCAATCGTTCAAAATCTGTGACTTTTGGTTTGCGCAAATATGATTCGACAAGCCCAACCACAATACCAGCACCTATAGTTGGGTTGAGAGATGTGAGCGGGGCAGCTATAAAAGCAGCGAAAATTGAGACCGGATGAGCCAGTGCTAAAGTCGCCCCCAAAGCGCTTAACCCACCATTTATTAACACCCATGTCACCACCAAACTCCAACCAAGTTCCGGAGATTGCTGATAGCCGACATAAAACATACTAAGTATAAGGATACAAATACCCCATCCAACAAAATAGCCAAGTCGACCAGAAGGTGGCTTTATGGCCAACTCATTCATTTGGCTTTGATTTGGAGGTTTACCGAAGCTAGGCACCATGCCCACAAGATGACCTGCTCCAACAATTACTAAAATTTTTTTAGGAGCATTTTCAGATACAGTTAGCGCCAACAGCTTTCCTGTCATAAACGAATCGCGCTCATCAATTAAAACTTTCTTAATTTGTGGAAGAGATTCTCCAAATTCCTCGATAACCGAATGAAGCATATCACCTTTTTTAAGGTTTTCTATTTGTTCCTTATCGACCTCTTCACCCACGAAAATTCCAACAATCAATCCAGAAAATATTTTTATTTTCTGCCAGAATGAAACCCTGGTTACCAAACGATGAAGCGTTGTAGAAATATCACGGTCAATAACCTCTATACGAATATCATTCTCGGCTGCTAACTCTGTTGCTCTAATCATCTCCATTCCAGCTTCCACGCCAATCTTCTCTGCTAATCGTCGCTGGTATGCTGAGAGAGCTAGGTTAATTAAAAGCAGTGATGCTTTTTTCTTTTTAAAAACTTCGTAAATATCTAAGTTTTGCCACCAAGACCTGTTTTTTAAATTTTCATGACGGGCGGGACAAAGTTCTACAGCAACACAGTCATAGTCTTTGCTTAATATTTTTTCTTCAACTAACGCGACGCTCTGTTTAGAAACATGTGCTGTCCCAAGCAGAGTAATAGTCGCGCCATTTAACTGAATTGTCTTTATGACGTCTTCATTTCCTTTATCCACCAAATATTCACCTCTATAATAGAAACTAATCCGGATGTAACTGAGAAAAAAATAACCAACCCAGAAAAAAATAAAATTTTAAGTGGCCATATACCGAATTCTTAATTTAACACATCTTTTGTGTTATTTTAACTTGAATTCAAGAAACATAAAAATATGAAACCTTTCAAAGTCAAATCATCATTTCAACCGGCTGGCGACCAACCGAAGGCCATATCAAAGCTAAAGAAATCTATTCTTTCGGGCTCGCCCCACCAAACTCTTCTTGGAGTAACTGGATCAGGAAAAACCTTTACCCTTGCTAATGTAATTGAGGAAGTACAAAAGCCTACCTTGGTTCTTGCTCATAACAAAACACTTGCAGCCCAGCTTTATGGAGAGTTCTTGGAGTTTTTCCCTGATAATGCAGTTGGCTATTTTGTAAGTTATTACGATTACTATCAGCCAGAAGCCTACCTTCCAAAAACAGATACATTTATTGAAAAAGATGCATCGATCAATGATGAGATTGACAAACTACGGCATGCTGCAACACGTGCCCTATTTGAACGGCGCGATGTAATTATTATTGCAAGCGTTTCTTGCATATACGGGCTTGGTTCTCCTGAAGCTTACCATGGCATGCTACTTTTTATAGAAGTAGGAATGCAAATAGAGCGAGAACATGTATTACAAAAACTAGTCCATATTCAATACAAAAGAAATGACCTGGATTTTCAACGAGGAACATTTCGTGCCAGAGGAGATACAATAGATATTGTCCCTGTCTATGAAAGAGACGAAGCAATTCGTATAGAATTTTTTGGGGATACTATCGAACGAATAAGCGCATTCGACCCTTTAACTCAGAAGTATATCCGCGAAATTGACAGAATAGGGATTTACCCCGCTAGTCATTATGTGACACCTAAAGAAACTCTTGATCGCGCAATTCAATCAATCCGTGAAGAATTGCTTGAACGTATTTCTTTTTTTGAGAATGAAAATTTGCTAATAGAAGCACAACGGATCGAACAAAGAACCATGTTTGATCTCGAAATGATTAGAGAAGTAGGTTATTGTCAGGGTATCGAAAACTACTCACGTCATCTCACAAATCGTTTAGAAAACGATCCCCCCCCAACACTCCTAGATTATTTTCCTAGCGACTCCCTCTTTATGATTGATGAAAGCCATGCCACAATCCCTCAACTAAATGGAATGTATAAAGGGGATCGATCCCGCAAGGAAAAACTAATTCGTTATGGCTTTCGACTTCCATCGGCATTCGACAATCGACCCTTGAAATTTGATGAGTTTGAAAAGCACGCTAAGCAAGTTATATATGTATCTGCGACTCCATCCCAATATGAACTTAAAAAATCAGAGGAAAATATAATTGAGCTCCTGGTTCGACCCACTGGGTTAATAGATCCAGTTGTAGAAATTCAACCTATAAAAGAGCAAGTCGATGATCTATTTAAAGAAATTAAAATACGAGCTAAAAAAAATCAACGCACACTAGTCACAACATTAACAAAACGTTTTTCTGAAGATCTAACAGAGCATTTTGCTGAACTTGGGCTTAAGGTAAAGTACTTACACTCAGATATAGAAACACTAGAACGCAGTCGCATTATTAGGGAATTACGCTTGGGAGAGTTCGATGCACTGATAGGAATCAATCTACTTCGAGAAGGACTGGACATTCCGGAAGTATCTCTTGTTGCCATTCTTGATGCAGACAAGGAAGGTTTTCTTCGGTCAACGACATCATTGATTCAAACTTCTGGACGTGCAGCCCGAAATATTGATGGAAAGGTTATTTTTTACGCAGACACTGTTACTCAGTCCATGCAAAAGGCAATTGACGAAATGAACCGACG
The DNA here is from genome assembly GCA_964584125.1 of uncultured Nitrospinaceae bacterium. GTDB lineage: Bacteria > Nitrospinota > Nitrospinia > Nitrospinales > VA-1 > Nitromaritima. The sequence continues at coordinate 6,318 of CAZOYP010000008.1, read as the reverse complement.
AAGAACTATCCAAAAAGAGCATAATTATAAATATCAGATTATTCCTGAGTCTATTAAAAAATCCGTCCAGAAAACTCTAGTCAAGCAAGATAAAAATATTGTGAGCAATAAATTGGAAAATGAGGAGGACGAGTATATTTTAAGAAAAGATACCCCGAAACTAATTAAAAGCCTAGAAAAGGAGATGCATATTGCTGCAAAAAACCTTGAATTTGAAAAAGCAGCTCTATTACGAGACAGGGTAAAAAAATTGCGCGAAAAAGACCTATCTATTTATTAACCATTCTGATTTTTTTATTTCAATCAAGATATTTTTCAATATTCGTCTTCAACATCAAACATATCCGATCAAAAATAAAAAAATAGCCAAGAGAAAAGCACGTCGGTTTTTTTCAAATGAATTAAGGGATATGCATGATGCTATTTCCCGTAATTCTTTTCTCCTGGTTAAATTAAGTATTTGAGAGATTTATTTCACTACCTCTTAAAAATAGAAAAACCGATTGAATTAGTTTAGAGCCAAACCAGTTCTAGCAGTTTCCGAAACTGGATAGTGTGCAAAGTAAGTCTCTAAAACTTGCCTAGCAATTGGAGCCGCGGTATCGCCACCATGTCCACCATGCTCAATAATAACAGCTACGGCCACCTCAGGTTTGTCATATGGAGCGAAGGCAACAAACCAAGCATGATCTCTAAATTGATAAGGAATCTCGGCTTCTGGATCAATTTCATCAGAATCTTTCATTCCCACAACCTGGGCCGTACCCGTTTTTCCAGAAACAATAATATTCTTAAGTCTAGCTCGGTGACCCGTCCCACGCGCATCATAAACAACTCCTCGAAGTCCTTCTTTTATGTGCTTTAGCACATCAGGGTCTATACTAATATTTCTTTTAACTTCAGGGAAAAACTCTTTTATTAACTTACCATCCGAACTCTCAATTTTTTTTACTAAATAAGGTCGAACCAAAAGACCGCCACTTGCAATGGTTGAAATCATACTTACACTTTGCAACGGAGTCATGAGATTGTATCCTTGCCCTATAGAAGCAGAAATAGTTTCCCCAGGGAACCAAGGTTCTTTTTTATTTTTTTGTTTCCATCTCGTAGATGGAACCAAACCCCGCTTCTCACCTTTTAGTTCAATCCCTGTAAGCTCTCCCAAACCAAGTTTTTTAGCATATTTTGCCAAACTATCTATTCCTAAACGATGACCAAGGGTATAAAAGTACACATCGCAAGATTGAACCATTGCTTTATGTAAATTCATATGACCATGGCCTCTTTTTTTCCAGCATCGATAATCTCTTTTACCTAAACGAAAACGCCCGGAACAAAAAATAGTGCTTTCAGGTTCTACAAGTTTTTCTGAAAGTGCCGCATACGCCGTAATCATTTTATAAGTAGACGCTGGAGGGTATTGCCCATCTATAGCTCTATTTTGAAGAGGATTTTTCTTGTCACTTAACAATCGGTTCCATTTATTTTTAGATATTCCAGTGGCAAACAAATTTGGATCAAAAGAGGGTTTGCTTACCATAGCGACGATTTCCCCTGACTGAACTTTCATTACGACAACAGACCCTTTAACAAAGTCCTGACCTGAAGTTTTAACCATTAACTTTTCAAGTTTATTCTGAACTCGATTATCTAAGGTAAGCACTAAACTATTTCCTGTTTTAGGAGAAAGTTTTCGTAAAGTTTTCAGTTCTCTTCCAGAAACGTCTACCTCAACCTCTTTAAATCCTTTCTTACCTTTCAAATTTGACTCGTATATTTTTTCTAATCCATTTTTACCAATCATATCACCTTGTTCATATCGACCGAAAACCTCAGTTTTAAGGTCACTCTTAGAAACTTCACCCAAATAACCCAGAACATGCGAAGCAAAGTCCTTATGCACATAACTTCTCAAAGGTTGAACTTTAATATGGATTCCAGGGAGTAACATCTTATTTTCTTCAATATAAGCAATTTCTTTACGGCTAATATCTCGTTTGATTAAAATATCTTTAAATAAGGGAGATTGACGAATATCATTCCTTAGCTTATCTTCATTGATGTCTATTAATCTTGAAAGAAATTTCAAAGACTCCGAAAAATCACCTGCATCTTCAGGAGTTATATACAGACTAAAGGATGGACGAATATTAACTATTGTTTCGCCTTGGCGGTCTTTAATAGTCCCTCGATAATCTGGTAAGGAAATTTTTCTAATTCTATTCTCCTCCGACTGCCCCATAAAATCTTCTCCTCTTAGTATCTGTAGATACCAAATTCTCATCAAAACAAGTAAAAAGGAAATAATCACAAGAACAACATAAACTTTGATTTTTTTTCGAACAGAAAAAGATGACTCGAAGAAAGATTCTTTTGAAGGACTAGTGTAGCTCATACGGTTTCCAAAGCCTGGCTTGAAAATCTTAGATTAATCCATTTCCTACCCTTATCAAACATATAGAATAAAAATGGTGCTATCACAGCATTATAAATTCCAAATAATATTACAGAAGAAAAGAAAAAGCCGCCTTTAGCCTGGCCACCTAGTATGCTTGTCATAGCAAGCAAATAAATCATGCCATCCACTAAAGAAGTGACAAATATAAAAAAACTAATGGGAACAGCACCCTCTACAAAAATTTTATCCTTCAAAGCACAAAAAAATAATCCAGCCAAACCTTTAGATAGTGAGTTAACACCTAACAAACCACCTGAAAGACAATCTTGGAAAAATCCAATTAATACAGCTAGCCAGATACCACCATTATTTTTTGAATGGATACCGCAATAAACAGCGACTATTAGAATCAAATCTGGAGTAATCCCTGCCACTGAGAACATCCCTAACAATGTAATTTGCACGGAAAACAATAAAAACAAGACGAGTCCAAGAATAAAATAGATCACTCTTCCTCCTTGCTAGAAAGAATAACAACAACCTCCTCCAAGTGAGATAAGTCTGCACTGGGGACTAACGTGATCTCCTGAAAGAGTTCCTGGTTTTGTTTAACAACGTCAAAAACCGTTCCAATCATTAGTCCTTTTGGAAACACGCCACCCAACCCCGAAGAAATAACTTTATCTCCCACGCTCACCTCTGCTAAAATTGGAACAAATTTCATTTGGCATGTTTTTTCTCCTGTCCCTACTGTCACCCCTGATTCCCTTGTTTTTTGAAACAACGAATCAATTGCACTACGACTATCCGTAATCAGCAAAACTTTAGATGACTTGGGAGAGGAGTGAATAACATGTCCAACAATCCCTGCATCGGTCATCACTGTTAGGTTTTTTTCTACTCTATGGTCTGTCCCTCTGTTTATAAAAATCATTTTAGACCATTGGGTTGCATCATAGCCTATGACCTTTGCCACAATAAAAGGCCTTCCATTACCATCAAAATGCTCAACCAGTTTTTTTGATCTTTCTAAAAACTTTTTTCTTTCAAGTAGTTTGTTATTTTCTCTTGACAGCCGATTCACTTCCAGAAGAAGTCGATCGTTTTCTCTCGATGTATCAACCAAAAACAAATAGTGATCAAATGCATTGGAAATAGATGTGGTTGTGCTAGAGAAAAGGTTCTGAACAGGGGAGAAAAGCGATCCAACTACTGACTCAAAAAACAAGTTGCTCTTGTCATAGCGAGCATTCACTGTCATTAAAATTAGAGAAAATATTAGGATACTAGCAAGAAAGCCAAGGAAGTATTTATTCTGGGGTCGCCTGTAAGGCACGGTTTAAATAGCAACCTTCTTTAAGAGTTTTGGGTCACTCAAAACCTTGCCTGAACCTAGAGCAACCGCTGACAAGGCATCACTAGCTAAGCTTATTGGCAAGCCAGTAGACTCGCGAAGAAGTGTATCTAAGCCTTTGATAAGAGATCCACCACCGGCGACTACAATTCCTTTATCAACAATGTCTGCAGCTAACTCAGGAGGGGTACGCTCTAACGCAATCTTCACAGCTTCTACTATGGTACTAAAGGTTTCGGTCAAAGCTTCCCGGATTTCTTCATCAGAAATTATCAGTGTTTTCGGAATGCCTGCGACAAGATCTCGTCCCTTTACTTCCATCGTCATGGATTTTTCCAATGGATATGCTGAGCCGATTTCCATTTTTACACCCTCAGCAGTACGCTCGCCTATCAGAAGATTATACTTCTTCTTTATATAATTTATAATTGCTTCATTCATTTCATCACCTGCAACACGAACAGACTTGCTAAAAACCACCCCTGACATTGAGATAATTGCCACTTCCGTAGTTCCACCTCCGATATCAACAATTAAGTTTCCTGAAGGATCTTGAACTGGAAGGTCCACTCCTATAGCAGCCGCCATAGGCTCCTCGATAAGGAATACTTCTCGAGCTCCGGCAGATAAAGCAGAATCACGCACAGCTCTACTTTCGACTTGAGTGATTCCCGAAGGAACAGCAATAACAACCCTCGGACGAACAAGGGTTTTACGATTATTGTGAACCTTTCTAATGAAGTGGCGAATCATTTTCTCTGTCACCTCGAAATGGGCAATAACACCGTCTTTCATCGGCCTAATTGCCTCGATGTTACCAGGAGCACGGCCAAGCATCTCTTTTGCATCGGAGCCAACTGCCTGAACTTCATTGCTTTGGGTGTTCATAGCAACGACCGAAGGTTCACGCAAAACAATCCCTTGACCATCGACATAGATCAAGGTATTCGCAGTTCCTAGATCAATTGCTAAATCGTTCGAAAACATTCCCCAAAACAAGCCAACCGCCTTTCATCCTTAACTGTTTATTTATTGTCAAGCTTATTGGATTTTAATAAAAACGCTTATTGGACTCTAATCAATATAGGCAAAACAATTTATAACAAGGGACATCACTAATTGCAAGGTAAATAAAAATAAGGGGTTGCGTTGAAACCCAGTCTATTTATCAAACCACAACACCTGCAGGAAAAATTTATTATAGAACCGCAATGAAAAAAATCAAAACGGTTGCGAACATAGGGCAGGTTATATACTATATCGTGAAATAATTTTTGCATAACTCATAGAAAATCAAAAATTTTTGCAAGGAATAGTAGATGCTAAATATAATTAGAGAACATGCTGACACATGGCTTATTAAGTCAATCTTATGGTTAATTGTTTTCGCCTTCATAGGAACTATTTTCTACTCATGGGGAATGGGAGGAGCATCTAGCAGTTCTGGGGGAATAGTAGCAACTGTAAATGGTTCTAAAATTAGTCAGGCCGAATATGAGCGTACATTCAATAACATTGTAAATTTTTACAGAGAACAGTTTCAGAACCAGTTTTCAGAAGAGCTCATTCAAAAACTAGACTTAAAAACTCAAGCTCTAGACACTTTAATTCAAAAAAAAATACTTTTAATAAAGGCCAACGAACTAGATATTCAAGTTAGCGACGAAGAAGTTATCAATCAAATAAACAACTTCTCCGCCTTTCAAAGAAATAAAGTTTTCCACAACGAAACTTACCAAAACTACCTAAAGTTCAAGCGCTTAACTCCCCTCGAGTTTGAAGAAAGTCAGCGCGAAGTACTTCTCCTCGAAAAAATCAGAAACCTAATCAAGTCCAATGTCAAGATTTCACCAAATGAATTAGACGAAGCATTTATATTGGCAAATGAAAAGATCAAGTTAGACTATATAGTAATCCCAAATAATCACTTCAAATCAGAAAAGAAGGTTAATAAAGAAGAAATAAAATTATTTTATAAAAAAAATAAAAATCGTTTTGAAATTCCAGAAAGAATTAAGGTCCAATATGTAAAAACTATTCCAAAAAACTATGAAAATGTAATAGACATTCGAGATGAGGACATAGAGGATTATTATAGGACTAAAATTGCAGACTTCAGGGTTAGAAAAATGTATGAAGCTGCTCACATCCTATTTCGATCCGAAGCAAAGAATGATAGCTTGGAAGAATCAATAAAGTCGGAAGAACAAGCTAAAGAAAAAGCTAATGCTGTCTTGAAAAAAATTCGAAATGGAGTCAGCTTTAGCGAATTAGCAAAAAAACATTCTGATGATCCTGTTTCTGGAGAAAATGGTGGAAGCCTTGGTGAGTTTCCTGAAGGAATGATGGTTACGGAATTTGAAAACGCTTTAAAGAAATTAAAACCAAAAGAGACTAGTGAACCCATAAAAACATCATTTGGATTTCATATCATTCGACTTGACAAAATAAGTCCAGAGAGAATAAAGCCATTAGATGAGGTTAAAGAAGAAATAATAAAAAGACTTGAAGAGAATAAAACTCGCCAAAAAATGAGGCGCGTTGTTAAACATATTCATCGCTCAGC
>CAZOYP010000007.1:0-39278 GCA_964584125.1 uncultured Nitrospinaceae bacterium | reverse complement strand
AAAAAAACAAAGCGAGGCTCTCGCTACGGTAATTCGCGAAAGCTCGGAACGTGAAGCAACTGCAGAGACAATCGAATCGCTTGACTTTGACGGTGAGAACAAAGCAGCCAATCTTTATGAAAGTCATTACGACAACCTTAATCATGGATTCCGATTTCAGCCACAAAATAAGTTTCCACCCTCAATGGGTTTGTCAATGCTACTACGTCACTACCACCGCACAGGAACAACATCGAGTCTGGAGATGACCCAAAGTACCCTTCGAGCTATGAAATGGGGTGGTATCTACGATCAGATTGGAGGAGGACTTTCCCGCTATAGCACCGACTACAGATGGTTGGTACCACACTTTGAAAAGATGCTTTACGATAATTCATTATTTATCACCGCACTTATCGAAACTTTTCAAGTCACAGAAAATCCAGAGTTTTCGGATTATGCGAACGATGTTCTAAATTACATTGATAAAGATATGACCTCGGCGGAAGGTGCTTTTTTCAGTGCTGAAGATGCTGATAGCGAAGGCGTCGAAGGGAAGTTCTATATCTGGTCAAAAGAGGAGATAGAATCAATATTAGGTCGACAAACATCGTCTATTTTTATTCCATTTTTCAACATTACAAAAGATGGAAACTTTGAACAAAAAAATATTCTTAATCAAACTCGGACCTATCAAGAACTAGCAAAGGAGTTAGGGCTAACAGAAGATACCGTTATTACCGAATTAAGTTCTGCGCGGAAAAAACTTTTGCAAGAACGAAGCAAACGTATTCGTCCCTCCTTAGATGACAAAGTACTAACATCATGGAACGGACTAATGATTTCTGCTATGGCTAAAACAGGTCGCGTTTTAGAAGACGCCGACCGAATAGCTAAAGCGGAAAAAGCTATGAAGTTTATTCTAACCACTTTAAAAACACCCGAGGGGAAACTTCTAAGGCGTTTTAGAGAAGGCGAAGCTCGCTACAATGGATATCTATTTGACTATTCATCAATTGCTGTTGCCTGTCTGGAGCTTTATGAAGCAACCTATAATAAAGATTATGTAATTGAGGCGCGGGACCTAATGCAGATCGTGGAAGAGAAGTTTTCCTCCGATGGAGCTTATTATGAGACTGCGGTTGATGCAGAAAAACTGATTGTTAGACAAATCTCGGGATACGATGGAGTCGAACCATCGGGCAACAGCAATGCAGCTTTGGCTTTCCTTAAATTGGGTGCCTATCTTGCCAACCCCAATTTGATTAGAAGCGCAGAAAAAACCTTTCTTGCTTTTTATAAAGAACTAACAGAATACGGAATAAATTCTTCGTTTATGATGCAAGCGTTGCATCTCTATCTCGGAGGTCTCAAAGAAGTTGCTATCATAGGGAAGAAAAACGACCCATCTACTAAAGAAATGCTAAAGACTATTCGCTCAAAATTTTTTCCTAATGCCGTTTTCACATTTTCGTATGAGGACGAGTTAATTAAAAATAGTGCTGACATACCATTACTGGCAAAAAAAACTATAGTCGGAGGTAAAGCAACGGCTTATGTTTGTCAGCTAGGAACATGCCTGGCACCAGTAAACTCACCAGAAGATTTAGTCAATCTTCTTAAATACTAAGAAAACTAAAACAAACTGTGATACGATTCGAAAAAACATTAAAATATATTTTCTAAAATGCGAAAAAATCTAATTAAAGAAATGATTGATTCTACCCTTGATGGGAAGGGGGTTACTCGCCAACAAGCTCTTGAACTGGAGTTTTTTTCTCATGAGGAACTAGATTATTTGTTCGAAGGCACCAATCGTCTACGTGATCGTTTTAAAGGAGATGATGTTAAAATCTGCTCTATCGTTAATGCAAAGGCTGGTAAATGTGAAGAAGACTGCGGTTTTTGTGCCCAATCCAGCCAATTTAAGACGGATAGCCCCGAATATGGCTTATTGGATGTAGAAAAAATTGTTGAAGCTGCTAAGGAGGCTGAAGCATTCGGTTCTAATGAATTTTCTATTGTCACTTCAGGAACAGCGCTAAATCGTCGAGAGGAACTCGATCAAGTCATCAAAGCAATAAAACGAATAAAAGAAGAAACTAGTTTGGAAACTTGCTGCTCGCTTGGCTTGATGAACCTAGACGATTTGAGAGAACTAAAGGCAGCCGGACTCGATAGGTGCCATCACAATTTAGAAACTGCAGAAAGCCATTTTGATAAAATTGTCACAACACATAACTATGAAGATGAAGTCCTGGCAGTAAAAAACGCTAAAGAAGCTGGTCTTCAAGTTTGCGTTGGGGGAATCTTTGGCATGGGAGAAACTTTTGCTCAACGTGTAGAGCTTGCCATAGATATTCGAGACCTCGAAACACAGTCATTTCCAATAAACTTTCTCAAGCCGTTAGAAGGAACAGCACTAGAAAACATGGCCCTAATGGAGCTATATGAGGCACTTAGAACTATAGCTATGCTCAGACTGGTCCTCCCAACCATAGATCTATTTGTCTGCGGTGGACGTGAAGAGGTATTTACTAATCATCAGGAACAGATTTTTGCTGCTGGAGCAAATGGTATTCTTGGAGGAAACTACCTTACAACTAAAGGACAGGACCCAAAAAGAGATATTGAGATGATTGAACGCCTTGGTTTAAACCCTGTATACCAATCTGTCTAATTTCTCATCTTAAAGTGGAAAATATCAGACTAGACTTTCGTCAATTATTTTTTTGATTTCAGCTTTAGACTTGACTCCCGTTACCTGCTGAACGACTTGACCACCTTTAAAAAATAATAAAGTAGGAATACCTCGGATACCGTACTTAGTAGCTGTACTCGGATTATCATCTACATTTAATTTTCCAACCTTAATCGTATCTTCATATTCTCCCGCAATTTCCTCTACGGTCGGTGCAAGCATCTTGCAGGGTTGACACCAATCAGCCCAAAAATCAAGAATAACTGGTTTTTCGGACTGAAGGACAGAAGAATCAAACTCTGCATCGGTAATAACAACAACTTTATCTGACGACATACTAAACTCCTCTTTCAAAGTATGAGTTTTATAATAATATTAAGTAGGGTAATTTAAACTCGGAATCTTCAGGCGGTCTGCAGAAAAAAAGAGACTTCTGTAATTATATTTTTCACTCTAAGTAAAAATTAAAGCAATCTGAACGATTAGGATATACTATCATATTGAGCTCTTAGCCAGCAACGGTTTTTGCTAAGTCTTATGTAACCTAATTTTTATAAAAATACAAACCAGTCTATTTTGAGGACCACGCATGCCAGAAAAGATAAGTGTTTTTGCATACAACGAACTGTTAAATGAAGACTATTTCAAAGAAAAGGGCTTTGAGTATTTAGATAAGGTCACTGTCACGCTATCAGCCCAGAGGATCGTTTTTAATAGATTACCTCCTGAAGGCGAGGGCATTGAAGGTCAAGGACTGCCAAATATTGAACCTACCCCTAATAATGCGGGAATGATGGAAGGTGTACTTTATGAAATGCTTGACACCTTTCTTCCCATGCTGGACAAATTTCACGGTTACCCCAAAGAATGCACTAGAAAAGTAATGGATCTCAACGCCCATGATTTCCACACTGTTAGAGGAATCGTCTACTTTGCTCAGCCAGATAAAATTGGGGAAAAACTTAAGCCCACTAAAGCTCTTATGAAACTCTATAGAAAATCGCGGAAAGAGCACAGTATGCTCTACTTTTCCCGACTAATGAATACTCGAACCTGTGATTAGCTCCGTCAATGACCAAACCTATCGCTTTTGTTCGACGGCCAGGCCCTTCATATAACAGGGCTATTTCCGCAAACCCAAAAGACCAACCCATAGATCTTAAACGTGCCTACTTACAACACAAACTCTATATTTCTGCTTTAGAAGAAGCAGGAGTGAGGGTTATCGTGCTCCCAGCTATTCATGAATATCCTGACGGACCTTTTGTGGAGGACACGACAGTTGTTTTTGATCATATTGCATTGGCTTGCCATAATAAAACAAAGTCAAGGCGTGGCGAAGGTGCCAGTATCCATAAAGAAATTAAAAAATATAAAGCGATAAAAACAATTCCACATTTTGTTACTTTAGACGGAGGTGACGTGCTAAGCACGGGGGAAAAAATATTTGTCGGAATATCCAGTCGAACAAACTTTGAAGCTGTGGACGCACTAGCCAAATTTACAAAAAAACCTGTTATTCCCATCAAAATTATACGTGGGTTGCACTTAAAAACCTCTGTCTCGTATTTAGGAAACAATATTATCGTGATTGATCCATCTTCTGTAGAAACAAACCCTCTTAAAGAGTTTAAATGGATTGAAACAGATAGTTCAAATCCTTACGCCGCTAACTGCCTAGTTATCGAAAATACAGTCTTAATATCAAAAAAATCTAACAAAATAGCAGATAAAATTCTTCGGGAAGGGTTTAAAACAATAGAAGTAGACATAAGCGAGTTCGAAAAAGCAGATGGAGGACTCACTTGTTTGAGCATAATATTTAAGAAATTATAACTTAACCTTTAAACTTAAATGCTATTATTCTCCATAATTTGATCCAATTTTTTAAGAAATAACTCTTTATTATTGTTATCCAATCCAAAAACTTGATCGAACTCGCTTTTTAAGATTCCAGTTAATGGGCTACCTCCTTCGAAACCGTTAACTTTCTTTGCCTCTTCAGAGAATTCAACATTAACAGAAGCATATTCATTATAATCTTGAAATAGATTTTTTTCCCTTTGCGAGTCAGGTACTACAATAAGAGATTTACTCGTACTACTAATGGGGTTTACCATAGCTTTCTCCGGTTCGATTAAGTTTTTCTTACATATACCAGTAATGAAAGCAAATTCTGTGCCCAACTCTCAACCTTTAAAAGGTCTTTATATTAGGTAGGTTACAGTTTTTTCTCCTATTCATTACAGACTTAATTTCCCCTAGCAGGGAAATCTTTGCCTAGTTTGTCAATCTGGCAAATCCTGCATCAGGGGTTTACCATAACCTACTAGTTCCACATACCCCTTCCCTTTAACTAGATCGTCAGATATAGTCCCTTCTACTGAAACACTGCCTTCCCAATAAGATGCAGAAATAGAACGCAGATTATAAAGTTCTTGATCATATAAATCAGGTGAAAGGTTTAATTTAATCCCTAAACTTGGTAATTCCAGCTCCCAACCCAGTGGATATGTTATACCAGATCGTTTGCTCTTCCATTGGGTTAATGGTTTTATAATGAATTCATTTTGCTTCAAATGCCGAGCCACGCCATCAGCTGAAACTAAAGTACCACTTGAAAAAGAATCGACACCTCCCGTTTTTAAGCGCAACTGATACAACATCAACTCGGTCTGATTATTGAGTTTTAATGAGAACCAATCCCAGCCAGACAGCTCGTCATTAAGCTGATTACTTGAATATTCATGGTCCATCCAGCTTGTGCCAAGGACTTTATAAGTTTTCCCTCCTATGAATAGCGTTCCACTAGTTTTCATACGTGTATACGAAAAATAATGAGATGCATTCCCTACTTCACTCCCTTTTTTACTAATTCCATTTTCTCCATGAAACACTAATTGCTTCATCGGGACTAATCGTAGTTTAAGTCCTGTGCCTGACTCAACGGCTTCAAGCAAGTGTTTTTCATCCTCGCTCTTGAGAGACCAATCTTCATTCCAAACCATCAACCGCCCAGAGTCAGCACCAGCATTACCAATGCCCTTGCGGTTAATTCGTTCAAAGTAATGAAATTCTTCACCTTCTATATCGGTTAATGTCATATGCGCAAAATAAATATGACCCACTTTCCACTTAGATGAATTGGGATCGCTACCTGGGGTATTAAGAGCCACACGAAAAAATGTAAGCTGATAGCCAAAGGGACGAGACGTTCCGACCTCTTCCAGATTTCCGGTGTAGTACCACCACTCAATTCTAAAATCATCATGGGAAAAAAAATCTCTTGGGAATTGATAGGTGTAGCCAGATAGAGCCTGGCTAAACTCAGGCGGTTCTTCTGCATTAGCAACTCGGAAATCAGTTGTCTTCGAGCTAATCATCAGAGTTAGGGAAATAAAAATTATACTTGTAAATCTAACCATACTACTTAAGCCTCTTATAAATAATGCCGTTTAATAAGTAATTACTAGTGAAAATAACCTGAATATTTTCAAACCAAGGTATTTTAACTTCTTGATTTAAAAATACTGTATAAATACTTTGAAATATCTATTTCTTTTAAAAGTTTGCTGCATAAATATCCTATAGTTTTTTGGAAAGGAAACAAATGCATGTTGGCGTAACTGGGGCATCAGGATTTTTAGGCAAAAACCTTACAAATGCTCTTCATCAGTTAACTGAATTTAAGGTTACCACTCTTAAGCGCAGTTCTTCTGGAAAATTTCCGGGAATAAATAGGCTAAAGTCATTTGTTGAGAACTTGGATCTGATTTATCATGTTGCTGGTGTTAACCGGGGAACAAACGAAGAAATTTTCAAAGGGAATATACAAACTACTTTCAACCTTCTTGAAGCAATTAGGAGATACGGGAAGCCCTCTCTTCGTATTATTTTTACATCTTCATCGCAGGTTTATAAAAAGACCAAACCGCCTGAGAAGTTGATTACTGAAGCTTATAAGGCCGAACCAGAAACTTTATTCGGCGTTGCAAAAAAAACTTCAGAGGACTTGATTCGACTTTCCGGTTTTGAACACGCTATAATTCGTGTTGCAAATGTCTATGGACCAGGCTGTCGCCCCGAATACAATTCGGTTATCGCCACATTCTGTTATAAATCAGTAAATAAAAAAATTCTTAAAGTTGATGGAGATGGTCACCAAAAAAGAGACTTTATCTACATAGAAGATGTGATCAATGCAATGATACTCGCAGGCACTCAAAAAAAATATTTCGTTTCAGGAGTTTATAATCTTGGCAATAACCGTACAACATCACTGCGCCAGGTTATACATAGTATAAAATCTTTAGGCATAAAAGTAAAAAAATCTTACTCAAAAAACACAAGCACTGGGAAAAATTCTTTCTCACTAGATGCAACGCGCTTCAGAAAACAGTTCAAATGGACACCGAAAACAACTCTTCGTTCGGGAATTAAGAATACTTTGCTCTGGTTTCAAAAGGAGGTGACTCGATGAAAGATATTCAGATAGAAAATCTTGACTGCAAATCAGACGAACGAGGTTGGTTGATAGAAGTTCTAGGGGGTAAAAGTCTAGAAGTCCCTCATGAGTTTGGTCAAATACATGTTTCAGTTGCTTACCCTGGGAAAATTCGTGGCAACCATTATCATACCCGAAAACTTGAATGGTTTTGTGTTCCACAGGGTAAAGGTCTCTTGTTGCTAAAAGATCTAAAAACAGGTGAACAAAAAGAATTAATTATGGGTGAAGGCGCTCTGCGAACAGTAAAAATAACGCCAGGAATAATACATGCTATAAAAAATATTGGGGATACTGACATGGTACTTATCGTTTATGCCAATGAATCTTTTGATGCTAATGACCCTGACACTTTCTACCAAAATATTTTAGAGTAATTATGGACGCATCAAGATATTAGTGGCTCACCACACTAAAAAATCTAAACATTAAAATAAAGTCCCCAGCATATTTTACTCACTGCTAAAGCATGAATATCAAGAAAGGTTTTTGTCCAGAAAAATAACATTGCATAAATACCTGGCATTTTATTTTCTCACTAATACGAAAGAAAAAATCTTTGAAAAAAATAACCGCTATTATTGTTAACTGGAATGACAAAGATGTTGTTACCGAGTGTATTCAATCTATACTTGATCAAGACAGAAAACAAATAGAGATTATTATAAGTGATAATGGATCTAAGGATGGTTCGATTGATTTCATTCGAAGGCGTTTTCCCGCTATTAAAATAATTGAAAATAAAAAAAACCTGGGTTTTGGTTCTGCTATTAACAGTGGTTTAGCTGTCGCCAGAGGCGACTATCTTCTTTTTCTCAATAGTGATCTTAAACTGAATCCCAAATGTATTGGAGAGTTAGCAAAACTTTTGGAAAGTGATTCTAATATCGGAGGAGCAATTCCAAAAATTTTATATATAGATAGAGAAAATACCGTTAACTCTCTTGGAGTATTGATCAACTATACTGGTATCGCCTATCCAAATTTACTTGGTCAACAAGACCCCAACTGGATGGAACCTTTTGAGTCTGCTTGTGGCGGAATTTTCATGTTAAGAAGAGAAGTTTATGAAACGGTAGGAGGGTTTGATGAAAATCTATTCCTTTATCACGAAGACCATGACCTATCCTGGAGAATTCGACTGGCAGGATGGTGTCTTAAAGTTGCGCCACAGGCCACAATGTACCATCACTATAAATTTAATAAAGGCATTAAAAAATATTACTCTTCCGAAAAAAACCGCCTCTATCTTATGCTGAAAAACATGGAGGCTAAAACACTGGCTTTAATTGCCCCTGCCCTAATTATTGTCGAACTTTCCCAATGGTTTCACGCCGTTATTCATAGGTGGTTTTTCCTTAAAGTAAAAAGTTATTTTGAAATCCTGAGTCTTTTACCACGCATATTAATTAAACGAAAAAAACAAAAATACTTGCGCAAAGTATCCGACAAAGAAATTACTCGTATGCATCAAGGACCTCTGTATGTCAGCGGTATGGCAAACCCTCTCCTCACACACTTACTTAGCCCATTACTTAACATATATTGGAAAATAATCCGCCGCTTAATCTAATTTTATTTGCTAATGATCTAAGCTAGCATTAGTTTTGATTTGTTAACTAGGCAGAGCTTTTCTCTATCCTATTTTTTGATCATTATTTCACTAAAGTTTTCATTCATGCTCTATAAATTCCTGATAAATTTTTAGCATTTCGGAAGCATTTCGCTGTTGAGTAAATTTCTCTGCTAGAGCACGCGCAGCATACGCCATAGGTTCTCTAATTTTTGGATCCATCAAATAATCTATAGCTTCTGCGATAGCCTTGGAGTCTGACGGGTCTTCCAAAATAATTCCTTCTTTTTTAGGTGTAATTATTTCAGAAGCACCACTATTCTGACTTGTGATGATTGGGAGTCCCGAGGCCAAAGCTTCTAGGTTGGCATTCCCAAATGGTTCATAAATTGAAGGAAGAATAAAAAAATCCGCTGCCGCATAAAGTTTTTCAATTTCGTCAGTTGGTTCTAAATACATTATTTTCTCCTGATTTTTTTTTGAAGCAAGTTTTAAATATTTTTTCCAGTTTCCTTTTCCTACAAGGACCAATCGCCAGTTTTTATGCTTCAAATACTGAATAGACTTAATTAGATACTCCAATCCCTTTCGTTCGAATCCTGATCCTACAAATAAAATCATAACTTCCTTATCAGAAATTCTCAACTTCTGACGAACCTCATCACAAAAATATTTTTTATTACTTGGGTCAAATCTATCTAACTGAATACCGTTATAGACAACCTTCACCCTATCTTCTGGAAGCTGGTAATGTTTTAGTATGTCTCGTTTAACCATTTCAGAAATAGCTATGATTTTTTTACATTCTCCTTTTTCAAAAATTCTTTTCTCCAGTCTTAATATTAATTGATGGAATAAATTAAAATTTAAAAAAAAACTCTTGATAAACGGCAGATAACTGGAGCGTCTTTCAAGCCATTCACGATGACATCCATCACCTGCTCGATATATATCTTGACGCCATATTCGTTCATGACTTTGAACGATATCGTATGACTTAAAACGTATTGTTTGAAAAGCAAACCATGCAAACGACAAAACTCTCAAAAAAGAGTTTCTTGTAACAGCACGAACAGAGTGAATTTTTATATTCGGATGATTAGACGACGTCCACTGATTGGCAAAAATATGTACCTCATGCCCCATTTCTGCGAGATATCTTGTATACCCTGAAACAAATTGTTCAGCCCCCCCATAGTTAACGAATTTTTGTCTTATAACAGCAATTTTCATAAACGATCCAAGTAACCTAAAACATATCTAATTATTTTCATGAAGGTGAAGCAACTTCTTCATAGATGGCGATTGTTGTATCCATCATTTTATCTACTGTCAGTTCCTTATGACAAAATAAATTGGCATTTTCAACAAGGTTGTTCGCAACCTCTGGGTTTCTAAATAATTTCAACACGCCTTCGGCAAGGCTTAACCCATTTTTCGGTTCGACTAATACCCCTCTCTCACCATTTCCCAAAAGCTCTGGAATTGAAGCTATCTTGGTAGCTACTACAGGCGTTTTCATTGCAAATGCCTGGGGTATAACTTGAGGGGTTCCTTCTCCTGAAAATGATGCAAGTACTTGAACGTCTAATGCCGATATAATTTCTGGGATATCATCTCTGTATCCAAGAAGGTCTACTTTATGATCTAAACCTGCTAAGCGAACTTTAGATTTAATTTCTTTAAAACCTGGCCCATCACCAACTATTACAAATCGAGCTTGTGTAACCTCTTTTAAGATTAAAGGGATAGCCTCTAAAAAATAGTTATGGCCTTTCCAACCTCGGATGACACCAACTTTTCCCACAAGAAGTTGACCCGATTCAACCTTCAATTCTTCACGAATCTTTTCTCCAGAAATACTTGAATTAAATTTTCGTAGATCTACTCCTGCAGGAACAGAAACCACATTATTCGAATCAACACAACGGATCTGTTTTATAATGTCAGAAATCATACTCCCGCTAGTAAGAATTCGTTTAGGTATGTGAGAATATAGCAGATGATTTGGGAAGAAATCCTTTACAGGCAACGAAACATGACGAGTTCGAACAACAGGAACTTTCAACAACTTGCCAACTATACCACCTAACCAACTATCAACTGAACTATGAGTATGAATAACATCAAAATTATTTTTTGAAACGTATTGGTATAAGGCCACGAACGCCTCAGGGTTCATCACTTTTTTCATTGAAATCGATTTAAAATGAAACTGCGAATTAGAGATCGATCTACAGCTCTTTTCTAAAGGACTATCAGCCTGGCACACTAAGGAAACTCTATGACCCCTCTCTAGGAGCAGTAAAGTTTCTTGAAAGACTCTTATTTCCTGGCCACCCCAACCTGCGGCGGCTTCAGTATGAAGTATATGGAGCGGTTTCAAGGTAGGAACTCAAGACAAACTAGGTAAACAATTGGTTATAAATAACAGATTAACAATTTAACATAACGCTTAGCACAAGTCGAACTACAAAGCTGTCTTTATCCACTGTTATGTAAGTTTAAATTAATTCATGAAAAGCTTTGTAAACCTCGTCTACCGAAATAGATTCCGGGGGATCAAAAGGTTGGTGCGCAACTACTTTGGCAAATGGGGAGAGTGGGCCAGCACATTCGACTGGATATCCGATATGAATAGAAAGTAATTTAACATCAAAACAAGATGCAATATGCGTTAAACCATTATCCAGACCAAGATAAAAATTAGATCTACTAATCATCGCTGCAGAAGGCCCAAGCGGATATCCCCTCAGAGGAATTGTTCCGTCATAATCGTTAAGATTATCTTTTGATACCATCGTAACAATTTTAAAATCTTGATTTTCCCTGATTTTTTGAATGAGGGATAGGAACCTTTCATGTGGCCATTCCTTCATTTTTTTCTTTGAACGGGTCTCCGGTGACAAGACTAAAAGCTTATCATTTTCTAAAATTCCTAATTCGAGAAGTTTTTTTTCGGCTGCATGGAAATCATCTTTATTTAAATAAAAAATTGGTCTTCGTTTTTCTAAAACTACGCCACATTTTTCAGCATAAATATCCATAAGGTGCTTTTTTCGTTGCCACCAATCCAAAGTTCCGTTGTCTAGTAGAAATACTAGGTCATGCTCTTTATACTTTTTTCGATAGGTTATTCTACGTTTTCGTTTTTTCCAAGTATCATAAAAAAAAGGAGTTTCAAAGTGATCGATATTAGGGTCGTTTTTAATCGTATTAAAAAATATGCCATCTCCAACCCCAAAACTAATTTTAGCTGATGGGTATTTCTTTTTTAAGGCCACTACTGAAGGTGCTGCTGATACCAAATCGCCCACACCACCGATTAGTCCGATAAAAATTGACCTGGGATTGTCGCACAGGTGGGGAATTCCAAGCCATTTTTTCAGTGCTACAGGTATCATTTTTTGAAGTCTAGTCCCTTATATTAATCAAGATGAGTCAAAATAACCTTAGAAATGGCTTCTTTTGTTGGGATATTTTACACTCATTTGTTATTAACACATCGAAACAAATATATTAGCTAAGACGTTTATTGGAAAGAAGATAGTTTTGGATATAATCGGTGATAGCATCTTCTAATGAAGTAATGGGCCTAGAGTATCCTGCTTTTCGAATCTTATCTATTTTTGCACAGGTCCGGTACTGAAATTGGTCACGTATAGCATCTGGCATATCGATATATTCGACATTAATCTCTCTATCCATTGCTTTAAATACAGCATCTGTAAGCTCATTCCACGTCCGGGCCACTCCTGTCCCAGCATTAAATATTCCACCAGCCCCAGAGTTGTCTAGAAAAAAAAGTGTCATATCTACTGCATCTTTCACATATAAGAAGTCACGTTCCTGATCACCATCTGCATATTTTGGGTTATAAGATTTAAACAAACGAATCTTTCCACTATCCAACACCTGTAAATACCCTCTACGGATCATACTTTGCATTTCTTTCTTATGATATTCGCTTGGACCAAACACATTAAAATACTTTAAGCCAACGATACGGTTAAGTACTCCCTGTTCTTTTGCCCACATATCAAACTTCTGTTTGCTATGTCCGTATAAATTAAGAGGACTCAAAGTTGCAAGGTCCACCTCATCAGAAAAACCTTTTACACCATTACCATAAGTGGCAGCACTAGAAGCATAGATGAATCGAATGTCTTTATTAATAGCGTAAGTTGCTAGCATCTTAGTGTATTCATAGTTATTTTTCGTTAGAAAAGACTCGTCCCTTTCAATGGTTGAGGAGCACCCTCCTAAATGAATAATTGCATCTATAGACCATGGCATATTTGAATTTATAATATAATCTAAAAAAATATCTTTGTTCTCCAATGCATAGTAATCGAGCAATTCGATGTTCTTTGCCTTTTCTGGGTGATCCACCCCATCTACCAAAATGACATTGGTTATACCTCGTTTGTTCAAACCCCAAACAACTGCACTTCCTATACACCCCGCCCCGCCTGTAACAACAATCATAACTTTTCCTACCAATTTAACATTTACCTTAAATACACAAATTAAGAGATCCTCGCAACAAATCTCAATCTTGGAGTTCTGGGAAATTATATTTTAGGATTTATTTATTAAAATCATTATTTTTTTGCTAGTCTAGGTTTAGACTTTTTTCAAAAAAACTAACCAGTTGCCCACAACTTTCATGCCAATCAAGCTCATATATTTTTTTTTGACCATTATAAGAAATTGATTGCAATAATTCTTTATCGTCCATCAATCGCATAATGTTCTCACTCAGGCCATCAATATTTCGAGATGGTGAAACTAATGCGGTTTTTTCATTAATCGCGTAATCGAGGCAGCCACCAGTATCTGAGGTTACCAACGCGCAACGGCATGCCATGGCTTCCATCGAAGTTAAACCAAGCCCTTCATACCAACTAGGGCATAGAAAAATGTCACACGATTGGTAGATTTTTCTCAATCTTTCGCGTGTTGGACGATAATGGTATTCGAATTCAAACCCGGCTTTATCAAACAATGAGCGCGGGTCTTCTGTTTTTTCTCCAAATACGACCAACTCAATTTTTTTTCCCTGTTCTAGAATTTTTTTTATCACCTCAATACCTTCCGTATATCCCTTCCAATCATAATCGTGGTGCAACATAGCAACTCGAGGTATTGAATTCCATTTTTTTTGCTCGCAAAAAAACACTTCGCGGTCAATCGGTATAACTAATACATCAGATTCTTTGCCATGCTTCTCAATTAAAATATTTTTAAGCCAAGTTGAACATGTAATCATCCTACATGAAAGATCGTACGTTTTTACAGCTCGGTTTTTATTACGAGTCCATAAGCTTTCATAATGTAAAACAAAATAGAAAAACTTGCCTTTTTCAAGAGGAAGCTGTGACGCAAATTCAGCGTTCTGCCATGCACTTGCCACTAAAATATCTGAGCTGGGAAGGTAGCGCTCTCCAGGTTCTGGAAACATTTCGATAGCAAGGGTATTATCCATCCATTCCACGACTTCAGGATGAAGTCTTTGTAAACCATTTTTTCTTTTTTCCCATTTATCACGCAACTGATACCACCTTGAAACCTTACTTGGAACAAAAACTCTTACATCGTGTCCTCTTTTCTTGAGGCGGTTAGCATACTCCAATAGCGCCTTAACACCTCCACTAAGCCTAATATGTGGCAAAAGAAAGTTAATTTTCATTTTTTGGACAATAATAGTACTTTCGGAAAATAATTCAGTGACTGTTTAGAACATTATTTTAGAAAAACAACCACCCTCTATACAGCTTTCATGTGACCAAAAGAATTTTTAATTGTAATGGTAGAAAGAGATTTATCTGTCATTAAATAAAGGTATAATTTCTTAGCAATAAAATAATTCAGGAGTTATTTATATCATCAATTCTTACCTTTGTGAGATAATTTAAATCGTAAATACCTTGTTAATTTAATTTTTAATTAGTTCTTGTGATAAATCCAAACTCAAAAAATCATCTTGCCGCCGTAGTATCCTTTGAGGGGTCTACAGACAAGCTTCGCTCCTGCCTAGGAGCCCTTAGAAATTGGATCCCAGAGATCATAGTAGTCATCAAAGATGATGAAGGTTCAGCTAAGCAAATCATAAATGAATTTAACATGTCTGCTTGCATTCATTCCGTTAGAATGACTTCTGCCCGGTGGGAATGTGGTTTAACTAAGATTAATGCTCCGTGGGCCTTACTCGTGCGTTCTAATGAAATTATTACCGGGCAGTTGAGAAAATCAATCGTAGAAAAGATTAAAACTAATGAAACTAATCCATGTCAATACCCACTGAAGCCAACCGTTATTTTTCTAAAAAAACGACTAAAATATTCACTCGATTGGCATGATTGCCAATCCTCGAGCCTGATCTATCTTCCTAAAAATGTTGCCACGACCCAGAATTTAAAAAAAATTGAGGTGGCTTTTGAAGGAGAGCTGATTAGACATAATGAAGATACCATTTCTGATTGCGCAAACACGGCTATAAAAAAAGCAGATGAAAGAGCTGATTATCTAGCCAAATTATTGACTAGCTCCAACCCTTATCTTCTTTTTGTTGCTGGCCTGACCTCTTCCATAAAAATATTTACCCAAGCATATTTTTCAAAGAAAGGATTTAAGGAAGGGTTTGAAGGAATAGTTTTTTCCATATGTGATGCTCATGCAGAACTCCTAGGATATCTCCGTTATTACGAGTTATATATTAGAGAAAAAAAAAAGCTCCGAGATGAATTATCAGTTCTTAAGAAAGTTCTTGTAATAAAACTACGTGACATTGGCGACAACATATTATGCACACCTCTCATTAATAATTTAAAACACCATCTGCCAGAAACTTCTATTTCTATTTTAACGTGGTCTTACTCTAAGGCCGTATTTGAAAACAACCCCCACATTGATCAGTTATTTGATCTTGCAAAAAACAATCCCTTTAAAAACATCAATAAAGTTCTTGACCAACTCAATTCTTCTAATTTTGATCTAGTCATCAGCACCCATAGTGGGAAAACTGCCTCAAACTTGTTATTAAAAATAAAAACTAAATACCGCATCAACAATTACTATCGAGGTCGAAATAAATCTTACAATCTAATCACTCCAGAGTCTGATTATTATCGTTCCTCTATTGAGAGAGATCTAGATTGTCTTAGAAGTCTAGGGCTTGAATCATTTGACAAAAAAACACAACTTTTTCTAAGCGATAGCGAAATTCTTTCAGCAAAAAATAATTTAATTGCTAAAGGGGTCAACCCTAATAAAAAAAAGGTCCTTATCCACCCCACAGCAGCAGTGCCAATTCGTGAGTGGCCTCTTATAAGGTTTAACCAATTAATACAAAAGTTAAATAAAAATGGAGGTATCCAACCTATCGTAATATGTACCGAATCTGAATATTTAAGAGTTAAACCTTTACTCGACGATATACCTGATCTGGTAATTTTTTATCAAATAACGGTTCATCAAATGATGGCAATTATCAACGAATGTGACCTTGTGATCGATAATGACTCCTCTCCCAGTCACATCGCAACCGCACTTGGCATTCCAACAATTGTTTTATTTAGTCAAGCCATTCGAGAAATATTTCGTCCCTATAACCCAGTTAATGACCACCATTTTGTTTTCTATAAAGATGTCGATTGTAGAGAATGTGGACTCAGCCATTGTTCCGACCGCATATGCTTGGATTTTTCCCCAGATGAAGTCTTTTCTCAAGCGCTATCAATGCTTTCTTTAAAAAATTGACAAGCAGTAGATAGTCATTGATATTAAACTTATTTTTATTGATAATTAGCTTTTCAAGGTTACAGTAGTTTTTTTATCTAGGTCTAGCTATATCAAAATATGCGTTTAACCTCTTATTCTGCTTGGAACAAAAAAATACGAGGACGTTTTTTAGAAGGCATTTAAACTATGTTTAATTTACGTCAGAGGATTAACCGCATCATTATTAAACTTAGCTATAGGTTTGGAATTTCGCGCTTACGATCCATGCCGAAAAAACTTGCCATTGACCCAACCAATCATTGTGATCTCAAATGCCCCCTTTGCCCTACGGGACTAGGTGATAAAACAGTGAGTCGAGGTCTTATGAAACTGGATCAGTTTAAACCAGTTATTGATCATTTAGGGAGATGGCTTCAATCGATAGATATGTATAGTTGGGGAGAACCATTACTTAATAAATCTTTTGTCGAAATGATTCGATACAGCGCTACTAACCATAATATACGGACGATTACTAGCCTTCACTTAAATAACTTAACTGATGAACAGGTCGAAGGTTTTGTTACTTCCGGGCTCGACAAATTAATCGTTTCGGTCGATGGTGCGACCCAAGAAGTTTATGAACAATACAGAGTGGAAGGTAATATTGAAAAAGTATTCGAAAATATGAAAAGACTTGTGAATGCAAAGGCTAAACATAATTCTAAGCTAAAAATAGTTTGGAATTTTCTGGTTATGAAGCAAAATGAACACCAGATTAATCTAGCCAAAGATCGTGCCAAGGAAATAGGTGTTGAAATAACTTTTAGTATAATGCGCACTAACCTTAAAGACGATATCCTTGAAAAGGTTGAAAATAATATTGAAAAGGATGCAAAGTGGATTCCAGATAATCCAGACTACAATCCCTATGATCTAAAGGAAAAGAAACGCAAAAATCCTATTAAATTTTGCAAACGTCCATGGACAGAAACTTTTGTTAACTGGAATGGTGATGTATTCCCATGTGGTTGTGTGGTGACGGAAAGCAAATATTCTATGGGTAATGTATTTGAGACAAGTTTTGATGATGTATGGAATGGAGAGAAATACATTGCTGCCCGCAAGGAACTCTTAGATCAACCCAACGAATTGGAAACTATCTGCCATCTCTGCAAAGAAAACGGATACTACACACCCTAATTTGACCCTCCATTGATTATAAAATATATTTCATTACAATTTCATCAAATACTACTATCTATTTTTCATAAATGTAGTAGAATTCCCTCTTCGTAAATCAGGTCAATAGCTATAGTAATTGCAATCTATATGATTATATTAAGCTTATATGGTCCTATGATTTCGAATATTTCTTAATTATATCCAATCAACCCATCCAGAGGTTTAATAGTACTTGGCTCTTCATTCTTATTTATAATTTTAATAGTCAATCCAAGTTCTAATTCTTCATTTTTATTTTAGAAGGATCTATGTTAAACACCTTTCCAATCTTTATTTTCTCATGGGGAACACTAGAATATCCCCAAAGCTGAAAATTATTTGCCTCTGACGGAATGTTAACCATAGGAATTTTTAAGGACCATAACGTATTAAGATAGTCAGATTTAATACTGGTCTGCCCAGAATTAACCGAAATAGCCAAGGGAATAGTTTTACCTACTGAGGTGACGAATACTCCATCGAGATTATAAATCTTTTTTGAACTTATAGTTCCACTAAGATTAATAAAACCTTTTGCATTATCATACTCAAGGTTTAAAATACCAACTTCAGCATCCCTTTCCCCGATCTGAGCTGTCTGCATTCCATGAGGGATCTTTTTCCAAAACCAATGATTCTCCACTAATTTATATGGCTTATAGTTTTGGTAAACAAACTTATAAACTTCAGGATGAAAGTGAGAAGTGGGAAAATCCCTATCAGACCTATAGTTAGAAAATAAAATTACTTTAGGTGCTTTTTCGCGCAATGCATCAATTATTTCATCACCAGACTCCTTTGTTATAGCCCACAATAATATTTGATACCTTGAGCAACTGGGTTTTCTAAAATAGTAATACCAATAGTTTTCTGAAGTCAAAGTATAAAAACACTCCATATCTTTAATTTCTGGCCTCATGGCATTTACAGCTTTAAGGTAGCCGTACCCTTTTTTAGCAAGAAGCTCGTCATCATTAGCTGATATATACTTCCAATATGGTTTTACATGCCGAAAAGCTACTTTCGGATCAACATTCACAAAAAGAACAAAAATTAGAACAATAACCCAAGTTGTCTTATGAGCAGCATATGATTTAACAATATAAAATCGAAGCTTACTTAACTTATTTAGCCAACCTTCAAATAATACAAACAAGAGTAAAAGGCTTGAAGGAGTTATAGCTCTAAAGTGACGTTTATCACTTATGTCTAGTGCTATTCTCAAAACTAACATAGATAAAAATAAAAGAATTAAAATATGAGTGTTGTCGCGAATAAAGCTCTGAACATTCTCAGACTGCCTAAAACTGACAACAAGTTGAACCCCACAAACAACTAAAATTCCAACCAACAACTGTGGAATCCAAAGATAGTGTTCGTTGGCATCGCTGAGGAAAGGCTGAGAAAATCGTGGAGAAAAAAACTCTACCCAGTAAATAAAATTCTTTCCAATTTCTAAAACTTGCGCCCAACCCATCATTAAACATAGAGTAGCTCCAGAAAAAACAAGCCCACATACAGAGCTAAATATAAACTTCTTAAAATGTCTGTAAAAAAACATTAGCCCTACTACAAGAAAAAAAATGGCAGCGAAAGCCAAACCGTATTTAGTCGAATATAAAAGCCCTAGAGGCACGGAAAATCCGATAGCAAATGCAACTAACAAGACAAATTTAATAGTTGGGTTGGAGCTGTTAACTATTCTAAAAAAACGAAAAACCAGAGCTAGTTGTAAAAAAATAAATCCTTGCTGATAATTTAATGCGGTAAACGATCCAACGCTGGCAACAAAGATGACACTGAAGAGAATAAATTTTAGTCTAAGGAGAACTTTATTATCTTCAGTGGTTGAAAAGTTTACCACCTCCCAAATTATCCAAATCACTCCAAGCCAAGACAAAAGATTTTGAAAGGTGAACAAAAATCTATATCCCATCACTACATGATTTTCAGGAACAACCAAATAAGACAAGTATGAGGTTAAAACTTCAAGAAGATAACCGTGCATAAAATTTCCATTAAAAACCTTCCCACTGTTAAGAAAGGTATATAAAAACCCAATCTTCTCTCCTTCATGATAAGTGTCAAATGGAGCATTAAATGGCTTTGCGTCTTCTACCAAGTTAATGTAGAAAACGTTTTCCATGAGGCTGAAAATCCAAAAAAACATAATAGCAGTAGTAAGGACCATCTCTTTATTCTCAAGACTAGAAAAAAATAATTTTTTAAATATTTTTGTTGTCTTGTCATAAAAACTATCCAGTAGTTTTAAGTCTGCTCGATATAAAAAAAAAGCTGAAAAAGCAGGTATTAAAAAAAGAATTGAAAATTGGAGATAGTTGAGGCTTCTATAATCATAATCATATTCCACTGCATAAAGTCTAAACGGGGGATTGAAGTACCAAACTAGATTTTTGGCTACAACAGAAACCAAGATCAACCCAAAAATAAATGTGAAGGCGCGCTTAGAATTCAAGGGGAAATTGTCAATTAATTAAAAAAATTGATAATGGAGTGAAGGAATTTAATGAAATAATTCATTTTAACCAATCAGGTTATTTTTTGATTGGTATAAATCATGTTTTTATCATAAGAATTATAAAATATCCAATTCATAACCATACAATAGTTATTTATTATTGACGCACCTAAAAACATGCCTTTTTGATTGGTATAAATCATGCATTTATCATAGAATTACAAAATATCCAATTCATAACCTTACAATAGTTATTTATTATTGACGTACCTAAAAACATGCCTTTTTGATTGGTATAAATCATAAAGGGTTATAATATATAAACGATTTGGGTTATTTTACTGTCTTAGAGAAAGACTGAAAATTTTTTAGTGCAAGTATCTCAGTAAATTTTGTTGCATGCATTGAAACCATGACGACTTTCCCCTGTGATTGTGCGATGAACCGAAGTAGGTGCCAAATTAGGCATTCTTTTAAAGTATTCTTAACAAAGCAGTATACATTAGTTCCGCTGATTTAGTTTTTTTTGGCTAGCCGGACAATCTAGGGACTATATTTATTCCCCCTAAAAAGAAGTGGTTGCCACGCGCAATATTTTCAAGCATTGTTAATTATGAGTTTTTGTCAACCATTAGCTAGCTAGCATAATAATGACTGGAATTAAGACTCCCATAACGATCATTATCGCCGACTTTGCTCAATCAGATTCTATCGCTGATTGTCTTAAAAACTTGAACTCATGGACTCCCAAAAAAATTCTAGTATCAAATGATCCCAACGTGAAGAATCGATTAAAAGATGATTTTTTATATAACTTTATTTTCCACAGATCTCAAAATATTTCTCAACTATGGGAGCAAGGTCTAGCTTCAAGTGAAACTAAATGGAATCTTCTTATAACATCAAATGAAATTGTTACTGGCCAATTAAAAAACTCTATCGAAACAAAGATAAAAGACCAACTTACGACGGACAAACTATTCAAAATAAAAAAGAAGATAGTTTTTCTTAAAAAGGTTTTAAAGTATCCGTTGGAATGGCCAATTGATCTCTCATCTTCCTTAGTTTTTGTTCACCATAAAGATAATTTTATTCTTAATGCTAAAACCCTGAGTCAAAGTCAGCTTCCTAAAGGTGAATTAATTCAGTTTAGCACTCCGACTATTGAAGACGGTATTAAAGAAATCTTTGGTATGGCCGAGGTTGAAGCTGACAAGCTTTTCCTTTTACCTAAACCACCAAAACTAACAACCTTAACAGTCAAAGTTTTTTTTAAATTTGTATGTACTTTTTTTTACGGATTAATTTTTAAAAAAGGCTTTAAAGAGGGCTATGAGGGTATTATTTTTTCTACGATGAATAGTATGATTCCCCCTTTGACTCTGTTCCGATATTTTGAAAAATATCATCGTAGCGGTAAGAGAATAGAAAGTAAGTTAAGTAAAATTAAAAACATCCTTGTCATAAAAGTTAGGGGCGCTGGAGATATTATTTTATCGACCCCTTTTTTAAGAAACTTGAAAGAATTGCTACCGCATGCCAAAATCCACGTATTGGCCACTGAAAATTCTATCCCTTTACTCGATAACAATCCTTACATTCAAAGCATCATTAAAATAGAACATGAGTATGAGTGCAAACCAAAGGCTATAAAGAAAATTTTACCCGAACTCAAAAACCTTAATATAGACTTAACTGTTAATTTGGAGGCAACTTCTCGAAGTAGTAGGCTTTTAAGAAAAATACCTTCCAAAATTAAAATTGACCGTAGCTATTATTTCCGGGATAAAAATACTGATGCGCTAATAGGATTCACAAACACGTATAGATCAATAATAGAAAGAGAGCTCGATATACTAAGGGCTATTGGATTAAAACCAATTGACAAACATACAGAAGTTTTTCTAACTAAAAAAGAAGTTCAATGGGCTAAGAATTTTTTAGAATCAAATGATTTTTCATTTAATAAAAAAATAGTTATCGTAGCAGCATCAAGCTCTTTAGAAATAAGAGATTGGGGAATCGAGAACTACGCTCTTCTCTGCAAGAATTTATCAGCAGAAGATGACATTCAAATAATCATTAATGCCGCTCCAAAAGAAATACCTGACATAAAAAAAATAAAAAGCTTAGCTCCTAAAACACATCTTTTTTCAGGATCATTGAGGGAGTTACTAGCGTTGATTAATGAGTCTGATCTACTAATAGGCAGTGATTCTGGACCCACACAGTTTTCTATGGCCTTAAATATTCCTACAATCACCATGAACGGACCAAGTGTATCCAGTTTCTATCGAGATCCAGAATTATTTCAAAGCCCCCACTATACTTTTAATAATGAAGTACCATGCCGAGATCTTTTGCATACTCAGTGCTTTTCAAAAATGAACCCCACCACACAGCATCCGATTTGCAATGAAATGATTTGTCTTGATTTTTCAGTTGACAAAGTTACCCAAAAAGCTCTAGAGATCATCTTCATGAACAACAACGCCTGACTTAACCTGTTCAGTTTAAATGAATATTTTAATTAAATTGCAAGCAACTAAATTTCAGAGGAAGGTAATGCACAAATAGTTAATACTATTTTGCTTGAAAGGGACCGAAGTTTGGCGGATGGTGAGCTTCTAAAGCATGGCTTAGAACTACTCGTTCCGGTTCATAGTGATTCTCAGCTGAACAGTCATCAAGAAAATGTTTTTCGACTAAATCCTCTCTTACAAAAAAAGCATTCACTCCCGAAAGATTACAGCCCACTAGCTTATATCCTTTTTCTACAAGTAAAATTTCTAGAGATTTAAGTGACGCACCATGATAATCTGAAAAAACATATGAATGTTTAGGGTTATGCTCCATCACCCACTTAACTGGCGGACGGTATTTTGAGTTATACTCAAGGATAACTAATCGAGCATTAAGTGACTTTATTGATTCAAGAACATGGTAGTCATTGCCATCGATATCTAAACTCAATAAATCCAACCCCCCAGCAGTCGACTGCCATTTGTCAACCACTTGATTAATATTATCTTTCTGGATGCATGTATTTTTTATTTCCAAACTCCCATTTGTGATGGCGTATTCAAATTTCAAATTTATTTGTTTGATAACTTCTTGAAGGGTTGCTTTATCGCTTGTTGGTTTTTGTTTATCAAATTCGCGCTTCACCTCATTCTTGAGATGACTCTCTACATCCAAAACCTCTGTCTTCACTCCCTGAACACTAGCTAACATTTCTGATTTGTTGAATTCTCCAGTGGCTTGAATCAGGAAGTAGTAAAGATTGTCTCAAAAGCTGTTATTCAATCGGCCAGGAAAACAGGGATGGCGAGAAAAAGAGGACGGAAAATTTTCTAAGCCGTTGGGTTCATTATCCGAAGAATAATTAGATCAAACAAGAGACAAATTTTTTTTATTAAAGAGATTTAAAAAACAAGCCGTCTGCTTTCTAACAACCTTAAACAAAACTTCAGAAATTAAGAATAGTCCGAGCCTCAAACCATTTATTTTATTTATATTTATACGGCATATCTCCTCAAAGTTTAAGAATGCCAATAAAATGCCGATAAGTTAATTTGCAAGGTTTGTATTCTTAAATTGATTTATGAATGCTAAGGGAGATATGCTTATGTACGAGAATCAATTTGAATCTGAAGCAGATGTCGATACAACTGAAGAAATTTCTACAAGAATTTCTTTGCTACAAATCAAAAAAGTAGAAGATTTTCCTCAAAAAGAAGAAATTTTTCAAACGCACTCAGAAAACGACCATTTCTGGGACTACTATCCTTACTAAGAAATCTGCATTCATCAAAATTGAATCAACAATCAACCTCCGTTACTTATCAGGAACTAAATAGATCGCCTAAAAATCTTGATTGACATATTGTTGACAAGCGAAATCATATGTTAAGAGAAGTTTGTTATGTAAAAATTTCAAGTGATACTATTATTTTTTATTGACCCAAATTTTTCCTCCCTTTTTTCTACTCGTATCTACCCCAAGATTACAAAAAAGATAAACTTGCTTTCATGAAAGATTCATGAAATATATTTTGACAATAATTTTTGCTATTTTTTTTTAAATCTTTAAGAAATATTAATATGATATAAAAGCAATGAGTTTTTATGCTATTCAATTAAAATTTAACCTATGCCCTAATTCTTTCCCCCCGGTCTAAATACCCCTATCTTTTTTCTTAAATTATAGTAGGATAACCAATTTTGTGGAATTCGTATTATCCGTACTAATAATATTGAAAAATGTTAAAAATAATTAGTAGTTTTAGAAATAGACAATGAAAGTTAAATATTCCATTTTAATCCGAGCAACCAAGGTCTAAGGTACGAATATTTAAAAAAAAGCAACCCCTATTTATATCTAAATTTAAACAAAAGTATGGTTCTATGAGTGAAAAGATATTGGTAGTTATGCCAGCTTATAATGCTGAAAGAACATTAAGGAATGTTTACGAGCAATTGCCTAAAGGTTTTTTTGATCAAATTCTTTTAGTAGATGACAATTCCAAAGACGAAACCGTAAAAATTTCGAAAGAATTAGGAATTGATACGATTGTTCACGATAAAAATTTAGGATACGGTGGAAATCAAAAAACATGCTATACACAAGCCCTTAAATCCGAAGCGAATTTAATTATCATGCTCCATCCCGATGGCCAGTATGACCCCAAAGATATTCCAAAATTTGTTGAGGTCTTTAAAAAAACCAACGCCGATGTAATTCTTGGATCGCGGTTTAAAAGCTGCGGTCATCTACAAACACCTCTATACAAGTCAATTTCGATAAGAGTAATTACTTTTTTATTTAATTTAATTTTAAGAACTAATCTTAGTGAAGCTAACACAGGTTACCGAGCTTATAGTCGTAGGTTTTTAGAATCCATTCCTTGGGAAAAAAATGGGGACGGGTATCTATTTGACCCACAATGCATAATCCAAGCAAGACATTATGGTTTGAAAATTTATGATGTCCCAATTACTAAGTCTTATAATGAAGGAGCCAGTTCACCAAGTTTCTTTGTTTCACTACATCACGGTATAGAAAATTTGGTTCTTTTGCTTATGTATCTACTTGAAAAGTTTAAAATAAAAAAAATAAATTTTCTTAATAATTAATAAGTTTAACTCGCTCGCCTTGATAGATTAGCGTTAACATAAATTTCTTTTAAAATATTTATTTTTCTACAAAAAAATTCCATTAAATTTTTAATTGTCTAAAAATTTTTTCATTTTTGAACAGTCCATAGTTACATTTTTAGGTGTTGTATCATCAATAAACTCATCGGTAGGTTTTACATTTGGGTTGGTTTTTAAAGCTAATTCATAAATGGTTTTGGCGTCCGTGCCTACATTAAATAAACCCGTTACATTTTTTTCTACTAATTTAACTATCAAACTAGCTATAACATTAACATAATCGAAATTCCCAATTTGATTCTTCCAGGCCTTATCATATGGAAATGGTCTTTTTTTATGAGTAGTTCTAATTAATAAAAAATCTTTTGACTTTAACTGTATATACCCATCTGCTAATAATTTCGTATAACCATACCAATTAGCACAATGCGCTGGAACATCATCTTCATTAGCATTAGTTTTGCTATGAGCATACAAGTAATCTGTGGAAATTTGGATCAATTTAATTTCTTGTTCATTACATAGCTGAACCAAACTAGTTACCCCATCAAAGTTTACATCCCAATGCACCGTTCTTTTAGTATCATAGGTTTTGGTATGAGCGATACAATTTATAACTTCATCGTATTTTGAGATCAAATTCACATATGAACCAACATTTCTAAAGTCGATATTATCTTTTTTTCTGCTCACATACGGCCAATCAGTTTGTCTCACAATTTCTGAACCCAACAACCCATCTCCCAATATCAATGTTTTTTTCATAATTTATTAAATATCTATTATTTTTTAAGATGGTCGATAGTCACTTAGTATTTTCTCTATATAACCAAAAGTTACGTCATCATAATGCGGTGAAGAACCCACAAAAAATACTTTATCTAAAATTTGGTTGGCATTGGGATAATTTCTGTAGTCATCAAGGTGGCTATAGCCCTTGTGGGCTAGTATATTCCCAGCAAAAAATGGTCTTGTTTGAATTTTATTTTTTTCAAGATATTTTACTAAGTGAACTTTCTGTCTTTTATCATCACATACCACTGGAGTCCCAAACCAAGAAGTATCTGCATGAGCTATCTCATTCGGAATGAATATATTCTTAATTGACTTTTCAAACAGCATTTGGATTTTCTTTTTAGCAATTTTTCTTCTCTTATGTATATCGTTAAATTTTTTCAATTGAACCAATCCAATCGACCCCTGAAAATCAAGAGGCTTTAAATTGTATCCCATATTTACAAATACATATTTATGATCTATTATCGTATCTTGATCTAACCAACGATCAAATCTTTTGCCGCAAGTTCCGTCAGGCAGTAAATTGTTCGCTCCTACGCAGTAACAATCCCTTCCCCACCAAGCTATACTTCTAGCCAAGTTTATGATTTCCGGATTATTCGAAGAAACCATTCCACCCTCTCCTGTTGATATATGGTGCGATGGGTAAAATGAACATGAAGAAGCTAAGCAGTATTCATTTAACAATTTACCCCGCCAACGACTCCCTAAAGAATCACAATTATCTAGAATCAATTCTAAATCATATTTATTTTTTAATTCAGTCAACTCATCAAAATTTGGAGGATTTCCTAGTACGGGAGAAATCAGAATAGCTTTCGTTTTACTTGATATTTTACTTTTTATTTTTTCTAAATCAAAATTCAATGTATTCCATTCCACGTCCACAAAAATAGGTGTTAGATTATTTTGAACCACTGGTGCTATGGTGGTGGGGAAACCTACCGAAGAAAGTATAATTTCATCACTATCTTGCCACGAAAGTGTTTTTTTGATTGCCCCTAGCATTACAAGGTTGGCAGAACTACCTGAATTAACCATCAGAGAATTTTTCAGGTTAAATTTCTTTGAAAATTCCATTTCAAACTTGCGGACGTTTTCACCAGAAGACAACCATTTACCAAGTAGCAATGCTTTAACCGCGGCTTTTAATTCTGCAGCATCCCAAAATGGACCGGAATAATAAACTGGAGTTTGGAATGGAATAAAATTCTTCCTATCGTTGTATACGTATCTGAGAACACTATTATTACTTCCTATCTCATTAATAACGTCATCCAAATATTTTTCAATATCCATTATTTACCTACAACCTTTCAAAATACCACTTCAATAATTAATTCTTAATTTTTTTCTCTGGAATATAAAAACAAAAGCAATAAACTCTCAAAAAAAAACGACCTGTATAATTTAATATAATAATTTTTTCAAAGTACTCATCTCCTTCGTCTTCCCATTCGTCGGGAACAAGTTCTATTCCACGTTGTTAAATTCTATCCGCCCATTCTTCATCGCCTAGATATGACATAAGGCTAAGGTAAGATCTTTAAACTTGCCCTCAGTCGAATGAGATTTAGTAAATTCTTCAACCTTAAGCTCCCATTTTTTACATAGACCTTTAAGTAACTTCTTGTCTTCTAAGTCGTTAATGATATAAGGAAGATTATCCCACCATTCTTCACTACTCTCAGTTTTCCCCACTGCTTTCTTAATAAATCTTCTTAGCCCAATTTTTGTCTCCAAATTCTGCGGTTTCATTTGCCAATTCAACAAAATCGTAAAACTCCTCTGCTTCTAATCCGGCATTTTCAAAATTCTTGATTTCTTCTTCTTTTGTCAATATTTTTTTCTCACTTTTTTGTGGCCATAACTCTCTTCCCCATCGCTCCAATAAAAAAGGGACAACCGCAGTGGTTATACCTGAACTTCCTTCATAATACAAACAGCATGACAGGTGCCAAATTAGGCACTCTTTTAAAGTGTTCTTAACAAAGCAGTATACATTAGTTCCGCTGATTTAGTTTTTTTTGGCTAGCCGGACAATCTAATGAATATTTTAATTAAATTGTAAGCAACTAAAGTTCAGAGGAAGGTAATGCACAAATAGTTAATACTATTTTGCTTGAAAGGGACCGAAGTTTGGCGGATGGTGAGCTTCTAAAGCATGGCTTAGAACTACTCGTTCCGGTTCATAGTGATTCTCAGCTGAACAGTCATCAAGAAAATGTTTTTCGACTAAATCCTCTCTTACAAAAAAAGCATTCACTCCCGAAAGATTACAGCCCACTAGCTTATATCCTTTTTCTACAAGTAAAATTTCTAGAGATTTAAGTGACGCACCATGATAATCTGAAAAAACATATGAATGTTTAGGGTTATGCTCCATCACCCACTTAACTGGCGGACGGTATTTTGAGTTATACTCAAGGATAACTAATCGAGCATTAAGTGACTTTATTGATTCAAGAACATGGTAGTCATTGCCATCGATATCTAAACTCAATAAATCCAACCCCCCAGCAGTCGACTGCCATTTGTCAACCACTTGATTAATATTATCTTTCTGGATGCATGTATTTTTTATTTCCAAACTCCCATTTGTGATGGCGTATTCAAATTTTAAATTTATTTGTTCTGCATATTTAGGATTAGCCTCTACCCATAGACCGCGCCAACCTTGCACCAAGAGATATAACGTATTATTTTCTAGGCCATTACCAACACCAATTTCGACAAAGTTTTTATTAACAGTCCCAATACGGTGAAAAATCTCCTGAATAATCCCATCCTCATCATTCTGCGAGTAAGCTTTAAAACCATGACGTATAAGACGTTTGTTTTCTTGAGATCTAGCATCATTTAAAATTTTTCGTCTCAGTTCATATGCATTTAGCTTAACTATCATTCGAGCTTTATCTTCTAGCCCTAATAAAGATTTTTCCATAATTGCTCTACGCTTTCTCCATGGGCGAGACTTATTTTTTAAATATAGAAATGGCATTAAAATGATTTTAATAAGTTTCATTACTCAAACAATCCTTTTAGCCAAAACCCCACAATTCACAAAGGCACTGTTTCCCTTTCTATATTATTTCTATAGAGGGAAGAGGGAATAATAACGATACTTTTCTATCTTTATTCAATTTTTCTTTATTTAAAATAAATTCCTTAAAATGCCAAGGAAAAACAAAAAAATAATCTGGGTTCATTTCTCTCGCTTCTTCTTCTGAGATAATTGGGATTAATGTACCCGGTGTATAGGACCCAAATTTATCTTCATTAACCTCCCCTATATAGGGAATATCCGTTGAAGAAATACCAGCAAATTGTAAAAGAACATTTCCTTTGGTCGAAGCACCATAACCAATAATTAAACTTTTTTCCTTATGCAGTTTGTCTAGGAATTGGCGGATTTTCAATTTAAACTCAAGGATTCGTTCTCTAAAGTCATCATAAGGCTTAATTGTACTCAAACCCTTTTTTTTCTCTTCCGCTAAAAATATATCCAAGTCTGGCGTCTCTGGTGTTGGAAAATTTGGTTTTGCTACAGTAACGGAAAAGCTACCACCATTTATTTTATTGAATTGAATGTCAATAATTTTAAACCCCACTTTTTTCATCATCCAGTCAATTTCTTGAAGACGGTAATACTCTTGGTGTTCATGGCAGATAGTGTCAAACGAATCCGCTTCTAACATCGAAGGTAGGTAACTTTGTTCAAAAACCCATATACCGTCATCAGATAAAATATCAAATATTTCTCTAACAAAGGTAAGAGGTTCGTCTAGGTCATAAAACATAGCAATTGATGTAACTATTTTTGCTTTTTTGTTTTTAAAAATATTTTTAAAGTTTTTAGACGTGAAAAAATCAACAACAAGAGTGATATTGCTTGGGTAATATCCCCTAAATTTTTCACCCGCCGGGTCGAAACCTACCAAGGTGGCCTTATCCGGCGGATATGCTTGAAGCAAAGTACTATCATTGCTACCAATATCCAAAACAATATCGCCATGATTTAATGTTATTTGATTTAAAATATTTTTAACTTTGTTATTAAGGTGATTAACCATCGATTTATTTAGTCCTGATCTATATCCATAGTTTTGACCATACATCAAGCTCGGATCATAAGTTTCTCTTAACTGCACCAAACCGCAGAAATCTTTATTTGTTGATTCTCTGCATTTTACTAGTGTCATTGGCCCTGAAGGTACCTTCTCCCACCTATTTTTTGGAAAGACTCCTGTTAGTGCCATGTCTTCCATTTCTAAAATTATATCTAAATCTTTATTTCCGCAAATTCGACAACATTTAATTTTCTTATAAAGCTTCATCAAAAATAGTCCTCTAACTCAAAAAAAAGATTGGGCAACTGGGCTGCACAATCAAATTAATGTTTTAAAAAAATTTCACACCATGTTATTGCTTTAGGTAAAAAATACGCTTATTACATAATATTTTTTAGCGTCATCCTTTGCTCAATATTTTCTCTATAGCCTCCAAAACATCTTGTATCTCAATAACCCTTTTACACTCTGCATCACCATCATAACACTCCACTTTACGCGTCCGGTCATTACACGGACTACATTCAATACCTTTATAAATCACAATATCTCGAGATCCCAAAGGCTTCCACACTCGGGGATGAACAACACCGAAAAGCGCGATCACTGAGGCACCCAAAACTGATGCCATATGCATATAACCTCCATTATGACACAGAACGAATCTCGATCTTTTGGTGATGGCACCCAATTCTTGAAGCCCGGTTTGAATACACGTCACCCTTTTCCCCTGGACTAGATTTATAACTGATTCAGCGTGAAAACTCTCACTAGGTCCACAAGTTAACAATACTTTCAGCTTATATTTATCTGGAATAATTTCTATAAGACGGGCAAACTTTTCATACTGCCATTGGTCATATTTTTTTTTTGTTCCAACATGCATCACGCAGTATTTATCTCCTTTTTTTATTCCATTTTTAGCAAGGAGTGTTTCCGCTTTTTGGTTTGCTAATTCGGATATTGAAATTAACGGAGAAACATGATTAAATTTTACCCCTATTTTTTTTATTAAAGCAACTTGATAATCAATAGGAAGCTTTGGCTCTAATTCAGAAAATTCAACTCTGGTGTTGTATAAAAATGACCGCTTAGCAAACTTGTGACCAATTCGTATGGGAGCTAAAGTAAGAAAACACATAACTGCACCTCGAGTTCCTTCATGCATATCGATTACGACATCATACTTAGCCCGTATCAAACGGCTATAAAATTTAATCTGCGACCAGAGCTCCCCTTTCTCAAAGCAAAGCACCTCATCTATATCTGGATGATCACAAACCAAATCATAGGATGGACTTTCTACCAAAACGGTTAGACTGGCATTTGGAAAACTTTCTTTAAGTGGTGCATACACAGCAGTGTTATAAACCACATCTCCGATAGAGCGTAGCTTAATTAATAATATCTTTGCTCTGGGTGGGATCTTTATCATTTTAAATCTTTTCCAACTACTACCCGCTCAATAAGTTCTTTTAAGCTAGACTCCAAATTACTCATATCATACATCTGTATACACTTTTTTCGCGCTGCCTGGCCTTTTTTATAAGCTTCATCAGGATGATCTAAAATGTATTGAATAGAATTCGCTAACTGAGACGGGTTACTTGGATCAATAAGATAACCGCAATCACCTAGAACCTCAGGAATATCTGATACTCGTGTTGCAATAATTGGCTTCGCCATAGCCATCGCATCAAATAGCCTGGCGGGTATCTGTCCAACAGAATCTGAAGTTCTGCGTTGCGGAATAGATATAATATCAGCAACTGACAAATATTCTGGAAGTTTATTAAAAGATATTTTTGGAATAATCGTAACACGGTTCTTCACCGATTCATCAATTCCTTTTAAAAACTCCTGTTTATTTTCTACTCCAATAATAACCAAATTTAATTCCGAGTTATCAATTTTTTTAAATGCTTGCAGTAGGTCATCTACCCCCTTATGCGGTCTTGGAGTCCCAAGAAACATCAGGATTTTTTTTCCTACAAAACCCATTTTTTCTTTTACATCATCCACATTAAACTTCAGTGGATTTAAAATCTCAGTATCGCGGCAATGAGGTAACAACGTACCTCCAAATTTTTTTTGCAAAAATCGATTGCTAACTGACAAAGCGTCAGCATGACTAACCAGGCGCTCCATTTTCAAAACATATGGCAAACCATTCGGATTTGAAAAATTTAAAAAACGGCCGACCTTTCCCCAAAAACCCGAATGATAAAAAAAACCGAGCTCCCAGTCATCAATATCCAAAACTAGTGGTTTTCCACTAGAATATTTTTTTTGTAAACCAATACCAAAACTCGTAGGCATCAATTTTGATGCTAGAACAACGTCGCCATCAATGGCGTCTAAAATATTTTTTTTTATTTTGAAAAACTCAGGATAACGCCTCCACTGAAATTTTTTAACAATAACCCCTAATTGGGCCATTGGACTCCAGATTTCTCCACTTCTAGAAGGCCCAATAATCTCAACATCATAAAACCTTGAGAGAGCACGGGCCAACAATCCAGCCCGGCCAAAGGCATTACCTGAAAGATCAAAGCATAAAATGGAAATTTTCACGGATATTAACTTTAAAAAATTAAAAAACTTGTTTTCTCGTTTAGACCTAATAAAAAGAAAATACTAATTTTTTAGGACATTGCCAATACGTCGACAAAGTATTAAGCGAGAATTTTTAAGCACAAAAAATATTACACCCCGCTACTATACAGTTTGTCTCTTAATATTTTTCACTTCAAAACCGATTCGAGTGTATAATATTTTCTGACAAATTTTTAAAATAATTATCTTAAAGCAAACCTGATATAAGTTTTTCTTTTCTGTTTATGCAAACCATGCCTCTGCCTGATAATCGCAACAACAGAAAATACCTACAACTAATCGCCTTCACTATATTATGCTTTCTTGGGTTAATTTATAACCTTAGTGAAGTCCCTCCCTATCACACTGATGAAAATTTTTATGTGACCACCAGTCGCAATATGGTCGAATCTAATGATTATATTACACCCATTTATCACGGCAAAAAACGATTCGCAAAACCAATCTTGTTTTACTGGCAAGTTGCAGTTTCCTACAAAGTATTTGGCATTAATCTATTTTCAGCCAGACTAGTATCAGCATTTTTCGGAGCCCTCTCAATACCTCTCGTCTACTTAATAGCTCGTCGTTTATTTGACAATAAAACAGCAATGATCAGCGCTCTACTATTACCAGGTTGCTATCTACACTTTCAAATTGCTCGTTGGGCTATAACTGACATGGCATTAAATTTCTTTATTTTATTAGCATTTTATTTTTTTATTAAAGGGTTTCAAGACAAAAGTAATAAAACCAGCTCATACTATCTTATCTACGTTTGCATGGGGCTTGGGTTCATGATCAAAGGACCGCCTGCTATAATTATTCCATCTATTGTAATAGGTTTTTATATTATAATCTCACGAGAGTGGGAAGAACTGACCCGACTAAGACTTGGAATTGGAGCCACAATACTTTCAGCAATTATTCTTCCTTGGTTTATCACAATGCTCGTAATGCATGGCGATGAATTTAAAAATCATATTCTTGGAGCAGAGCTACGCGATAGAATTATCCATGAAACTCCATTTAGTTTGTATTATTTTGGAGTTATTATTCGTTACTACTTACCATGGTCTTTTTTTCTAATATCAGCACTAGTAACAAAGTTTGGGTCGATCGCTAAAGTATCATCCTCTGAGCCTTTAAATGAAAAATATTTTTCTTCTTTATTAAAAAAGTTGTCAATTTGGTATAGCAAAGTAATTGATAAAAATAACCAGGCATTTCTTTTTTCTACCTTGTGGATCATATTACCTTTAATACTATTCACGCTATTCCGCATTGAGCACAGTAGATATATGCTACCTATATCAGCACCGATTGTAATGATAATAGCTCAGTTTTTATCACAACTTATGAACTCGCAAGAAGGCTTTAAGAGTAAGGTATTTAGAGTTCCGTTTTATCTCACTCTGATATTTTATTTTTTAATTGTCACGTTAATAGCACTGGGAATTTTTTTATTAAACTCTCACTTAACTGCTCCCACTGGACTAAAAACTTTACTTGTTTTTCAAATTTTTGGATTGGCATTAGTATTTTTTTATTACAATTTGAAAAAATATTTCCCCATGATCATTTCTTTATCTTGTTTACAAGTCATCATTCTCACCACATTGAGCGGCGATGTTCTTTCTTATTTCAATCGATACCCTATGAAAATTTTTGCCAATAAAATTTCATCCGACCCTCAAAGCAATAAACATATCGGCCTCTATCAATTAGGTAATCACCGGGCTCGAATAGGTGTGATGACAGGACTTCCCTCTATTCTTTTAAAAAATCCAAATGAACTGAAACAATTCATTGAATCAAATGAAAGTGTTTATATCGTGATTCGTCAAGCTGAGTGGAAAAAAAATTTTTACAAACTTCCAGTTAAAACTTTAGCCGTAGATAGCGGTTGGAGAAAGTTAAACATAACTAAGCACGAGGTTCAGTCTC
Source organism: uncultured Nitrospinaceae bacterium (assembly GCA_964584125.1). Lineage (GTDB taxonomy): Bacteria > Nitrospinota > Nitrospinia > Nitrospinales > VA-1 > Nitromaritima. The sequence continues at coordinate 4,529 of CAZOYP010000007.1, read as the reverse complement.
TATTAATTGGTAAATTAGCTTATCAGTTGAATGAGTATTCTGAAAATTATATTCTATTAAAAAAAAATAGTTAATGATCTACCGTACAACTGGAAGTTTCGTTTTTGAAAAATTATAAACAATCTTGTCTCGGTTTTGTATTGATGTAAAGTAAGCAAATTTTTGATTTGCATAAATCAAATAAAACTTCTTCGGAAACTTTTTTTCTAAGTTCTTAAACTCCGGAACACCTGTCAACCATGTACTCCCATCATTTTTCTTCATCTCTTCTAATAAGTTTTCTGGGTTAGTCGAAAGCCTCTCAACAATACGGTCTGAGTAAAACATCAACGCCTGAGCTGGGTTCCACCAAGAAAGTTTATAAAAAAAGACGCCTTGCTCCTTTGACGTATTCGCGTTAATAAATGGCGCTATATCCCTTACCTCAGCGCTATTATAGTTCAGAGTAACCTTGGTTTGAACTGGTGATGCATTTATAACTAGAACGGTTGCCATTATAATTCCAACCATCCATGGCAAAGCCTTTTCTTTCTGAGAATCCTTTAACAAACTGGCTAAAGTGTGGGCCGTTATGATTGCAAAAGCGGGAAAAATCATAAAGAGGTAACGTAAAGTCTGATTTCGAGAGGTGCTCATTACTACAAAAGGAATTAAAACCCATAGAAAGAGAAATATTGACCGGTAGTCCTTCTCTTTATAAGAATTTTTTGCAAACAAAAATACTCCTATCACTGTTACTGGAAACCAGGGCCAATAGTTTTTCATCATATCTTTAAAATAACCAAATATATATAGTGGGTTATCTGAAAAAAAATTTTCAGGAATAAGTTTCATGTGACTTGTTTTGAAATGCCAGCGGATGAAAGTATCTCCAAACATATTCCAGTTAATCACGTACCAACTGCAACCTATTATTAAAGCAACTAACACACCCGCCATGAAACTAAGGTTGAAAATTTTTTTAAAATTCCCATGCCAAAACATAAAAACGACGCCTATTATAATCGGGAAAAACCCAAGGACACTTTTCGTTAACACGGCACACCCTGTCATCATTCCATAGAGCAGATAGAACCTTCTATCTTCTAAAGCTTTAATCAAGCAATACATTGATGCAGTCACAAAAAAAGCAAGTGTAATATCCAACATTGCTCTACGTGATGAATCCAAAAATAACCCTGGGAAAAGGAGCACAAATGCAGCTAAGAAGGATGTCCAATTGTCTTTATATAGGTAGTTACAAAGTGAATATGTTAAATAAACAATCAAAACACCGAAGATTGCCGAAGAAAAGACAGCCCCATATCCAGAAACACCAAAAGCTTTATAGGCTAAACCTGTCAACCAAAATGGTAACGGAGGGTTATCAAAAGAAGGCCCTCCTCTCCAAGCAACCACCCAGAGACTGTCTGAAAAAAAAATCTCCTTTGCCTTTTGTGCATAATAAGCATCATCAAAGTTTGTGATTCCACGATCGAGTTGACGACCCAGAAAACAAAGTAAAGAGGAAAAAACTAAAAAAATAATCTGGAAGCTTCTGTTCGAAAGTATTTTAAATAAAGGTTCCTTCAATGGTTAAAGCCTTTCTAAGTCTAAAATAAAGTAAATATTATGAATAATAAATTTCTAAGAAATTACGCGGAAGGAGGAAAGATCTATCACGATATAATTCTCTATAAATAGCTATTCAAATCATTCCTAACGATTTGGTTAGACTCAGAGGTAAAGAGAAAACCAAATGTTTCCAAACGCCAGATCAAAACCTCAGGTGCTTTTAAAAGATGATACCAATACAACGGTATAGAAATTAAAGGCAAGTAGTTTAATCCTGATCGGCATAAAATAAAGTCCTTTAATTGATTCCGAGAGTGCCTGATAAGTTTCCAGTTACCTCGCTCCTTCAAAACACGAATTAGTTCAAAAACATTTAAAAGCACTCTAATCAATTTATAATATTCCTAAGGAAGTTGTGACCTGATAATTATTTGAGGCTTACTTTATAACTTTATCTGAAATCTGAGTTACACTAAATATATACTATATTATGATATCAGGCTAAAGACGATCAAAAAAACATATATTTCATTATAACAACTAATTAGATACCTATCCTATGAATCTAAAAATATTAGATGACTTTGCTACAAATCAAATACAACCAGATTCCAAATTTGTTCTCAAGCATCTCAGCGTATTAGAAGAAATGGTTCGTATTGATAGTCGTAGCTTCAGCGTTAATGAATTTGAAGGTGATCGAAAAACTCCCTCTGATATGAAGGAAATATTAGACTGCGCTATAGAGTACCTTCAGGAAATAGGATTTAAAAAAATAAAAATTAATACCCCTCCTGAAAATTGTCTTAATGCTACTCCTATTTTGCTAGCCGAATTAGTAGTTTCTTCCAATAAGCCTACCCTTCTTTTTTATGCTCATTTAGATAAGCAACCTTACATGGATGATGATAAGTTTGAAAAGTGGGGAGGTGTTGCACCTACAGAACTAACATGGAGCCAAGATAGGACCAGAGCCTATGGCAGAGGAGCCGCCGATGATCTGAGTGGTGTTATTTCAATAGGAATGGCGATTGATGCTATCCTAAGAACTATTGAATCCAACCCAGAAAACCTTTACAAAAACAAACTACAAGCATTACCTTGTAATCTAAAAATACTTTACGAAACGGAAGAGGAGTGCGGGTCACACTCTTTAGCGGAACAAATTTCACAAAATCAAAGCTTTTTCAACGGTGTCGACTGTGTCGTCATCACCGATGTCATCAACCCTGCGACTGGCTATCCTGGCCTAACAACCTCTCTCCGTGGTATTACCCAGCTGGAGGTCTCTGTTGATATTAGCACAATAGCTAAATTAGATGCCCAAACCGCTCTGTATAAATTACTAGCCACACTGATCCGGGAAGATCATTCTTTAGCAATAGATGCAATTACTCAGGCAGACATACCCGTTACAAAAGAAGAACAAACTGGATTTTCATATGTCCCTACCAGTGTCAACTTCTTGAGAAGCTCTGCAGGATTGTTACCAGAAACCCGCCTTACCGTTCCAACTAATATCACGTCAATATTAGAGGCACAGCTAAGAAAATCTACTATCAATGTTCGACCAGGACACCGCGTTGCGGGCAGCATAATTTTTGGGCGGGCTGGAGCCCGAATTTGTTTTAATTCATCCACTGACCCTGATGCTCTTCAGTTAAAACTTTTGGAGTTTTTTGAAAAGACCAACCCCTTCAATCTCAAAATAACTCTACGAAAAATTGAAGCTGATTCAGAAAATATTTCATTTGATTTGATTTTAACATCCTCAACTAAAGATCCGCATTCTGGAATGAATGGTGGACCTGTCCCAGTTGCTGAACTACAACTGGCTCGAATGATTGACCAATTAGTAAAAAATGATGGCACCCTAGTATCTGAAATTCAAAAAATTTTCAGCACAACTTCTGAAAAGTCAGTAATTAAAACTTACTCTCTGTTCGTTGAGGAAGACGAGTCGGCAAAACTCTTTGAGGATCCAAGAGCCAAGGCCATAGTAGAAATTCGCTTAGCACCAGGTAATCAAGAAAAACAAGCTGAAGCCGCACTTAAAACACACTTACAAAAGAACCTATTCAAAGATTATAATTTAAATATTAAATTCGATAGAGGTGCTTCTCCATGGATTACACCAATAACGCACCCCATATTCCCAGCAACCTTGGAAGCTTTGGAAATGGGATATGATCAAAAAGCTTGTATTTTTGGATGTGGGGGGTCTATACCCTTTGTTGCCAAGCTAACCGATGCCATCCCTGGAACCCAGCCTCTGTGCCTTGGACCCTATGACCCCGATTCGCGTATGCACGAGCCTGGAGAAAGTCTTTCTTTAGCTGACTTCCTTGGCTGCACTAGATCTATCATTCATCTAATAGCTAGAATAAATAAAGTATTTTAACAAGACAAAATTTTGGTTTTCAGTTCTTATCTTCAGGATACCCTATAATAGTTTTGTTTCTCCCACCATCCTTTGCTTCGTAGAGAGCACGATCTGCGACGGCAACTAACTGATCAATATTTTCCATAGAATCTTTATTAAATTCCGCCACGCCGCAACTAGTGGTCACACTAAAGTTTGACTCATCTCCAGCAAAGCTCAGCTTCATCATTTCTTCTCTCACGCGCTCTGCAATTTTAAAGGCGCCATGAGCATTGGACTGAGGAAGAATCATTAAAAATTCTTCTCCTCCATATCGAGCCGCAATGTCGTTAGCGCGACAAACTTTCTTCAACAAAGAAGCAACAGCCACAAGGACATCATCTCCTTTTTGGTGCCCATGAGTATCATTCACATCTTTAAAGCAGTCCACGTCTAAAAGAATAACTGATAATGGGACGCCGTAACGCATGCTTCGCTTGAACTCACTTTGCAAAGCTTGCTCCACTTGGTGTCGGTTTGAAATACCCGTCAACCCATCTGTCACCGCCAAAATTTTTGTCTTTTCATACAAAATCGCATTACTGACAGACAT
>CAZOYP010000006.1:0-40658 GCA_964584125.1 uncultured Nitrospinaceae bacterium | reverse complement strand
GTTAGCATCCCCCCCAATGGTAATAAGTAGTTCGAAGCAAAGTTGTCGACATGATCAAAAAAAGTCATATCAAATACTTTAGCGTCGGAGAGAACTCCAAAAGACAAGCCAGAAGGTACACCAAAAATAAATATAATAGCTGACGTAATAAGAACAGCTTTTTTTCTACTCCACTTTCTTTGGTCAATAAAATAGGCGACGACCACTTCCAAAAGCGATATTCCCGATGTTATGGCTGCGATGGCAAGCAGAGCAAAGAAAATAATCGAAACTAGGTTACCAAATGGCATACCCACGAAAACAGTTGGCAATATACTGAACACGAGACTTGGTCCTTCTGTTGGCTGGAGCCCCATGGCAAATACTGCCGGGAAAATTACCATACCGACTAATAATGCGATCACAGTGTCAAAAATAACCACGTACACAGTTGCAGAAGTTAAGTTCTCACGTTCTGGGAGATAACTCCCATAAGTGAGCATGCAGCCCATGCCAAGACTAAGTGAAAAAAAAGCTTGTCCCAATGCAATCAAAATGGTTTGGGGGCCGATTTTACTAAAGTCAGGTTTTAGGTAAAACTCAACACCTGCCATTGCACCAGGGAGGGTTAATGCACGAAACATAAGAAGAATAAGAATAATGACAAGGGTTGGCATTAGAACTTTACATGCCTTCTCAATTCCACCTTGGATACCCCGCAAAACAATACCGACACAAATTCCCATGAAAAGGGCATGATAAAATACAACCTCCCATGTGTTAGAAATAAAGGAACCGAAAAACTGGCCTGCTTCTTTTGGGGAAGAGAAATTGCTTACTGCGTGGGTCAATGCTTTAACAACATAAGCTAGTGTCCATCCGCCTACTACCGCGTAAAAGGAAAGAATAAAAAACCCAGCCAGAACTCCCATGTATCCGATTTTGACCCAATGAGTTTTAGGTTTTAAAGACTGAAATGCCCCAACTGGATTGAGACTGGTTTTTCGTCCAATGGTAAATTCGGCTAGCATAATAGGAAGTCCTATCGCTATGGTGCAGAGGATATAAATTAAAACAAAAGCACCGCCACCATTTTGTCCTACTATATATGGGAATTTCCATATATTGCCAAGCCCAACGGCAGAACCTGATGCAGCTAAAACAAAACCTAGGCGCGTATTCCATAATCCACGCGAATCTTTATGATTGCTTTTTGTCATTAGAAAAAAAAGATTAGGGTAAGGAATACCACGTTGCCATAAAATTTAATGTAAAATAAACCTAAGAGCTACCAACACAAATATTAAATTATTATACTTTCTAAATATTTTTGAATATTAAAGATGAAAGCAGATATTGCTAAAATCATAACAACTATTCCTGAATTATCGGGTATTTATATCATGAAGAATAGTCGAGGGGAAATTCTTTACATCGGTAAGGCAAAATCTCTAAAAGCTAGAGTTCGCTCCTATTTTCAAAAATCTAGCCACATGCCTGCCAGAACAAGAATTTTTACCGATAAGGTAAAAGACATTAAGTTTTTAACAACTAAGACAGAAGCAGAAGCATTGATTCTTGAAAGTAACTTTATCAAAAAGCACCAGCCTAGATACAATGTTTTGTTAAAAGATGATAAACACTTTCCATACCTTAGGCTGACAACACAGGAAAGGTTTCCAAGATTAGAGGTGGTTCGCCGTATTAAAAAAGATAGCGCAACATATTTTGGCCCGTATACAATGGTCAAAGAAATACGTGAGACTATCCGTCTGATATATAAAATATTTCCCCTTAGACAAAGTAAGGATCATCTAGATGGTACGGCAATAAGAAGACCATGCTTAAACTATCAAATGGGTAGGTGTTTGGCTCCTTGCGCAGGATATCCCTCAGAGATGGAATATAATCAAATTGTTCAAGATGTAGTACTTTTTTTAAAGGGAAAAAATAATGAACTTGTAAAAAGTCTAGAAAAAAAAATGAGAGAGGCATCGAATAAACTAAACTATGAAGAGGCAGGAGTATATAGAGATAAAATATTGGCAGTAAAAATAGTTTTGGATAAACAAAAAATTATATCGACCTCCCTTAAGGATCAGGATATTTTGGGTTACTGCCGTGAGCATAGCCAGACAGTAGTTCAGGTTCTTGTTGTGAGAAATGGTAAAATGGTAGGTGAAAAAATATATAAAATAAAAAACTTAATTGATACAGATAGTAATGAAATCTTAACATCATTCCTCAAACAGCATTATGCCCACCAATTTCTTCTTCCGGAAGAAATTCTTATACCGCATCCGATAGATGATATTTTGTTGATATCAGATTGGCTTTCAAAAAAAAAGAAGGGCCGAGTTCGTATTGAGGCTCCCTCAAGAGGTAAAAAGAAAGATCTTGTACGTATGGCACAGGAAAATGCTAGCTTTGCATTGAGAATAGAGCTGAGTAAGGGAGAACTTAACCTTAGGAGTCTTGAGGAATTGCAGGAAACGCTGGGACTAAAATATTTTCCCAAAATAATTGAAGGATTTGATATTTCAAATATCGCTGGGAAGCATGCAGTAGGTTCAGTTGTAGTTTTTAAAAACGGTATCGCAGAAAAACCAAATTATAGGAGGTATAAAATAGCTGATGTTAAAGGAATAGATGACTATGCCATGTTGCGAGAAGTTATTAGCAGAAGGTATAGTCGGCTTTTGAAAGAGGGGAAAAGAATTCCCAACCTTATTCTAGTTGATGGTGGATTGGGGCATCTATCAAGCGCCGAAAAAGTAATACGAGAGTTGGGTCTTTTAGAAAAAATTGACTTAGCCTGCATTGCAAAAGGAAAATTTAGAAATGCAATTGAAACAGACGAAGTATTGCGACCTGATAGGAAACACCCAATTTACTTTCGAGAAAACTCCCCATCTCGGTTTTTGTTGCAGCGGATTCGAGACGAGTCCCATCGATTCGCAATTTCATATCATCGCAAGTTACGTGATAAGAGTTCACTAAATTCACCGTTAGAGTCGATTTCAGGTGTAGGTAAAAAAAGACGCTTACTGCTTCTTAAAAGTTTTGGAAGTCTTGACGCCATAAGAAAAGCTTCAAAAATTCAATTACAGGCTTTGCCGGGAATCACAGAAAACATAGCTAAAGAAATAATAAGCGCTCTGAGTTCCGATCACCCAAAAAATATCTAATATTTGGTTTCCTAAATGACGATAAGGGATGATGAAAGGGCAAGCTTTGCTTAAGAAAAGTATACCTTATTGATATTTAATTATTTAGACAAATTTAATACGGATGAATAAAATGCAAAAAAACAATGATAAAAAACTTAGTTTTCAGTTAAAACGATGGTTTTTCACAGTAATTCCTGGGCTCGTACTTTTTATTAGTTCGTCACAGTTGATCCATGCTAAGAACTCAACTACGCCCCTATTAAATGACGAGGCAGTAATTATTTTTGGTAAAGAGAAGGAGCTATTTAGTGCTCGCCAAAAACGTGACTGGAAAAAAATACACGCTTTTCAGCACCCAGATTTTAGAAAAAAAATCTCAGAAACTGAAATAAAATATTTTGAGGGATGGGTAACCGCAGACTATAGAGAAAAAAGCAAGCAAAACGCACATATTTCGGGTTCTTTTATCCCTGATTTAGACTATATGAAAAAGTATCCAAATAAAAAAGATCCTCTAGGATTTCCTGTGCCAAGAAGGTATAAGTGGAGTGAAAATCCATTTTTTGACGTAAAAGGCTTCGATATTGAAAAATTTTTTATAAGCACTGATGGTAAGTACGCTAAAGTTAAGATGATGATCAAGGGTAGGGAAAAGTTAAACCCAGCCTTGGTAAGAAAGATCTTTGAATTTGATGCACAGTATCCTTTGACCGACTATTGGGAAAAAGTTGATGGGAACTGGGTGATTACATTATTATCCGAACCTGTTAGAACGAGTGGAACATCAATGCTTAAGCATTATGTCCCTAATGATGAAAGTGGTTGGGGGAAAATAGACTTTGTAGAAATAAACCCTGTGGATTTAAAAGCTTCCTTAAGGTAGCATCGTAGCGTTTTTCTTTCGTGATTATATATGGCAATCGATCTCCCCTTCCACAGATCTTGGTTCGATGACAATGAAATTAATGAAGTTGTCGAAACCTTGAAATCGGGTTGGCTTACAACGGGTCCACGGACAAAACGATTCGAAGATGATTTTAAACAGTATATCGGGTGCGACTATGCCATAGGTCTGAATTCCTGCACAGCGGGTCTTCACTTGGCTTTAGCGACAAAAGGATTTGCGCCTGGTGATGAAGTTATAACAACCACAATGACATTCCCGGCAACAGCAAATGTGATAATGCATGAACGTCTTTGTCCTGTTCTCGTCGATGTGGAGCCAGGAACCCTTACGATAGATGTTAATCAAATCCGAGAAAAAATAACATCTAGGACAAAAGGGATCATGCCGGTTCACTTTGCAGGTCATCCCTGTGACATGGATCCCATAATGGATCTAGCTCAGAAACATAATTTATTAGTTGTCGAAGATGCAGCCCATGCTTTGGAGACAAAATATAAGGGCCGTAAAATAGGTAGCTTGGGGAATCCAACAGCATTTAGCTTTTATGCTAACAAGAACATTACAACCGGTGAAGGTGGAATGTTGACAACTAACGACGAATTACTGGATGAAATGGTTCGAGTTTTGCGCTTGCATGGCCTAAGCCGAGATGCCTGGAAACGTTTCGGGAAAAGCGGTTTTTCTCAATGGGAGCTTAAATTACCTGGATTTAAATATAATATGCCAGATTTAAATGCTGCACTTGGTATACATCAGCTAAAAAAAATTAATAATTTTTCAAAAATTCGCAAGCAACATGCAGCTATGTATGATGAAGCGTTTAGTAAGGTTCCAGAGCTGGAAATTCTTCAGACGCGAGATTATGCGGAGCATTCTTACCATTTGTACATTATTGCGCTACGCTTAGAGCAACTATCAATAACTCGAGACCAGTTTGTCGATGCCATTCAATCTGCCGGCGTAGGAGTGGCGATACACTATCAAGCTCTTCACTTACAGCCTTTTTACAAAAAAAAACTTAATGTTCGGTTGGAAGCGTATCCGGTTGCAACTAGCTACTCAAGTAGAATTCTTTCCCTTCCCCTTTACCCGCGTATGTCAATTCAAGATGTTGAACGAGTTTCCAGTATAGTTTTAGATCTCGTCTCTCGTAGCCGAAGGTAAACCAAAGTATTTTTTTTAAAAATAAAAAAATTTAACTTTCAAAAAGATTTAAATAAGACGAGTTTAACTTTGTATATCAGCAAGTTTTTTTTTCATTCGACGAACAAGTTCTTGGTAGTCATTTTTTGAAATTACTTTATAGAATTGTGACCTCAGGTTATTTCTCATGCTTATTTCATCTAAGTCAACGTCTACTAGCCTCCATTGGCCACGGTTGTTGTTTAAGTGAAAATTGATACTTACTTCCCCTTCTTTTTTATGGATAACTTTAAGCGGTACGGTAGCTTTTGATTTATTGATAGAGGTTTGACCATAAATCAATTCAAGGTTAGAAAAGAATTTTCCAGAGCTTGGGAAGGCTTCTTTGAGAAACATATTACTAAGAAGATTGATAAATACTTTTTGTTCAGCGGGAGATCTTTTTCCCCAGTATTTCCCAAGAGCCTTTAGGCTTATTTCTTTCATGTCCAATAGGGCAAGTGCGCGATTGGCTAAAATATCATTTTCTTTAATTTCGTTGGGGGGCAGCTGTTTCTCAGTTTTTAAGTTGATAATAAAGCCCAATATTTTTTTTACTGTATTTTGGGGTAATGTTTCTTCGGCAACAGCTGATGACAATCTTAAAAAAACAAAAATAAAAATTACTAGATAGATCTGATTTTTACGGAAGAGCATAGTTATGATAAATTAATAACAAAAAATTGAGAGGAAGTTAAGTGCAAAACTTCCAAAGAAGAGATTATAGCCTGTTTCATTGCCATCGAAAAAAATACTTTTCCCATATGAGCCGAATTTTGTCAATTAGAGGCCTTTGTTTTGCGATAATTTTTGCAGGTTTTACAAGTCAGGAAGCCGCTTTAATTAAAGAATTAGATCATAGTTACAGCTTGGCTAAATCAACTGATGATTTTTATAGAATAGAGGTGCTGCTAAAAAAGTCTTTAAAGACATTCTCAAAGTCAGATAAACTTTTCTGGAGATTGGGAAGAGTTTACTTCAAACTTGGTGAAAAATCGAATACTGAGTCCAAAAAAATCAATTTTTTCTCACTATGTATGGCACAAACAAAAAAAGCGATTGAAATTAATTCTTATTCAGCTAATGGGTATTTTTTTAATGGCCTTTGTAACGGAACTTTGGGAGAAGCTCAAGGTATTTGGAGCAGTTTGGGGATAATTGAGCAGTTTAAAAAAGATATGGAAACTACCATTAGCTTGGATCCATCTGTAGAGTGGGGAGGGCCGCATAGAGCTTTAGGAAACCTTTATTTAGAGATTCCTTATATTTTAGGGGGAGATTTGGATCTTTCAATTAAACATTTTCAAAAGGCTATTCAAATTGGTCCTGAATTTGGAGAGAATTATCTCGGTCTTGCTGAAGTATACATTGACAACGGGGATCTTATTTTAGCTAAGGATGTTCTAGATCAATTTCTTGAAATGGAATTAAGCTCGCAAAAAACCGAATCCATTTTTGAGTGGCGTGCTGAAGCTTTAAATTTGCTAAAAAAAATCCAGAACCAATAAACTACTAATCTCATGCTAAAAGAATTAAAGATAAAGAATTTTGCAATTATTGATAATCTGAATGTCGAATTCACGTCTGGTCTTACAGCTCTTACAGGTGAAACAGGTGCTGGAAAATCTATTATTATTGATGCACTTAATCTTATTCTTGGGGGTAGAGCTGATTCCAATTTTATTCGTACAGGAGAATCATCTGCAACTGTTGAAAGCTTGTTTGAGATCACAAACTCACAGACTCTAGATATTCTTTCAGAATTGGGTATCAACGTTAATGGCGGTGAAGTAGTTTTAAGGCGCACGATATCCAATTCTGGTAAAAATCGATGTTTGGTCAACGACTGTACCGTAACTGTTGGTGTCTTAGCAAAACTAGGAAATCGACTAGTTGATATTCATGGTCAGCATGATCATCAGGCACTTCTCAATCCAGAGATCCATATTGACCTTCTCGATTTGTATGGGAAAACAATGGATGAAAGAAATGAGCTTGCTAAAAAATACTTTGAATATATAGAAGATCAAAGAAAGATAGAAGATTTACGTTCTAAAGAAAGTGATCGCATGCAACGAGAAGATTTATTACGTTTCCAAATTAATGAAATTGATAAAGCTAATCTTTCATTGGATGAGGAAGATCTTCTTAAAGTAGAGAAAAATAAAATACAATACGCAGAAAAAATTCACGCGTCGGTTAAATTAGTTCTCAATTTAATCGTAGAAAAAGAAGGATCAATTATTGACGAATTGGGTGTAGCACAAAGAGAGTTAGAGTCACTTCCTTCACTGGATCCGGATCTAGAAAGACAGACACAACGAGGTCAGTCTGCCTTTTGTGAAATCGAAGAACTGATTGAAGAATTGAGGGACTATGCTCAAAAGATAGAATTCAACCCCTCTCGCCTTGAAGAGATAGAAGACCGTTTATCGGAAATCAATGGACTAAAACGTAAATACGGTGGTGATATTGTTTTGGTTTTGGATCATCGTGAGAAAATTTCTAACGAACTAGATACCCTTTCTTGTTTTCAGGAAAATTTGGAAAAGATTCAAAAAGATATCAAGCTTCATCAAGCTGTTTTATCAAAACTTTCGGTAAAATTGGCAGAAAAAAGAGAAAAAACAGCCAGTATATTTAAAAAAAATGTAGAGAAGGAACTCTCTGACCTTGGTATGAAGGATGTGAAATTAAAGGTGCAATTCAACTATGAAGAGAGTGCTGCTAATTTCATTGAATTCCGGAGCCAAAAGGTAAAGTTAAACTCAAATGGATTGGGTACAGTAGAATTTTTATTTTCTCCTAACTTAGGGGAAGACCTTAAGCCGCTTGTTAAGATAGCTTCGGGCGGAGAACTTTCACGTCTTATGTTGGCATTAAAATCAAACCTCAATAAGCAAGATACAATACCTGTGATGGTTTTCGATGAGGTTGATACAGGGATAGGAGGTAAAATTGCTGAAGTGGTGGGAAATAAATTAAAAAAAATAGCTTCTGAAAAGCAAGTATTCTGTATTACACACTTACCTCAAATAGCGGGTAAGGCAATTGCCCACTTTGTGGTATTTAAAACAGTGAAAGATAAAAGGACTTATTCTGGTATCCGTGAACTTTCAGAGGATGAAAGGGTGGAAGAAATTGCAAGGATGTCCGGTGGGAAAAAAATTACCGAAGCTACTCTTAGTCATGCTCGAGAAATGCTGAAGCCTTAGCCTTTTCAACTTTTAAATTCTCTGTGGAAGTATAATTTTTTGTTAATTTATGATTAGTTTTCTCTAAAAAAATTAGATCCCCGTTTTTTAAACATAAAACGGTTTTGATTGGTCATAGTATCTTTCAGGGCGCGAATTGAGACTAATTCGATTTCTTTTATTGTTGCTAAAAACTTTTAAATAAAAAAATAAGCAAAAGAGCATATTTCTGTAGCTAGAGACTAAGCTTTAGAGTATATTTCGCCACCCTTCTCTCGAAAAGTAGAAGACATTTCTTTCATTCCTTCATCTAGCGCCTGTGCTTCTTCTACACCTTTTTGCTCTGCGTAGTCGCGCACGTCTTGAGTGATTTTCATCGAACAGAAATGGGGGCCGCACATGGAACAGAAATGAGCAACTTTGGCAGAATCTTTCGGCAAGGTTTCATCATGAAACTGTAAAGCCTTTTCCGGATCCAGTGAAAGGTTGAATTGGTCTTCCCAGCGAAACTCGAACCGAGCTTTGCTCAATGCATCGTCTCGAACCCTTGCACCGGGATGACCTTTGGCAAGATCTGCCGCGTGTGCGGCAATTTTGTATGTGATAACGCCTTCTTTCACATCTTCCCGATTAGGTAACCCAAGGTGTTCTTTAGGAGTGACGTAGCAAAGCATGGCGGTACCGTACCAGCCGATCATTGCCGCGCCAATGCCACTTGTAATGTGATCGTAACCCGGCGCAATGTCGGTTGTCAGTGGTCCCAAGGTATAGAAAGGAGCCTCTCCACAAACTTTCAATTGCTTTTCCATATTTTCTTTGATCATGTGCATGGGAACATGACCGGGACCTTCTATCATAGTTTGCACTTCATGTTTCCATGCAATTTTAGTTAACTCACCGAGAGTTTCCAATTCTGCAAACTGGGCTTCGTCATTAGCGTCAGCGGTAGAACCAGGACGTAACCCGTCTCCAAGAGAGAAAGAAACATCATAGGATTTTAAGATTTTGCAAATTTCCTCAAAGTTTGTATATAGGAAGTTTTCTTTATGATAAGTGAGACACCATTTTGCCATGATAGCTCCACCTCGTGAGACGATACCGGTTACACGTTTTGCAGTCATTGGTACATAGCGCAATAACACTCCAGCATGAATGGTGAAATAGTCTACGCCTTGTTCGCATTGTTCTATCAGAGTGTCGCGATAAATTTCCCATGTGAGGTCTTCGATTTTGCCACCGACTTTTTCCAATGCCTGATATATCGGAACAGTACCTATTGGAACAGGCGAATTGCGCAGGATCCATTCACGCGTGGTGTGAATATTTTTCCCGGTAGATAGATCCATAACGTTGTCGGCTCCGCATCGTGATGACCAGACCATCTTTTCTACTTCTTCTTCAACAGATGAACTGACAGCTGAATTACCTATATTGGAGTTAATTTTGACAAGAAAATTCCGCCCAATGATCATCGGCTCCGACTCCGGGTGATTAATATTAGCCGGAATGATAGCTCTACCTCGTGCTACTTCTTCGCGGACGAATTCGGGTGTGATTTCTTCCTGAAGGTTGGCTCCGAAGGAGTTTCCTTTTAGTCGATCTTCCCGCTCAGGGTCTTCGATCCATTGTTTACGTTTCTGATTTTCGCGAATAGCAATAAATTCCATTTCTGGAGTGATGATTCCCTTTTTAGCGTAGTGCATTTGTGTTACATTTTGTCCCGGCTTGGCACGAAGAACTTGGGCACGGGTTTTAGGGAATCGCTCAGTATTAGGATTTTCCCCATCTCGGTAGCCATCGTCTTTTGGCAAAATAGTTCGCGCATTGTAATACGCTACATCTTTACGATCTGTAATCCAAGGAAGGCGGATGGGTTTTAAACCTTCACGAATATCAATCATTGCTTGTGGATCTGTGTAGGGGCCAGATGTGTCATAGACTAGGATCGAGTTCTCGTCATTTTCCTTATGATGACCGTTCCCGTTCCCATTTCCGCTTATTGTGGTGGAGGGTGACAGTGAAATTTCTCTGAACGGGACTTTTATATCGGGGTGCAGTGTCCCACTGACATAGACTTTTTTAGATTTCGGGGAAATTGGATTTGTAGAAATTTCAACCTTTTCATGTGTAGCTCCATGTCGGTTGCCACTTCCGTTACCATTAGATTTTGATTGCTTCATAATGTGTTTCCTCCAAAGTTCTGCATATATTCAAATGAATGTTGTTTTATATTAGACGAGCTCCAGATATCAGAAATCAAGGCGATCCCGAAGGCCCCCTGTTCCAAACAATCGGGAACGCGATCAAGTGTTATTCCTCCCAAAGCCAGAACCGGTAAGCTAATCGCTTGGGTAATTTGTCGCAATGCGTCCAAACCTTGAGGTGGCCCGTAGCTCGCTTTGGAGGGTGTTTCGTAAACTGGGCTGAAAGTTATGTAATCTGCGCCTTGCGCCTCCGCAAAATTCGCTCCTTCAAGTGAGTGCGTTGATACTCCTAAGATCAAGCTAGGAAAAATACTTTTAGTCTCATTCACACTAAAGCTACTTTCTGCTAGGTGCACCCCATCTGCACCTATTTTCTTTGCTATGTCTGCTCGTGAGTTGATAATGAGCTTAGCCCTATAGTTTGATGTGAGCTTGCGTAATTGAAAACCTAGCTTAATAAGTTCACTATCTGGTAAATCTTTTTCTCTTAATTGAAGAGCTTTAACACCCCCGCTTAAAGCAGCCTCAACCGCAGTAAGAAAGTATTTTTGATCCTCAAACAAAGACCGGTCTGTGATCAGGAATAATCGAAGATCATGGAGATCTTTCGGTACTTGCATTTTATTAGTATTTTTTTCTTTTAACAAAGTATACACAGTATATTGTAGTCACTAAATATCTATCAATCCGTGGATTGGGCTGCTGGCCGAAGCATAGAGTTTCTTTGGAATGCGCCCAGCTTCAAAGGCCTGTCGGCCACACTCCACAGCAGCTTTCATAGCGTAGGCCATTTTGATAGGGTCTTCCGCTCCTGCGATTGCAGTGTTCATGAGAAGCCCATCTATTCCCAGCTCCATAGCCCTGCATGCGTCAGAAGCAGTTCCAACACCTGCATCAACAATGACTGGAATTTTTACAGCTTCGCGAATCAGTTTTATAGTAAACGGGTTACATACACCAAGCCCTGACCCAATGGGCGCAGCCAATGGCATTACAGCTGAACATCCTGCTGATTCTAATTTTTTACAAAGCACCACATCATCAGTACAGTAAGGGAGTACTTGGAATCCATCTTTTACTAGAAGTTTTGATGCTTCCAAAGTGGCTTCATTATCGGGGAACAATGTTTTTTCGTCACCAATTACCTCTACCTTAACCATATTTCCAAGTCCTGCTTCACGTGCAAGCTGGCAAGTCATAACCGCCTCTTTGACTGTATAGCAGCCAGCAGTATTAGGTAGAAAAGAGTATGTTTCTGGGTCGAGAAAATTAAGGATAGATTCTTTGGTTTTATCTAGTTCGATGCGTCGTACAGCTAAAGTCACCATCTGTGCTCCTGAAGCAGCTATAGCATCACGTGTCTCCTCAAAAGACGAATACTTCCCGGTTCCTACAATCAAGCGAGATTTAAAAAACTTATCGCCTATCCTAAACTTTGATGATTCCATTTTAAAATTTTTAGAAAAAAACTTTGGAAAACTGTATTTATAAAATTAGAGTCCACCACCTACAGCATGAACTATTTCGATATTGTCCCCATCGTGAATTTTGGTTTGCTTGAGTTTTGAGTAAGAAACGACTTCCTGGTTAAGTGCCACAGCACAATGGGGTGAAACTATTTCCAGTTCAAGCAATAACTCTGCTAAATTAGTACTGGAGGATATGTTTTTTTCAATTCCGTTTATTTTAAGTACCACCAAGCCTCCTCAATCAAACTAAAATAAAGATCAATCGAGATTCAAAATAATGATTACACGAGAGTAAAAGTAAAGTAAGGACCAAAAAAAAAGCTACATCCGAGTAAGGGATTGTAGCTATATTTAAAGCTCCATCCACTTCCCTTCGCTGGTATTAGCCAGATCAGGTTCAAAGGGTTGTCCTTTAAAGACTCTCAGAAAATCACCCCTAGCGAACTACTTTCAAATTTAAATAGCAGGTTAACGGAAATAACAAACATGTCAAGGTATATTGATCTTAAAAGAATATTTGGTATAGTCTTTCTTATGAAATTTTTCAAGTTAGGTGCCATTAGCTTTATAGTGTTGAATTGTCTTACTTTAGCCTGTGTTTCAAAGTCGAGCCATTTCTCTGATACTTCATATCAATCCTTATCAAGATTTGATCAAGAATTGTTTAAAAAAGCACTATCCCACCAGAGAAGGGGGCAGATCGAGTCTGCCATTGTTCTTTGGAAAAAGTTTTTACAAAAAAACCCAAACTCCTTTACAGCTAGAAATAATTTGGGCTTACTCCATTATGCCAGTGACGATATCTTGCAGGCTATTTACAATTTTAATCAAGGACTAAAATTAAGACCTGAAGAATCGCAATTGAAAATGAACTTGGTGCGCGCACTAAAAGTTCAGGCTGCCATTTTTGAAGAAAATATGGAATATGATGAAGCAATAATGGGTCTTAGGAGGGTTGCTGAATTGTCGCCGGCCAAAGAACAAGAGCGCATTGAGAGACAGATAGAAGCTTTAGAGGATCAGATTTTTGAGCAAGTCAAAAAAACTGATTCGATGGGAGAGTATCAGGGGTTTCTTAAAAAATATCCAAACAGTCCAGGAAACTCTGATGAGGCAAGGCTGTGGGTGAAAAATAGATTGCAAATTGAGAAAATGAGCAGCCAAGAGGCAGCCTCTTATAACTCGCAATCCAGATTCGAAACTGAAGCAAGATAGGTTATTAAATTTACTGAGAGCTTTCTCTCTGAGAATATTTATATACTGGAAGGTTACTATGAGTGTGATTAATGAAAATGAACTAAACCAGGTTATTGAAAGTGAGTGGGGTTATTTATTGTCGGAGGCTGGTAATTGGAGTCTTCTTCACGGCGAACAAGATATGGAAGTTCTGGAACATGTTTTGCGATGTATTTTGCATGTTGGAAACACGTCCGAACACGCTGAAGACTTTGCTGCGTGCGTAAATGTGCAGAACTCTGATGGTGGATGGTCTAAGATGTCGCATGCAGAAAAAACGTCGATTTGGATTACAACTTTTGTTGGATTAAAGCTCTGTCGTGGGAACCTTATTCTGAAAAACCAAAAAATTGAAGCGTCAATTCAACGTGCCTTGAAGTATATTTTGTCTAGTCAGGAAGATGATGGGCATTGGTCTGATGTAGAATGGTCGCACTTAGATACTACTTGTTCAGTAACCGTATTTCTTACGGTTTATCAGGTTACACATGATCAAAACAATGATGACCAGATTAACAAAGCCCGTAGGAAAGGATATGACTTCATTATGAATTGGCAACGTGGCTCAGGTTTGTGGAAGGATGACACATTTCATCCTGCAGGAATTGAAACAACCGCACATCTTATGCAATATACGTTGATACCAGCATATTTTATGGATGGAATAGAAGATGCGCAAAAAATATGTCTTGAGGCGGCTGATAGTTTGGTTGATGAGCAAGCAGAAAATGGATCTTGGGATGGTGAAAACATGGATCACACAATGGATGCCTGCCGCAATCTAATTTTAGTAGCGGATACATTTAATCAAAAAGAGAAATACTCTTCTGTTATTCGAAAAGGAGTTCGTTGGCTCTTAGATGAGAAAAATGAACTGGGCTGGGGTGACTTTAAGGAAGAGCCTACCAACGTCGAGAGGACAGCGGACGGGTTGGATACATTGCTCAAATACCGAAGGTTTTGTTCCGACGAACCCATGTCGCATTTTTGGGCATACAGCAAGTAGCTAAAGTTTCTATTATTCATCATTTGCAGCAATTCTAACTATCTAATGGAAGCAGTTATCCTTCTCGCAGGATTTGGATCGCGTCTCGGTCGTGACGATATTCCCCACAAAAGTCTTTTACCTTTTGCTGACGAGACTTTGCTTTCAAGGCATCTCACCAGCTTGAACTCTGTAGGTATACGTTGTGCTTATCTAGTTGTCGGCCACAATAAAGAAGATTTAAAACAATATGTGAGAGGCATTAATCTAGACCTGGAGTGCAAATTTATTGACAACGATTTGTACCGTACCACTGGTAACACCTTGTCGATGGTCATGGGTTTACGTTGTTGTACAGAGGATGTTGTCGTTCTTGACGGGGATGTGCTTTATCCTCAATCCGAGTTTTGTAAGTATGTTAAAAATTCTGAGTCAACATCCTTTGCATTAATTCCTGCAGATATAGACAATACAGAATCAACTAAAACGCTGATCCGACCCGATGGTAAAATAGGGATGTTTGTGACCAAAAGAGACTTGACACTTGAGGAAAAAGATAATTTTAGTTTCGGTGGGGAGGCGGTTGGTTTTTTTAAGCTTTCGTCAGAAAATTGCAAAAAATTTATCAAGCATTATGAAAACTTTGAATCTAGATACTTAGAACTTTTATGGGAAATTCCATTCACTGATTTTGCTAAGTCTGTAGACCTTAGCGTCTGGTCGATTACAAAAGGTCCAGCTTGTTTTGAAATCGATACTCAGGATGATTATGAACAAGCATTATTGACTTTCCAAAAACACAGAGAAAGTTTTTGATAGATTACCAGCTTCGTTTTTTCTATTTTCTAAACTTAAAGCCTATTAACTTATCGCGCTTTAATGGAAAAGATTAAATTGTAGCCATTTCAGTTTTTAAAATGGAGATCAGGTGTTATCAAAGTATAGGGCAGTTTTTTTTGACGTAGGTGGGACACTTCTTCGGGTTGAACCTTCCGTTGGGGACGTCTATGCAAACTATGCTCGACCTTTCGGGTTTCAAGGGTCCGCCGAAGAGTTGAACCAACTTTTCCAAAAAGAGTGGACTAACTTGGGAGGAATTGAATCTTTAGGTAAAAAGAGCGGTGAGCAAGAAGAAAAAAAATTTTGGGAAAGACTTGTTTCCCAGGTCTTTGAATATTCTGGTGGCCTTGATAGTTTTGAACATTATTTCGAAATCGTTTATAAGGCCTTTGAACACAAAGACCACTGGCATATCTTTGATGATGTTATAGTTTCTGGTCTTTTAAGGAAGTTGAAACAATCTGGAGTTACGCTAGGAATTGTTTCTAACTGGGACTCACGCCTTAATACAATTTTGAAAAACACAGGCCTTGCGGGTTATTTTGATTTTATTTTAGCCTCTGCGGAGGTTGGGTCGGCCAAGCCGGATAAAAGAATTTTTCTTGAGGCCATTAGAAGGAGTGAAGTTAGTGTCGGAGAAATTTGTCATATTGGTGACAACATCCGTGCAGATATCCAAGGTGCTAACAATGTTGGAATAGAAGCAATACTTATAGACCGGAACAAAAAATACAAAAAAAAAGACTTTGCTGTAGTGAGTTCTTTTCAGGAATTGCTATGAAAAATAACTTAAAACTTATTTAAAGCTATCGTGGCGTGGCAAGCGTTACCGGCTTTCTTGGCTCATAAATCTGTCAACTTAACTTAAAAAAACTTCAAGTAGGCAAATTTCTTTTGCGATTTACCGCTTGTTCTCTGATTTTCCAGATATTTTTTGATCTAATAAGCTCCCAAAGTAAATAGGCATAAAACGGAGTGTATTCTAGCCAAACCACTAAAACCGAGTATTGGGTGATATTCTGATAGTCGAAATAAAAATCAAGGTAATATAATCCGATGAATCCGGTTAGAAGTATCAGCGATCTTGAATGGAAAATACACAAAAAGGGTACTGTCCAACATAGGTACCAGGGGTTTTGGACAGGGCTTAAAAGAAATACCAAGACAATAACTAAAAAAATATTTCGTATCCATGCTTGTGAAGAGTTTATATCTGGAATTTGTTTAATTGTTAAATAGGCTACGGTCCCTAAGAGCACTAAGGCTATAATGCTTTTTGCAAGTATCATGCTATTGCTTAAAGCTAAGACTTCTGTAGCCATTTCTGTTTTTAAAATGCTTTTGAGACCATATAGTAATATTGCAAACAAGCTGTCGTTGCTTTGCCAGTACATACTATATGTTTTTAATCCTTCAAAAACTCTACTTTTTATGTTGAGGAAAGGTAGATAGAAAACGGTAATTACTGTACAAAATAATATTAAGAGAAGGGTAAATACTGCTGTGCCTCGTTTGCTATTCTTTTGCGCAAGAAGCCAGAATCTTTGGAGATAAAAAGGAAGAAGAACAGCAGAGTAAAATTTCCCAAGCACGCTCAATGCTAGAAAAAAAATAGACCCTACCATACCCTTGCGTATGAGAAAATATAAAGATGCACAAAGGCAGGAGATTCCGATTATGTCTAGATGAGTTGAGTTATAAGTTTCTTTGATCATCAGGGGTGACCAAAAATAAACTAGACTAAAATTCTGATTAAGGTTTAATATTTTTAACGCCAGTATGATGAAGGTCATTCCCATTAAATCAAATGCCAAAAAAAATATTCGTAAGGTTAAGATACTATCTGGGTTTACTTGTTGCGAGAAGCGAAACACATATTGCGCCAGAGGTGGATAAATAGTGGGAACGCTCGGGTGGTTAATTCGTTCCATGTAGCGAAGAGCAATGTCACTTTCCCATTTCAAATCATTTAGAATCGCTAGTTCATTTTGTTCGGTTTTATCGTAATGTGTGCGAAAATATTCGGGATTTTGTACTTTTATAGACTTGTACTGGTTAATTTCTTCTGGAGAAAATTTAAAGGGATTAATTCCATTGGCAAATACCTTGCCATCCCAAAGATAACGGTATACGTCATCTTCTTGAATTTGTTGAGAAGGAAGAATAGCAAAGCGAAATAATAGTCCAAATGCAATTATTATCCAGAATTTTTCTTTGGTCCAGCTAGACTTAAAAACAGAAAGGCAGGCTAATACATAAAGAGAAAATAGGGAAAAATAGACAGCAAGGTATTCAAGAATGGGACGCTTAGAGTAGCCCTCACCCCAATTAAAATCTTTAGACAGAATTGTTAGCCCTAGATAAAGAACCAAGCTCAATAGGCCAAGAGCTGCCAGGTAAAGATATGATCGCATGATCTATAAAACTCTTGAATAAGAAGGAAAGGCCGTTTTATTAATTTTTTATCAGGTTATTAATTGCGTTGTAGGTATAAAATTTTTTCGGATGTAGTTTTATTTACTTGAGCAACGTCAAAGATATCTAATATGCCCAAAAAATATCTTTATATCGTCCAATAACATAGCTAAAATATATTTACTATTCAAAAAAAGAATTTTTGAGCTTTAATCTAAATGAGAAAAAAGACTTATAAAGGCTGGGAAACTATAAATTCCGTACTTGGAAAATCCTTGCCTAAGGACGACTCCAAAGATCCCCAACAATCCTTAGCTTGGTATGACTTTCAGTGGAGGATTACAGTAGGAAAAGACCTGGCATCTGTAACGCAAGTTAAAAAAATTTCGACTAAAAGTTTGTTTGTTACCGTTTCAGACGGAGCTTGGCTTTCGGCTCTGGATTCTTTACGCGAACAAATTATTCATACCATTAACCAACGCGCAGGATTTGTTCTACTAAACAGGATTGTTTTTCAAGAAAGTTCTTTAGCTGGTGGTCCTATTTTAGGAAAATTTCTTAAAAAGAAAAAGTATTATTCGTTGGAGCAAAATACAATGCAAGCGCTAGAGCCCAAAGAGCCAGAGACTAAGGAAGAGAGTATAGAGAATATTCTAGATCGTATTAGCCGTAAACTAGGGGTAGTTTTGCCAGTCTTAGTATTGGTGTTTACTTCCAATTGTAACACTATTTCAAAAGACCAAGTTTTTCAAAATATGGATTTGTCTCATTCATATGCCGTCAAGGCAGTTGAAAAGCTATCCAGGGAAAGAAATGATGAAAATGTCAGGGACCCGAGGGCCTACTATCATTATTTAATGGCTTTGCGGGCAGTTGAAGGCCATCAATTTGAAAAAGCTTCAGAGAATTTTCGTAAGGTAGTTCAGTTTGACCCGGGAAATGTTAAATTTTCTCATCAATTAGCGATAAATCTTATTCGCTCAGGAAAAATGGATGATGCTTATAAGGCGCTGAATGAGTCTTTAGGCCATTTCCCAAATAATCCTGAGTTGAATATGATGATTGGAGACATTCTTGCCGGGCGAGGCGAAAGTGAGCGGGCTTTGAGTCATTACCAAACGGTTATTGAGGCTAAGTTTGGATTGGCAAGAGCCTACCTTCTTAGTGGCACCGTTCACGAATCTCAACAGCAATATGACGATGCAGAAGTTATGTACAGGAATGTACTTCAGGTAGAACCAATGAATCCCTTGGGGCATCACTATCTTGCAAGGACTCAAATCCTTAAGGGTAAATTAGAAGAGGCCCAAAAATCTTTAAATAAGGTTTTAGAATTAAGGCCTAATCTTTTACAGTCTCGAGAATGGCTGGCTTGGATTTTAGAGGCGCAGGGAAAACCAGACGAGGCTAAAAAACAATACAAGATTCTTTTGCAGCTAAACCCACTTAGCGAAAGGAGTCATAAACGTATGACCTCTATTCAAAGTTCTATCCTGTCAATGGATATAGGCTCGAGAAAGTACCGAGTGGCAGCTGAAGAAATTTTGGGTGCTCCAGATGTTCATTCAAAAATAGGGGCTGTTTATTACGAGCAGGGAATTTACTTAAAAGCACTTGATGAGTTTCAGTTACTTCGAGACAGGAGCCAGGAAAAAGAAATTTTAATGGTGCTTGGGCGAATTTATGAAATTCTGGGGCGTTTCGATAAAGCAATTCAAGAAATAAACCATTTAATGGAAATTGAGCCTCAGTCAGTGCATTTAAAAATTTACCTGGCTCGGTTGCATAGTATGAATCAGCGCCCGGAGAAAACAGTTCAATTGATTGAGGACGCTATTCAAATAGACCAAGATAATGATAGTCTTTATCACTCCTTGGCTATTGCCTATATCTCTATTGACCAGTTAGATAAAGCCATTAATGCAATGGAAAAAGCAATTACTATAAATCCAGAAAAAGATTCTTATTATTTTGAGTTAGGAGCTCTTTTAGAGCGGACAGGAAAATTTGAGTTAGCCATAAAAAATATAAAACGTTCTATTGAGCTTAACCCTATGCATTCTAATGCGCACAATTTTTTGGGATACATTTATGCGATACAAGGGAAATCGCTGGACCTTGCTTTAGGTCATTTGAACAAAGCTCTTTCCATTCAACCCAAAAATGGTTATTTTCTTGATAGTCTAAGCTGGATTTATTTTAAGAAAGGCGAATCAGAAAAAGCTCTAAAAGAGCTTAAAAAGGCTATGGTTTATACTTCACCTGATCCCGTTCTATATAGTCATTTAGGGGATATACATTTTTCGTTAACGAATTATGCAGAAGCTGGCAAGGCTTGGAAGACAAGTCTTTTTCTTACCTTAGAAAAAACAGATGATGTTGATGGCGAACTACCCGACCCTAAGGAACTTGAAAAAAAGATTCAAAAAGTACGAAGGTTTCTGAATAATAATTGATACTACTAATAATAGTGTAGATCGTGGTTTAACCTAACTGATAGCGAATTCTATGCCAATTTTCCTGCGTCGACATGTCGTAGGGTGCTTGATGGTTTTTCTTGTTTCCTGCCAATATAAGGTTTTGCCTTTACCAACAGGAGCGAAGCCGGAAGTACGGTCCTTCTCCTCCTTATTTTCCGATCTCAAAGCCCGTAAATCGTCTATTAAAGATGTAAAAGCACTTGTACGTACAAAAGTTTTAGGGGCTGGGGTGAATCAATCGTTTCGACAGATATTACTTGTTAAAGGTAATAAAGCAATGCGAGTAGATACCTACAACTTATTTCATCAGGTTTTAGGTGTTTTGATTTATGAGGGCGAAAAAACTTTGATGTATGATCCGCGAGAAAACCGAGTCCTCTATGGGAAAGAGGTTTGGGAAAATATGTTCCGCATTTTGGGAACTTACATAGATTTTGGAGATTATATCAGCTTGTTTTCTGGGGGGATACCGGATCTTTCCCATTTGGAGATGAAAGTAGCAAAATGGAGCCGTGACCAAACCGTTTTAAAAATTGAAACTACTAACGAGATTACAGGTGAACGAGTAGATATTGGGATTGACGCTTATACTCAACTGCCAAAATCATTAATATTGACCCGAGGTGGCCGGGAAATTTACAGAGTATATTGGTACGATTATAAAAAAATTGATAAGTTCGAGTTTGCTCATAAGGTTGAAATTAAGATTAAATCTAAAAAACAATCGCTTGTAGTGAAGTATTCAGAGGTGATGATCAATCAAGGAATTCCTCTTGATGCATTTAATTTGTCACCAGAATTAATAAACTGAACACTGATTGATGTCATAAGTAATTTTATGAAACTAAAATTTAAAACCCCGGCCAAGATTAATTTAGGTCTTCATATTCACGGAAAAAGAGAAGATGGGTTCCATGAATTGGAAACAATTTTTCAAATGGTGTGCTTATACGATGACGTGGAGCTAGAACTTTTGCCCTCAGGGATTAAGGTAGAATGTGACACACTGGGAGTACCCACAGATCATACCAACCTTGCTTATAAGGCGGCCTTACTTTTGCAAAAATCTTATCAGGTTCAAGGTAAAGGAGTTAGCATTAGATTGAAAAAAAAAATTCCATTCGGTGCTGGGTTGGGGGGTGGCAGCGGTAATGCAGCTGGCGTACTAATGGGACTAAATCGTTTGTGGAATTTGAATATCGAACGAGAAAAACTCTTGACATTAGCAGCTGAATTGGGCTCTGACGTTCCATTTTTTCTCAAGTCACCGTGCGCTCTGGGTATGGGTCGTGGAGAGCAATTAAAGGCTCTTAAATCTTGTTCTAAGTTTCAGGTTTTATTAGTTTTTCCAGGGTTTCCTATTGCTACTTCCTGGGTTTATAAGAACCTAAGATTGAAGTTGACAAAACGGCCAAATAATATTAGCATCCTGCGGAAAAACCTATCCTTATCGGACATTAAAAGCTTAGGGCTAAACCTATATAATGATTTAGAACCTGTTGTGATTCAAAGGTTTCCTGAAGTCCAAATCGTCAAGGACGAGTTACGAGCTTGGGGCGCTTTAGGTGTTCTATTATCTGGGAGTGGGTCCACCGTTTTTGGGATTTTTGATGACCCGGAGAAGGCCCGTGTTGCATATGCAGGTTTGAATGGAGATTGGGAAAGAGTTATTTCGGAAACAATTGGCAGCTTTTCTGAATTTTTTCCAGAGGAAATCCTGAATTACCCCTAACTGATGAGGAATAGGAATGGATAGCCTTGGAGAATTTTTATCAGCAATGCAAATGTAAGTAACATGACCTCAGTTTATCCTCAACTTTTTGTTGCCCAAAGTCAATATAACTAAATTAATTAATAGGGTTGGACGGTTGCATATTTGAAGTAGTCTAAAAAGCGAATATTGTATTTAAGGGAGAGTTCTTAAAGTGACATATGCATTTTGGGTTGATGAAGCGATTAAGTTTTACTTAGTATCGAATACAAATTGGGGCGTCGTCAAGCGGTTAAGACACAGGTTTTTGATGCCTGCATTCGGAGGTTCGAATCCTCCCGCCCCAGCTTTTAATGATAAACAAGTTTTTTAAACTTTACCAGCTAGGTATCGTATGGAGCAGAATCTAAATGGCAGAGCCCTTATTTTTTCAGGAAGGGCTAATCTCGTGCTTGCAGAGGATATTTGCAAGTACATGAAGATTGAGCTGGGTCGTACGGTAATCAAAGACTTTTCCGATAAAGAAATTTATGTGCGTATTGAAGAAAATGTCCGAGGCGGTGATGTTTTTGTGATTCAGCCAACGTGCTATCCAGGAAACACAAACTTGATGGAGCTATTGATTATGATTGACGCACTTAAGCGGTCCTCTGCAAGGCGTATAACAGCCGTGATACCTTATTACGGTTATGCCCGTCAAGATCGAAAGAGCGAACCAAGGGTTCCTATTACTTCCAAATTGGTAGCAGACTTACTAGTGACTGCTGGGACGGACCGAGTGTTGACAGTAGATCTTCATGCAGGACAAATACAAGGTTTCTTCAATATCCCGGTGGACCACCTTTTTTCAATGAAGGTGTTGATCCCCTATCTACAAGCCCTAGACTTAAAGAATATGATAGTTATTTCTCCAGATGCCGGTGGGGTAGAACGAGCTAGGGCTTTTGCAAAGCGTCTAGGAGTCAACCTTGCCATTATTGACAAACGTAGAGAAGCTTCGAATGAAGCTAAGGCGATGAACATCATTGGAGATGTTGTTGACAAGGTGTGCTTTGTCGTTGATGATATGATCGACACCGCTGGAACTCTTTTGGAGGGTACGGATGCTTTGTTGGCAGCGGGGGCTCGTGAGGTGCATGCTTGTTGTTCACATGCTGTCTTGTCTGGGCCAGCGATAGAGCGTATTTCTAAATCAGAAATCAAGTCTATTGTGACTACTAACACAATCCCAATTCGTGATTCTATGAAAAACCATTCAAAAATAAAAATTTTATCCGTGGCACCTTTGTTGGGTGAAGCTATTTTGCGGATTAACCGAGAAACGTCGGTAAGTTCACTATTCGATTTATAAGGAGTAGAAAAAAATGTCTGAAGTATTGACCGGTAAAATAAGAGAAAAAACGGGTAAAGTTGCTACCAAGGAAGTGCGAAGAAGCGGAGAAATACCGGCTGTTTTATATGGATTGAAAGATAACCTCTCCTTCTCGGTTCACCCTGATAATCTTAAAGATATTTTAAAAGCTAAGGGACATAATGCTTTGATTGACCTCAACGTTGATGGCAATAAGTCGCGTAAAGTTATTTTAAAGGAATTCCAAAGCCATCCACTTAAAGAGCTTTGGGTTCACGTAGACTTTTTAGAAGTTGACGTCGCCAAGACGGTGAAAGTCAGCGTCGATGTGCATTTGATTGGAAAGTCTGCTGGAGAAAAAATGGGGGGTTTAGTTAATCAGGTACTTAAATCTCTTCATGTAGAATGCTTGCCTGCAGATATTCCACAGTCGATCGACTTGGATGTGACTAGTGTTGAGCTTGGGCAGGTTTTACATGTATCGGATCTTAGCATTTCGGAAAAGATTAAAGTTTTACACCGGCCTAATGAAGCCATAGTCAGCGTATACCTCGAAAAAATTAAAGAAGAGGAAACTGAGGAAGAGGCTGAAGAGGTTGAAGCAGAAGCCACAGACGATGCAGCAACTACAAAAGCAGATTCGGATAAGAAGGACGATTCTACTAGGAAAGAGAGCTAATCATATCCAATGTATATTTAATTATTGGGCTAGGTAACCCTGGTCCTCGTTACGAATTAACGCGCCATAACGTTGGTTTTCTTGTGGCCGACAGCTTGGCTATAAAACAACGGATTGTACTTTCCCAAAGTAAACACAAGGCTCTCTATGGTGAAGGAAAAATAAAAGGTTGCCAGGTCATGATCGCGAAACCCATGACCTACATGAATAATAGTGGTCAAGCGGCAAAGTTGATTCTTTCTGCTTACGGGGTTTCTCCCAGCAATGTTCTTGTGATTCATGATGACATTGATCTACCACTTGGAAAAATTAAAATAAAGATGAAGGGTGGCGATGCCGGTCAGTTGGGAGTTCGGTCAATTACCGAAAAATTTGGGACGGATCAGTATTACCGGATTCGTGTGGGGGTGGGTCGACCAGATGACTCGGATGATATAGTCGACTATGTGTTGACCCCATTCACTGAAGAAGAGAATAAGCTCCTAGATGAGGTTGTAGAAGGAGCGGTGCTTAGAGTTGAGGAGATGCTGGTTGAAATGAATAAACGTAATAATCAAACGGAGGAAAACTGAGAATGGTAAAGGAGTATAAAGGAGAGTTGATGTTTCTTGTTGTTGCAATGGGAGCCTATGTTTTCATGGCGACGTTGAACATATCGCAAAATTATTCATATTTTGCAGTGGTATTCGGTATTTTTGGTTTGATCGTGGCCTGGAAAATTTACGAGAAGGTTGATGAACAATCAGATGGTAGCGAGAAAATGAAGGAAATTGCAGAGTCCATCCATGAAGGTGCGATGGTTTTTCTATCGCGAGAATACAAAATTCTTGGTTATTTTGTGGGAGGAGTTTTCATTCTTCTCATGATTGTTATTTCATCTCAAAAAGGTTTTTGGATAGGTTTTTGGACATCTGTCTCTTATGCTATTGGTGCTGGTTGTTCTATGCTTGCGGGATTCTTTGGGATGAATGCTGCTACCACTGCAAATGTGAGAACTGCTCAAGCTGCTTCGGATGGTGGCAAGGCTAAGGCACTTAATATTGCCTTTAACGGTGGAGCTGTTATGGGCTTAAGCGTTGCCAGTTTGGGATTAGTGGGGGTTGGCGGACTTTTCCTTTTATTTGGTAAGAGTGACTCTGTAAGTGTTATTAGCGGATTTGCCATGGGCGCTAGCTCAATTGCTCTTTTTGCTCGTGTCGGTGGTGGTATATATACAAAAATTGCAGATGTTGGTTCAGACCTTGTAGGTAAGGTTGAAGCAGGCATTCCAGAAGATGATCCAAGAAACCCTGGAGTAATTGCAGATAACGTAGGAGATTGCGTTGGTGATACTGCTGGTCTTGGTGCAGATATTTTTGAATCTTATTGTGGTTCTATGATTGCCGCTATTGCCATTGGTGCCAGTATGTCCGCCATGAAATTTGAGTATATGGCTTTGCCTCTCATTGTTGCCATGGTAGGTCTTATTGCATCGATTATAGGTATTCGTGCAATGGATGCCTTGGAGGATCAGGATCCATCAGCTGCATTACGTAATTGTACATTTGTAAGTGCTGGAGCAATGCTATTTGTGGCATTTTTTGTGATTAAGGTTATGGGTTTATCGTCAGGTGTTTTTATTGCGCTAGCGGTTGGTTGTTTTGCCGGTATTGCGATCGGATTAGTTACCGAATATTACACGGCGGGTTCTCCTGTTGTGAAAATTGCTGAATCAAGTGAAACTGGAGTGGCAACTGTAATGATTACAGGACTTGCTGTTGCGATGGAAAGTTGTGCCATACCGGTAATAATAATAACAATTGCTATATACTTTGGTTCGGTTTTTGCGGGTCTTTATGGAGTTGCTTTGGCTGCCGTTGGAATGCTAGCCACAGTTGGTATTACCATGTCGGTGGATGCATATGGACCGATTGCTGACAATGCAGGCGGTATTTCTGAAATGTCAGGTCTAGGTGAAGAGACACGAAAAATAACTGATGGGCTAGATGCAGTTGGAAATACCACCGCTGCTATCGGTAAAGGGTTTGCCATTGGTTCAGCGGCACTAACCGCATTAGCACTTTTCTCGGCATTTACTCAAGCAGCTAACATTGAATCCATTGATATCACTCAACACAAGGTTGTCATAGGGGTATTCATAGGTGGTGTTATACCATTTTTTGTTGCAGCGCTTACAATGACATCAGTAGGTAAGGGCGCTATGGATATGGTGAATGAAATCCGTAGGCAGTTTAAAGAAATTCCTGGCCTAATGGAGGGTACAGGGAAACCAGATAGCGCTAAATGTATCGATATTAGTACTCAGTCAGCCTTAAGAGAGATGGTTATGCCGGGTGTTATCGCTATTGTTATGCCTATATTGATAGGGCTCCTATTAGGGGCAGAGGCTTTAGGTGGTATGCTTATGGGTGCTACTTTGGTAGGCGTGTTGCTTGCATTGTTTATGTCAAACGGAGGCGGTGCATGGGATAATGCCAAAAAACATGTAGAAGCTGGGAATTTGGGCGGTAAAGGGTCAGATGCATACAACTCAACGGTTGTTGGTGATACAGTTGGTGATCCACTTAAGGATACTTCCGGGCCAGCGATGAACATTCTTATTAAATTGATGTCGATAGTAGCGTTAGTGCTAGCACCGATGTTTATCTAAAGTTTTTTTTAGTTTTTTTTAGGGGGTGGAGGACCTTGCGTCCTTTACCCCCTTTTTTAACTATGACGCAACCATTACTTAGGTTTGGAATCCATAATTTCCTAAATGCAAGTCCTCTTCTTTTACCCTTGGAGGAACAGGCTGTGAATGTGGGTTTTCAATTATTTACGGATTCGCCTGCTGCTCTTGCAGACCGATTAAAATCAAGTGACTTAGACTTGGCTATGATTCCTTCAGTTGAGTATTTTAAATCGGCCAATAGCTATCGGTTAGTTCCAGATGTATGTATCGCTTCACGAGGTGAAGTGGGAACCGTATTGTTTTTAACAAAAAAACCTATTAACGAAATTAGTTCTATTGCTATAGATAACCGTTCTCGAACATCGGTGGCCCTTCTTAAAATATTATTTTTGTTTAATTCGGATGTTTCTATCCACTCTTTTCATCCAGACCTAGAATCAATGTTGGTTGACCATTCAGCTGCTCTAGTAATAGGAGACCCAGCTTTTAAATTAAGTGATCTGGATCCAAGCATAACAGTTTATGACCTTAGCGAGGAGTGGTTTCGGCAGACAGGAAAAACTTTTGTCCATGCTGTAATAGCGGTGCGAAAAAAAATTTCCCTAAATTCAATTCAAAAAAAATTCATTCAAGAAGCTAAGATGGAAGGCTGTAAAAGGATTAAAGAAATTGTTCGAAATTACAAAGGATTAGCCAGCGTTAATATTGAAGTATTAGAGAATTATTTAGAAAAAAAAATTGAATATGACTTGGATGAAATGGCAATAGATGGTTTGACTCATTTTAATAACTTATGCTATCAATGGGGAATAATATCAAAAAAACATCCAATTAAATTTATTTAAATGTGGCTAAAAAAAAACAGGTGATTTAGTTGGTATATCTAAAATAGTTGTATTTGCTTATTTAGTTTGGGAGAGAGTATTTTTTTGAAAACTTGAAAGTAGTCCGAACATTTTTCAGTACTCTTTTAGGTATTTTTTTTCAAATTCAATAGCTAATTTTTTTAAGCTTTCCCAGCCATCTTTAATTAGTTCAAAAAACTTTCTCCCCGTATTTTCAATAAAGTCAAGATAGGCTTGAACTTCTTTACTTCTTTGAGGATAGTTTTGTGGGATCAATGATTTGGCTTTAGTGGGTAAAGAGGTTTCTGAAGAAGCTTTTGTTTTAGATATGGATTCTTTTACAACACCAGGAGTGGCATCAGGATTTTTAGGTCGCAATTTTTGAAAAATTGAGGAGTTTTTTTCTTTGAGTTCGGATTTAAGAGACCGTATCTCATCTCTGAGGACGTTAATGGTTTTTTTATTTTCATTAGTCGTTTGATCAAAAGTGTTTGTTGTTTTTGTCTGTTCGATAGTTTTCCCAGGCAACTTAGAAGGTATTCCTTTGGGTTGTATATCAAGAGAGTTTTTCTCATCAACCACCTCTTTTTTACTTGATCTAGCAGACTTCTTATTGGGTTTAGTAACAGAAAAGCTTTCTTTTTCCACTATCTCTTCCTCTGATGTAGTGCGCATCTCGTTTAATTGAGTATCAGGAGAGCCTGTTCCTTCAATTTTCTTGGGAACTTCTTGAAACGATGTCAAAGGTTTTTTTTCTAGCTCGTTATCAAGAGTACTTTTTGTTTTTGTTGTGGTTAAAAACAATTTTTTAAAATCTTCGGGAAAGTAAGTAAAGAAATCCCCATTATTTTTCTTAGTAAAAAAGTAAAAACCTATGGCCAATGTAATTATTAGAGTTAGAAATAAAAGCGAACCTTTCCCACGAGTGTCTTTTTTGTCTAAACTAGAATCTTTATCAATGTGTTTTTCTTTTTCTGACTCTGGTGATTTCTCTGTTGCAAGAAGGTCTTTTTGTTGTGGAGAACAATTGACCTCTGCAGATGAACTTTCGGCGTTTATTTGGATATTTGAATTGTCTTGATCTTCTTCCATAATTGGCGTTAATCCAGTGCTCGCCAAGATATTCTTTAATGAATGATTTTATTGATGGAGTACTCCACTATATCTTCGGCACCAATTGTCTTAAGGTCGGGTGCTATCTCGCGAACTAGTTTTTCTTCCAGAATCACAGAGAGGTCAACCCATTTTGAATCAGTCAGCTCAGCAATTGTAGGTTTTTTACCTTCAGGGAGGATTTTCACAACTTCATCCAGTTTTTCTTTGGGCACGTTCATCATAAGTCCTACTTGTCCATTTGCAGCCATTGCACTTTTGAGCATCATCACAAGCCTTTCAACTTTTTTCTTTTTCCATGAATCGCTGCAAGCTTCTTTGTTCATAACAAATTTTGTGTTTGATTCCATCAGGGTTTCAATAATTCTTAGGTTGTTAGCCCTGAGAGAACTTCCCGTTTCTGTGATCTCGACAATAGCATCTACAAGCTTGGGTGGTTTGACTTCAGTGGCTCCCCAAGAAAATTCGACATCTGCTGTTACCCCATGTTTTTTAAGATAATCGATGGTCATGTTAACGGCTTCAGTAGCTATTCGTTTTCCTTGTAAGTCTTTAACTGATTGAATGGGTGATTCGTTAGGAACAGCAAGAACCCATCGTACAGGCCTTGATGATGTTTTGGAATAAACTAGGTCTGCAATTTCGACAACATCAGCACGATTTTCTTGAATCCAATCCTTACCTGTTAGTCCCGCATCAAGGACACCGTTTTCTACATATCGTGCGATTTCCTGGGCTCGAATTAACATACATTCGATTTCACTATCATCAATTGACGGGAAATAAGATCTATTCTTTATTTTTATATTATATCCAGCTTTAGCAAACAGATTAACGGTGGCTTCTTCAAGACTTCCTTTTGGAATGCCGAGTTTTAAAACATTTTTACTCATAAATTGCCTTCTTCAACAAATTAGGATCTATTAGAATCTATAGATCAGTTTTATTGATATGTTTAAGATTTTTTATAAACTTTGTCAGGGTCAAATATTTTTTCATCAACGACTTTTACCTCGCCATTGATTTTTCGAAAAAAACAACTAACATAACCTTTATGGCAGGCGGCTTTACCTACCTGTTCCACCTTAAGTAAGACGGTATCGTTATCACAATCTACAAAGACCTCTTTTACGATCTGGACGTTGCCGCTTTCTTCCCCTTTCATCCACTGCTTATCTCGAGACCGGCTATAAAACCAAGCTTTTCCTGTTTCTTGTGTTTTACTCCATGCGATTTTATTCATATACGCCAGCATCAGGACTTTACCAGATTCAGCATCTTGTATAATTGCCGGAATAAGTCCCTCCATTTTTTCAAAATCTAATTCCATTACGAAACCTCTATAGTAAAACCTTGGAATCTAAAATATTATTGATTTTCTGTCAACCTTATAATAGCCTAGTTGTAAAAAAGCAAGTTCGTGTTTTAACCTTAAAATCAACATTTTCCGTTCTTTAGCTCTTTATGGGCCTGGAATTCTGGGCGGGTGAGATGTTATTTGCTAAATAAAGGGATTTGTTATGCCATCTATTTCACACTTTCAGATATACAAGCCGGCTGAACCTTGTGGTTTAACCGGAGAAAATTTAAGAGAAACGATGGGAAAAGTAATTTTGGAGCGTCTCTCTGCTAATGGAAGGGAGCTTGATCTTAAAGGGTATTGCGTTGGAAGTAATGGAATGACAATTTTTTCAAAGGACGAACGTTTGTCTAATTTAAAGCGATTAAACCTTGGGGGAAACCGAATTGGAGACGAGGGTGCGAAACTTCTGGCTGAATCGCCCGTATTTTCCAAGCTTCAATGGCTGGAGTTAGGTGGGAATGACTTAGGTCCCGAGGGCATCCGTGCAGTTTGTCGTTCAACTATGTTGAAGAAACTAAAAACGCTAAATGTTTATCGAAATTTAGTTAAAAATGAAGGTGCCAGATTTTTTGCAAAAGAAAATTGTTTGAACCAATTGGAGGAGTTAGATTTGGCTCAAAATGAAATTGGAGATGATGGTTTAATGGCACTCGCTGTATCCAAACTTTTCCCGAATTTGGTAGCATTTTATATGGATAATAATTTCGCTTCGGCAGAGGCCAAAGAGGACGCCAGAAATTGTCCCAACTTTCGCAAACTCGAGTCACTAAATCTATAATTTAATATACACTTAATTATTGTCTTTTAAATTTATGGAATTCCCTGAAGATTTTAAAAATAAGGAGTTTGCGAAAGGATCATTGCTTATTGCCAATCCGGTTTTGCCGGATCCTAATTTTTCACGAACAGTGGTTTTGCTATGTGATCATAGTGATCAGGGTTCTTTCGGGTTAGTGATAAATCGTTCGACTGAATTAAAAGCAACGGACTTATTTTCGGGGATTGATATTCTTAGGTCTTATAACGAAAAGGTCTACGTTGGTGGTCCTGTTTCTCAATCGATGGTTTTTTATCTCTATCGTTCGTCTAGAGACGTTGTTGATCTAGATAAAGTATGCTCGGGTGTTTACCTAGGGAGTAATTTGGATGTTCTTGAATCGCTTTATCTGGATATCGAGAATCCTGAGGAAAATATTCGATTTTATTTAGGTTACTCTGGCTGGTCGAGTGGTCAGTTAGATCGAGAGATGGAACAAAATAGCTGGCTGATCCAGAGTGCCAATGAACAATTTATTTTCCTAGATTCGGAAAAAATGATTTGGCCTAATGCAGTCAATTCTTTAGGGGATAAATATCAGTATCTGACTAAAGCTCCAGTGAACCCTCAATGGAATTAACTAACTAAGTGGCCCCTCTGTCTAATATTATTCCCCTTTAATTTTTTCATGACCCGATTACATACGCTTCCTCCAACTGAACAGATTTACCGGTCTCATGTCCCTTCTAAATATGATGGTTTCTCTATAGAAAAATATTTTGCAAAGCGATTTTCTTATCAAGATGAAGAAGAATGGTCTCGTCAGATTCTTGCGGGTAAAATTATTGTTAATGGCAAGGTAGCTTTACTCGGCCAGAAATTAAGAGTCAGCGACCTTACTGTTACAAACGCAGGTTTCCGAATAGAGCCAGCGGCAGATAGGACTTTAGATGTTATCTACGAAGACAAAGATATTCGTGCATTTAATAAAAGAGCTCCTATTCCGGTACACCCTTGTGGTCGATACTTTCAGAACTCAATGACAGAGATTTTAAAGAATGTGTACCCCTATGAAGTTCCTCGTCCTATTCAAAGGCTTGATGTTACGACAACGGGAGTAATTGTATTTGCTCGAACACAAAAAGCTGCAGCTTTTCTCATGCAAGAATTTAAACAAAATCGAGTTGAGAAGGAATACTTTGCATTGGTAGAAGGTATTCCAAAATCAAAACAATTTACAATAGACAAAGCAATCGCAAAACTTACAGCATCAAAACGGATTATAAGTGAAGGGACCCCCGGTTCTCAATCTGCGCGAACGGATGTTGAATGGCTAACATCAATCAATGATCGCTCCTTGCTGAGAGTAATCCCGCGTTCTGGCCGCACAAACCAGATTAGAGTTCATCTAGCGAGTGTTGGTCTCCCTATTTATAATGATTCTGTTTATGGCCATGGGAAAGTTTCAGAACAAGAATATAATCTGCATCATAGGCGCATGAAGTTTCAATGTTTTGGTAGAAAAATACAATTAACAGCAATTAACCCGCCTCACTTCCAACCTTATATGAATAAAATTGAGAATAAACAATGAACAGCCCGAATTCATATAGAAAAAATAATCAAGATATTTTCCCCATTGAATCATTACAGGATAAATTGATCGATGGTGTGCGTAGTCCCTTTTGGCTTGCACCTATGGCAGGAATTACTGATGTTTGTTTTCGTCAATTGATGGATGAAATGGGAGCAGGAGTTTTGGTTTCCGAGTTGGTTTCTGCTAAAGGCCTTCTTTATAACTCAGAAAAAACTCATAAAATGATAGAAGTGCATCCAAAATCTAAATCTTTGGTAGGCATTCAGCTCTTTGGTGAATCCGAAGAAGATATAATAAACGCAGCTCATTATGTTAAGGAGACGAGGGCAGCATTTGTAGATATTAACCTAGGGTGCCCTGTGAAGAAGGTTGTAAAGAAAGGTTGTGGCGCAGCGCTGATGCGTGACCCGGCTTACCTAGAAAAGTTTTTAACAAAAATAAAACGCGGAATAGAGCTTCCTCTTACTGTTAAAATGCGGACAGGATGGAGCCACGATGAAGTAACGATTCATGAATGCGTGAGGGCAGCTCATAACTCTGGATGTGAATGGGTTGCAGTGCATGGGCGAACACGTACACAAGGTTATGACGGTAAGGCTGATTGGGATTTAATAGCGGACGTCAAGCAAAGTGCAAATATTCCTATTATTGGAAATGGTGATATACGCTCGGTGCAACAAGCTCAAAGGTTACTTGATGATTCTGGTGTCGATGCTGTTATGATCGGTCGAGGAGCGTTGAGAAATCCATGGATTTTTAAAGAGTGTATAGGCATCGATAAAAATGAATTTGAATTGCCTTTTGAAGTTCTGGTTCGCTACCTTGAATTATTACGAGCTAAATATGACTTGCGCAACACAATGATTTTTATCAGAAAGTTTGCTTCATGGCTTGTTTATGGTTATCCAGGGGCTGCAGCCTTTCGAAGTTCCCTTTATCATTTGCTTACAATTGATGATCTTATTCAAAGTGTGCGTATCTTTTTTGAGCGAGTTGCCCACTTACCAAAACCCAAATTTGAATCCTCCGAAAGCTTTATGGCGAGTGGTCACGGTTGATTTACTATCATTTGGGTTAACTTGCCTGCTAATAAAATGACTAATCAATCTATACAGCTAGAGCCTAAGCGTCTGAAAGATACAGAATTCACTTTATATGGATGGAATACCTGTATGCAGTTTTTTAAGAGCCGCCCAGACGATCTTTGCCGCTTGTTTTTTTCTAAACAACGTTCTTCTGCATTGGGATCTGTGAAAAAATGGTGTGCTGTTAAAAAGCTACCATATAGGGAGTTAGACCTAGATTCTTTGAACAAAGTGGCTTCTGCAACTCATCATGAAGGTATCGTTATGGTGGTCCGCCCAATTATCCCATCTTCTGTGTACCCTTTTATTAAGAGTGGCCTGGGAAAGAAGGGTATTGCTGTGGCGCTTGATTGTATAGGGAACACACATAACCTGGGGGCGATTTTAAGAACCTGTGCATTTTTCGGTGTAGAGGGAATGATAATTTCGAATCAAGAAGGCCAGGCTAAGCTGAGTTCATCTGCCGCAAGGACTGCAGAAGGTGCTATGGAAATTACTCCCATATATCAATGTACGGATCTCGCTTCTGCTTTGAGAGATTTTATGTCGAGAAATATCTATGTCATAGGAACTGATTTGAATGCTAAACAGTCGCTTTATGATATTGAGATACGTTTTCCCTGTGTCGTTGTATTTGGGAATGAACAAGAAGGCCTTTCTTCAACTGTAAAAAACCGATGTGATCAAGTTGTGCGAATATCTGGCGCAGAGAAAATTCAATCTCTTAACGTCGCCGTTGCCGCAGGAGTAATTCTTTCGGAATTGACTCGGCGTTGCTATTCTAAGAAATAGGACGTAAAAAATGTTTTTTGCCAAATTACATCCTCTATTAGTTCATTTTCCGATTGGTCTTTTGGTGACTGGGATTTTATTTGAGCTGTATGGAAATTTTAGAGGAGAAGAATTCGTATCTCAAGCGGGTTCATTTAACATAAAAGTTGGTTTCTGGTGTTCTATTCCAGTTGCAGTGATCGGATTCCTTGGCCTGATGAGCCTCGAGCTAAAGGATGAACTTAAACCATTTGTCGCTAACCACATGATTTTTGCTTTATCGACAATACTTATATTTTTTTTTGTGATTTTGTTATCCAGATTTAGAAACAAAACATGGTGTAATGTTCTTCATCATATTCTATTGATGTTAGGATTATTTACTGTCTTGAATGCAGGATTCTATGGAGGGGAGCTAGTTCACAGATTTAACCTTCCTAGTGGAAATTGAAGCTAAATAGACTAATCAGTAAGGTTTTATAAAAATACTAACTGGTACCCAGAATATACACTTGCGAACATAGCCAAGATACACATAATGTAAATTAATAGAGCCGTTTTTGAGAAAGGGTTTGTGTAGGACCAGCCAAGAGCAAAACCGAATAATACTGTTGCAAGAAAAGAATAGCCCTGATGACCTAAAATTGTTACCGTATTCCAAGAATGAATGTCCACAGAGATCATTCCCGAAAAATCGGCCATCAGCGCGGCAATAAACCCCATACTTAGGTTGAAAGAGGCAGGTCCTGTGTTATCCTTCTCGCCTCTTTTATAGGCTAGTAATAAAAGCAGCGCTCCAGCAAATAACAGTGCTATAGGAAGACTGGATATAAACGGATGGAATGAGACGGAGCTTATCACTAAGCGTAAAGACCTTGGGTGGTCATTTTTAAATAGAAGTTTAGGATTTTTCTTGATCCGATGGTTTAGAATCGTAGTTGATGTCATTCATGCTTAAATTAACGTCGACATCAACTTTAGTTGCTGCTCCAATATCTTGTTCTAATTTATCGATATCGGTTGATTGTCTCAAGCCCTCCGCTTCGTCCATCACATCCTTTTTAAGGTCATTGAAGGTGCTCTGGAATTCGCCCCAGCCTTTCCCGATGGATTTGGCTAGACGAGGAAGGTTTTGTGGCCCGATAACGACAACCGCAATGGCCATAATGACCAGCAATTCAAAAAATCCAATATCAAACATTAGGAACTCCTCCTTTATGGGAGGAGTGAGTGTATCAAACTATTCTTTTGTTTTCTACTGGTACTTAGGTTGGGAATTTAATGTTTGTTGGCACAAAGTTTTTACGACTAAAATGTAAGAATGAAAATAATTCGTGGTGTAAAAAATATTTCGGACTCGATTCCTTACCCGGTTGTTGCCATAGGTAACTTTGATGGTGTGCATGTGGGTCATCAAATTCTTTTCAGAAAAACTGCTCAGTTGGCTAAGAAAAATAAAGGGACTTCTATTGCATTCACTTTTGAGCCACATCCACTTAAGATCCTTGCCCCAGGTAAAGTGCCACCACTACTGACGACATTTAGGAAGAAGATGGAGTTGATTGAGGAATGCGGTATTGAGCTGGTCATATGTGCTGACTTTACGCGTCAATTTTCTGATCAGCGACCTAGAGAATTTGCTCATGATATATTGGTTAAACGGATTGAGGCCAGGGAAATTGTAGTCGGATTTGATTATGCTTTTGGAAGAGGTAGAGAGGGAACAGTTCGCTATCTAAAGCAAATGGGTAAAGAGTACGGGTTTCATACTCATATCATAGACCCAGTCAAGCTCAATGGACATCTTGTGAGTAGTTCTTATGTTAGGGAACTTATTGAAGACGGGAAGGTGGAAGCTGCAGGTGAGTTTTTAGGTCGCCATTACTCTATTCCGGGTCCCGTTGTGGAAGGCTATAAAACAGGCCAGAAGATTGGGTTCCCAACAGCTAATTTAGACACTAGTCGAGTTAAAATACCAGGAATTGGGGTTTATGCTGTTTCTATTAAACATCAAGGAACAAAATATAATGGTGTGGTAAATGTTGGGTTTAATCCTACGTTTAACCGTGATACCTTAAGTGTTGAGGCGCATATTTTTGACTTTGAAGGAAAAATTTACGGCCAAGAAATAGAAGTCATTTTCGTTCGCCGTATACGAAGTGAAGTAAAGTTTAAATCTGCTGATCAATTGGTCGGACAGATTAAAAAAGATATTCAAGCCGCAAAAATAATCCTCGCGGACTTACCTTGAAACGATACCAGCAACTTATCTTTGGGCTAGCCATAGCTCTTGTAGCGCTATATTACACATTGCGCAATGTATCTTTCAGTGAAGTCATTTATTCATTTAAGGAGATGGACCACATTTATCTCCTACCAGCTATTGTCATACTGTTGTTAAGCTATATATTTCGAGCTTATCGTTGGAAAGTTCTTTTAGAAACTTCATTAAAAGTAAATGTTCACGAACTATATTCGCCCTTGATGGTTGGGTTTTTGGGAAATTTTTTGCCAGCTCGTGCCGCCGAAATATTGCGCCCCTATCTCCTTTCTAGAAAATCTGACATTACTTTTTCTGCTGCGTTTGCATCGATTATTATGGAGCGGCTTTTCGATATGATAATGCTTATTTTTATAGTCATATGGGTTTTCTGGTTCGAGTCCAGTGTATTTGCATCTGATCTTAAATTTTCAGGATTTTCGGTGCAAGAAATGGCAATCCAGTTTGGTCAATTTTGTGCATTGGCGGTTGTTGCTCTAATAGCTTTTATATATTTTCTTCTAAATTATAAAGAAATGGTAATGAAGCTAGTTTGTTGGTTTACAAGTTTTATGAATAAAAAATGGAAAAATAAAATTAAACTCTTTGTTGATGAATTTGCTATGAGTTGCGAGGTTGTCAAAAATTTCACGGCGTTGGCAAAAATCAGTGTTTCTTCGGCTCTTGTTTGGGTCGCGAATATTTTTTACCTATATCCTTTATATTATGCTTTTGATTTGCAGTATAAAACCATTCCATCGCTTCTCATTCTTACCGTCATGGTAGCCATCTGCATAACCGTGGTCCCTACACCTGGTTTTTTGGGTTCATATAATGCGGGGGTATTCATTGCATTATATGAGATCATGGGGGAGTCTGAAGCTAAGTCTGTTAGCTTTGGTATGGTTGGGTGGATTTTGAGTGCCGGAGTAATACTTATTGGAGGTCTTTACTTTATATTTCACGACCATATGTCGTTAAAGAACCTAGTTAATGTCAAAACAGAACAAGATACTTTTTCTAATAGAAATGTGAGAGATAAAAATTTAAATTAACTTACCTATTCTGAACTATGTTTAGCAAACCTAAAGTGGTAAAAATGAATAGAAAAATTCTAACATTCATTTTCACAATCGCCTTATTGTTATTTTGGGTTAGTCCATCAAATGCTATGATTGATGACTACCAAAGGGCTGTTGATGCTTACAATAGAAAAGATTATAAAACTTCATATAAATTAATGCTCCCATTGGCAGAAAAAGGGTTTGCCCAAGCTCAATATAATTTGGGGTTGATGTACGGTAAAGGAAAAGGTGTTCAAAAAAATAATATTAAGGCAATTAAATGGTGGAAGCTTGCTGCCGAGCAAGGAGAGGGTAAAGCCCAAACCAACTTAGGGTGGATGTATGAAAAAGGAAAAGGTGTTCAAAAAGATTTTCAAAAAGCAACTAAGTGGTATCAGCTTGCTGCAGATCAGGGAATTGCTAAAGCACAAGAAAAATTAAATTTTCTCTTACAGGATAAGGTTAAAAAAAAATCTATAAAGGTTCCTAAAGGC
This sequence comes from uncultured Nitrospinaceae bacterium, assembly GCA_964584125.1. GTDB lineage: Bacteria > Nitrospinota > Nitrospinia > Nitrospinales > VA-1 > Nitromaritima. Next base: position 2,836 of record CAZOYP010000006.1, on the reverse strand, counting down.
TTGGTTGACAATTCTTTTCAAGTAAATGCTGAAACTTTGCAGGACGGGTTAAATGCTTTTAATAAGGAAGATTATAAAACCGCACACCGATTATTTTTAAACTTAGCAGAAAAGGGCGTTGCTACAGCTCAATATAATTTAGGGTTGATGTACGGTAAGGGAAAAGGGATTACAAAAGATAATATTAAGGCAATTAAATGGTGGGAGCTTGCTGCCGAGCAAGGAGAAGGTAAAGCCCAAACCAACTTAGGATGGATGTACGAAAAAGGAAAAGGTGTTCAAAAAGATTTTCAAAAAGCAACCAAGTGGTATCAGCTTGCTTCAGAACAGGGAATCGTTAAAGCGCAAGAAAAATTAAATGCACTTCTAATCAAACCACAGAAAAATTTTCAAGACAATGTCTCTAGCCCTAGCGATAGTTCCCTAGATTCGAGCGCTAGCAGCAATTCTTTTAGGGGAGATGCTTTTGATGGGGCTCGTTATACCGAAGATTCGAGCGCTAGCAGCAATTCTTTTAGGGGAGATGCTTTTGATGGGGCTCGTTATACCGAAGAAAAACTTACCGGAGCTCCTAATTATATAAGCGATTCTGAACGTTTTCACGCAGCTTTAAATTCGTTAACTAAAAAAGAGTTCTCAAAAGCACACGAATTATTTTTCGATTTAGCAGATAAAGGAGTTGCAGAGGCACAAATTAATTTGGGAATGATGCTGGAGAAAGGGCAAGGAGTTCCGCAGGATTTTGAGGAAGCAATCAGATGGTATCGCATTGCAGCAGGTCAAGGTCTCACTAAAGCTCAAGAAAAATTAAACTTTCTTCTTGAAAAAGAATCGCAGAAAAATTTCGAATCAAGCTCTATGGATTCTGAGATTTCTGGGAGTAGTAGCCAGGCAAATATTATCTCTAATGGCGATTGGGATAATTTAAGTGTTTCAGATCGCTTTCAAGGTGCTTTAGGTGCGTTTAATAAAAAGGAATTTGATAAGGCATATCAACTATTCTTCGGTTTAGCGGATAAAGGAGTTGCAGAGGCACAAATTAATTTGGGAATGATGCTAGAGAAAGGGCAAGGGACTCCGAAAAACTTTACGGAAGCGATCAGATGGTATCGCCTTGCAGCAAACCAAGGACTCACTAAAGCACAATATAATTTAGGCTTAATGTATGCTCATGGGAAAGGAATAGACAAAGATTCGATAGAAGCGACCAAGTGGTTTCGCCTTGCGGCGGACCAGGATCTAATTGAAGCGCAGACTATCTTAGCCTTAATATATAAACAAGGAGATGGGGTTACACAAGATTTTAAAGAGGCTATTAAGTGGTATCAACTTGCTGCGGAACAGGGAGATGCAGAAGCCCAATACAATCTAGGATTAATGTATTCGAATGGACAAGGAATAGAAAAAGATACTTTGGAAGCGATCAAATGGTGGAAGTTAGCTGCTGACCAGGGTTTGGTTTTAGGACAATATAACATAGGGGTCAAGTATGATAAAGGGGATGGGGTTCCACAAAACCAAAAAGAAGCAGCTAAGTGGTACCAACTTGCCGCAAGTCAAGGGTATGTTTTGGGACAATATAATATTGCGGTGATGTACGAAAAAGGAGACGGGGTTACACAAGATTTTAAGGAGGCTGTTAAGTGGTATAGACTTGCCGCAGAAAAGGGAGATGGGGATTCCCAATATAAATTAGGACTAATGTATTCCAATGGGGAAGGAGTTTTAAAGGATGATAAAGAAGCAGTCAAATGGTTCCAACTTGCTTCTGAGGGCGGAAACACGTCAGCGAAAGGTGAATTGGATAAATTATCAAATAAAAAAAGTCTATGGAAAAGGATTATAGGTATATTTTAAATACACAAAGAGATACTCTTTCTCCACATTTTTAATTTACCTATAAAAAGATTTTTTTCTTAATAGTAAACTCTCTTAGAGTCTTTTTATTAAAGCTGAGATATTAAAAATGGCTATCGATTAATTTTTTCAATCATAATATCGAGCTACATAATGCAAAATGAAAAAAAATTTACTCTTGTTTTAGTTAAACCTTCTCATTATGACGATGACGGTTATGTGATCCAGTGGCTTCGCTCATCGATGCCAGCAAACTCATTAGCTTGTCTTTATGGTTTGGCAGTTGAATGCGACAACGAAAAGTTGTTAGGGGAAAATATTAAATTAGAAATTCACGCATTTGACGAAGCAAATACTCACATCAATACGGGGAAAATTGCTTCTTTAATAGAAAAATCAGATGACGGAATGCTGATGCTTGTTGGCGTGCAATCAAATCAGTTTCCCCGTTCATTGGATATTGCCAAACCCTTGCGAGCAAGGGGAATTAAAGTTGCTGTTGGCGGTTTTCATGTGTCGGGAGTAATGTCAATGCTAAAGGACCACGATGATTATATTCAAGAGGCCCTAGATATTGGTGTTTCAATTTTTTCAGGAGAAGCCGAAGGTCGACTCGGGCAAGTTTTAATTGATGCGGCTAACGACAAACTCGAACCAATCTACAATTTTTTAGATGATTTACCGAATATCGATAATGTTGCAATGCCGTTACTCCCTAAAGAAAGAATTTCTTTGACAGCAGGCTCAACGACGAGTTTCGACGCTGGCCGTGGTTGCCCTTTTACTTGTTCTTTTTGCACTATAATAAATGTTCAAGGACAAAAATCTAGGCAACGTTCAATCGAAAGTATTGAAAGTATTATCCGTGAAAATGTCAATCAAGGATTGAGTTCATTTTTTATTTCTGACGATGATTTTGCACGAAATAAGAATTGGGAAAGTATTTTAGATAAGTTTATCGAATTGCGTGAAGTCCATA
>CAZOYP010000005.1:0-47388 GCA_964584125.1 uncultured Nitrospinaceae bacterium | reverse complement strand
TAAATATTTGTTTGATAACGCTATTAACGCTTATGAAACAGATATTTTAATTACTAAAGATCTTATACCTGTTATTACTCATGATTTTAGATTAGATCCTAGTTTTACTAAAGATGAAGAGGGGAATTGGATAACGGATGAAAATATTAAAATTTTTGATTTAACATATGAAGCAATTTCAAAATATGATACAAAAACTCATTCAGTATACATTTGTTCCAGGTTATGATGAACTTGCTTGTAAGGGCAAATGGTAAAAAAAAATAAGATAGTGTTCTTAGAACCAGGTAATGCGGACTCCTTTATTCTAAAAGGAATTCAGATTGACCAGCTTTTACCTCGTGAGGCATGCGAGCAGTTTTCTGCTTATATGGTGCGTATGGAACCATTTCAGGTTAAAAAACCAAGTTATCATAAAAAGGGCGAGGAGTTATATTACGTAGTTTCAGGTACTGGGAAGGCAGTTCTTGATGGAAACAATTATAAGTTAACAGAGGGGTGCTTTTTTAGAGTTCCTCCTGGAGTTGTACATCAGTTTTCAACAGACGATCAGCCAATGTGCATGCTCAACCTTCATAGTCCCCCTGTTTTTTCTGATAAGGATACTTACTTTGTTAAGTAATCACTATTCGATTCGACCTCCAAATACAATTTAACACCATCTATATTTTTATTTTTTAAAAGATTTTTTTTCACTTCCTTAAGGCAGGATTCGATTTCGGCAATTGTTTTTGTAGGTTCTCCATGTAAATAAAGTTCTATAATATTTTTTCCTTTAAGGTGGTGTACTCGCAGTTGTGTTTTTTTCAGTGTTTTCTCAGTGTTAGCGAGTATTGGGGCAAGCAGTATTTCGACATCATTCCTAGAAATATTGTAAATAGACTCTAATTTACTATCGTCATAGCTGTCTACATGGACTAGAACATCTTGAGTATTTGGATAGTTTTTAATCAATTGCCTGCGAACTCTTTCACCTACTTCATGCCCCTCGGTTACAGTTAGGTCACTATCTACCTGAATATGGACATCCATTAGAATCTCTTCACCTATTTTTCGGGTTCGTAAATCGTGAGATTTTATGACACCAGAAATGCTATCTATTGTAGCTTGAAGTTTTTGAGTATCTTTTTCGTTGAGTGCTGTATCCATCAAGTCACGAAAACCTCCAAGGGTTAGTTCGTAACCCACTTTAATAATCATAAAGGAGACCATTGCTGAAGCGATAGGATCTAAAACGGGGAATCCTGCTATTGAGCCTATAATACCAATTAGAGCAGCGATAGATGATATGGCATCAGATCGATGGTGCCAGGCATTAGCAAGAAGTATGGAGCTACTTGATTTTTTGCCAACCGAACGTGTGTAGCGGAATAACCATTCCTTGATAAAAATAGAAATCAATGCAGTGCCAGCTGCTAGTAATTCTGGAGTACGGGATAATCCAGATTGAATGATATCCCAAGCTTCATAGGCTAAGCCCAATCCGGCAGAAATAATAAAAAACCCAATAGCCGTAGTTCCAAGCGACTCAGCTTTTCCGTGGCCATAAGGGTGGTTATCGTCTTTAGGTTTTTGGCCTATCTTGAGCGTGATTAATACGATTACATCGGTTAATAGATCGGAAATAGAGTGAACCGCATCGGCTACCAAAGCTGCACTATTACCAACGATACCTCCAATGAATTTAATAATTGAAAGTATAAGATTAGAAGCAGTTCCAACAAGGGTTACTTTGATTCCGGGATTCATTTTTTTTAAAGATGTTTTAGGTGAGATGGTCTATTTTTCGATTAGATACTTTACAATTTTAACATTGGCAGCAGGAAAAGGATATTTTTTCAAATTTGAGAATGAAACCCATTTCCACTGCTCGCACCCATTAGGTCTGATTTTTTTTTTTTGTAATCCGCAAGTGAATACATTTAAAGTTACACGGAATTGGGTGTAATTATGTTTGATGGTCATCACTTTTTTTAGAGTAACAACACCAACTCCAAGTTCTTCTTTAATTTCACGCTTTAAACATTCTTCGATGGACTCGTTTTTTTCTCTTTTTCCTCCAGGAAACTCCCAGAGTCCTCCCATCAAGCCGTCTTTTGACCTTTGTTGAATGTAGACCTTTTTATTTTTAATGATAATGCCTGCACTAACTTCAATATTTTTGGAAGGAACCTTTTTTTTGGAAGGAGGAAATTCATTTACTCTGTTTTTGAGGAATGCTTTACAGGTAGTTTGTATTGGACACTTTTGACATATCGGTGATTTTGGGATGCATACAGTTGCTCCTAATTCCATAAGGGCTTGATTAAAATCTCCAGGTCTACTAACTGAAATTAGGTTGGTAGCTTTTTCCCATAGAAGATTTTCGGATGCTGAGGTAGCTCCATTTTCGTTAATACAGAATAATCTGGATAGGACGCGCTTAACATTGCCATCCAGAACAGGCGCTTTTAATCCAAATGCAATACTGGATATGGCACCGGCAGTATAGCGGCCGATTCCAGGAAGGCTTTGTAAACCCTTGACTGTCTTAGGCAATTTACCATTCATTTCCTCATTAATAATTTTTGCAGATTTTTTAAGGTTTTTAGCCCTTGAATAATAACCAAGTCCCTCCCAGAGTTTTAAAACTTTCTGCTCTGGTGCATTTGCTAGTCTTTTTATAGATGGAAGAGTTTTGATCCAGCGTTCGTAGTATGGGATTACAGTTTTAACTTGTGTCTGTTGGAGCATGATTTCGGAAACCCAAATTTTATAGGGATCTTTTGTCTTTCTCCAGGGTAAGCTTCGTTTTGTTTTGTCATACCAGGTGAGCAGTTTTTTTCGTATATCTTGTTTATACATGAGCATTAGTTGACTAGGTCTTTGCTTAGTTTTAACTTGAGAAAAACTAGTCAAACACCAATCGTTTTTTTGTCCCAAATATATTTATGCAACTGTGTATGTAGTCGGACAGGAAGATTATCCTCCAAGATCCATTTAGTTAAATCTTTTAATTTTAGCTTTTCAAAGACGGGTGAAAATAAGATGGAGGTTTTTTTGTCGAGCTTATAATTTTTTAATACTTTTTTGCTCCATTCATAGTCAGCTTTATCAGCAATGACAAACTTGATTTCATCTTTATTGGTTAGGTGGTTTAGGTTTTCCCAGAGGTTTTTATTTTCTTCTCCGCTCCCCGGACATTTAAGGTCTATAATTTTAATAACTTCTGTTGGTACATTTTTAATCGAGAGCGAACCACTTGTTTCCAACATGACTTTGAATCCATTTTTTAAAAGGGACCCCATAAGTAGAAACACTTCTTTTTGTAAAAGAGGTTCTCCCCCAGTTATTTCTACTAGGTTAATTTTATAAGATTTCACCTGGTCTATGATTTGGTCGATAGAAAAATTTTTTCCATTGTGAAAAGCGTGGGTTGTGTCGCACCATACACATCGAAGGTTGCAGCCTGTTAGACGAATAAATACACAAGGGAGTCCCATGTATGTAGATTCACCTTGAACACTTTTATAAATTTCTGTCACCTCAAGCATAAATTAATTTTACACCTTATGAGACTAATTTAAAATTAGGTTTAGGGGAGATTTTTAAATTTTCTAAAAGATTTTAAAAATAACCAATTAGGGGATGGTTAACTAGAAATAGTTTGGGAAGTTAAATGCCCATTCGGCTGGTTAAAATTTTGGTGCCCATGCGGGCTTTTGCGGTGAAGTCGGGCCAAGATCGTACTTTGGTAATTTGCTTCATAATATAAGAGGCACTACTATAGAATCTGGCATGGCATTCATCTTGAAGTTTCCTTAATTCTTTTTCTGTGAAGCTTTTATTCCAGAACTGAACTTTAAAATCAATCCGGGGTCGTTCAGCAAAATCTTGCCAGTAGTCTTCTGTGACGATCCCCTCGTTTCGCATCTGCTGATATAATTCAGTTTTAGGGTAAGGAGTGCATATTGAAAATTGAGCATAATCGGGTTTTAGGTTTTTTGCAAAATCAACAGTTTTCAACATCTCTTCTCTTGTTTCATGGGGGATTCCTATCATCATATAAGCGAAAAAACCTATCCCAGCTTTCCGAGTCATTTTGCAGGCACGTTTTACCTTTTCAGGTGTTTGTCCCTTTTGGAGATATTTTAGATGACGAGGACTCGCCGATTCAATTCCAAAGTGGATGCGATAGCAACCTGATTTTTTGAGAGCTTGGAGGACGTCTTCATTTATAGTGTCTACACGCGCTGAAATTTTATAGTTAATTTTTATTCCACGTTCGATAATAAGATTACAGGTGTCGATAAGGTTTTTCTTATTGATTGTTATAGTGTCATCTACAAAAAATAGATCATCTACCCCCATACTCACTAAATGTTCTATTTCATCAACGACACTTTCTGGGGAGCGATACCTGAATTTAGTTTGGCGAATATCGCAGAACGTACAAGCAGCGGGGCACCCTCTAGTCGCCTGGATACTAAAAAACTGTCTACCTTCTCCTATGATGTGCTTATATTTACTTATATCAACAAGATGACGTGCAGGAAAAGGCAACTCATCAAGATTTAATAGTTCAGTTTGCGCTTGATTGATATTTGATATTCCGTCTTTTTCCAGCCCAATCCTTTGATGACTTGCAAGGGTCGAAGGTCTGATATATCTTCTTCAAGAGCTATAGCGAGTTCGGTAAAGATCTTCTCGCCCTCACCAAATACGACATAGTCGATATTGGGTTGATCGAGAGTTTCTTTTGGGTACATATTTACATGAGGTCCACCAAGACAAATTTTTATATTTGGGTGCTTTTTTTTAAGTAATTCAGATGTATGTAGTGCGTCAAGAAGGTTGAATGTCATGATGCTCATAGCTACCATGTCGGGTTGAATTTTTTCGACTTGCTTTAATAGTTCGTGCTCCTTGATTCCCTCTGGTGGGCAGTCAATGAATATGGGCTTGTTTCCAGTTGCGCGTTCGTACCATGCAGCAACATACATAAGACCTAGCTTTGGATAATAGCCTTTTCCACCTTCTAGAGCTTTAGGTATTGACGATTCAATAGAGATTGTTTCGGGGGGAACTAAAAATAGTATTTTCATGAAAATTATTATTTTAAAATCAATGATTTACTGTAATAAACAAGTTTGTAAAGGGTGTCTTTAAATGAAACCGATAGTAACTGTGACCAATATTTTCCCTCAAGTTGCACTAGACAAGCTCTCTTCCAAATACGACCTAAAAATAAATAGAACTGCTCTAACACAAGAAGAACTCAAGCAGAAGGTTCTTGGAAGTGACGCTATCATAAGCTACTTAACGGATAGATTTGACCAAGACATTATCGATCGAGGCACTAAACTTAAAATTATTGCAAATTATGGGGCAGGCTTTAACAATATTGACGTAACTTACGCATCTGAAAGGGGTATATGGGTAACCAATACTCCAAATGTACTCCATGAAACTACTGCAGATCTTACTTGGGCTATGATTCTAGGAACGGCGCGGCGGATCGTTTCTGCTGATCGCTACGTACGAGAGGGAAAATTTCAGGGGTGGGGAGCTAAGCTGTTTCTTGGTGGAGATGTATACGAAAAAACGCTTGGAATAATAGGACTTGGGGAGATAGGTCGATCTGTAGCCAAAAGGGCTATTGGATTTAATATGCAAACCCTTTATCACCAAAGGAACCGTTTGCCAAAGGAAAAAGAACAAGAGCTCAATGTTGAGTACGCCACTTTTGAAAAGGTTTTGCGGGAATCTGACTTCTTGACACTTCACGTTCCCCTCACAGAAGAAACGGAGTATATGATTGGTAACGATGAAATTGCCCTCATGAAAAAAACAGCTTATTTAATTCATACCGCTCGAGGAAAAGTTATTGATGATTATGCTTTAGTCGCGGCCCTTAAAGAAGGTCGATTAGCAGGGGCCGCTTTAGATGTTTATGAAAGCGAACCCGAAATTACTGAAGGGATGACAGAGCTTACAAATTTGATGCTTCTGCCTCACATTGGAAGTGCTAGTTTCGAAACACGCGAAAAAATGGCGCTTTTGGTAGCTGATAACATTATTGATGCTCTTTCAGATAAAACTCCCCGATCTTTAGTTCCCGGTTACCCTAAATAAAAAAAAACCTATTGCTGCTTTTCTTTTATTTTTTACAATGTGCTTATAAAAAATGATCAGAGCTATATTTTAATTTCATTTCAACCCTATAGGGTCGGGATTAAGGCGAGCTTCTAGTTCTTGAACATTATTTCTTAGTTGAGAAACTGCAAATGCAACCTTTTGTCGAAGAGAATCCGACGTAACCGACTTCGACCCAGTACCTATTCCTGAAATAATTTTTCTAATTTCATCAAGCTTGTCCTCTAAGCTTTGGCTCCTTTTTTTACTAAAACTTTTTGCCAAAGCACCTTTAAGCCCTCCACCGTCATAATATTTTGTGATTGTCATCAAGGCACGTTTTCGTGATATGTACTTTTTCCCATTTTCCCAGTCTTTGATTGCTTGCACGAGTTCACGGTCAATATTATCAACAATAGCGTTGTAATCTACAGAGTCAATCATGTCATGGATTTCTCCAGGAAGGGAAGTGGTTTTAATATCAAAATCAAAATTTTTATCTTCACCATTCAGATCAGCAGTTTTCAAGTTAGTTTCAACATCATCAGGTGCCAAGTGTGGCGCCCAGGCCTGCATAATGTACCCAGCACTTTTTACGTCTTTGAATTCGTATCTACCTTGTTTATCAGGTTGGGTGTAATAACCGTTAGGTACGACGAAAATAGTACCTACCATATCTTTATGAAGATTACATCTTAGGACAATTGGGCCTGGCTGAAGAAGAGATATAGTTTTGATCGTACCTGAAGGCATGGCACCCAAGTTGAATTGATTGTTCAAAGATTTTGAAAAAATATTGTGTACCTCAACATCTTGATTAGAAAAGTCGACTGTAGAACCTATCGGGACCACAGTATGTTTAGGAGAAAACTGCAGTTTACTTTGATCAATAGTGATTTTAAGTGTTTTTTGATTTGGTACTTTCATTTTTGTTTTAGTTTCCAGGAATATAACTGCATGGGAACCGGGTGATTCTCCGTTGACTAGCATTGTCCCTCTGATGTTAGTTGTTGCTTTTTTCAATTTGGATCCTTCGTCCATTTTATGGTCCGATCCCTCTGGTGTTATCTCTTCTGCTTGTGGTTGTTTTGTGGCTGAGGTATTGACTTTAGCTTCTTTAGATACAGGCTTAGGCGTCTTCTTTTTTTCTTTTTTAGAAGGAGTTGGGGTATAGCGCCCCAAGGCAGTTAGAAACTGAACGACGAAAGGTTTTTCAAATTGTTTTTTGTCTATAGAAATAGCTCTTTCAAAGTATGGTGCCGCTTCTTCAAATTTCTTTTTTAGGCTAAGAGCAATTGCTAGGTCGAAGTGACCCCAACCAAAATCTGGTTTTAAGGTGGTGACTTTTAAAAGATATTCGATTTCTTTATCTAAGTTATTTATTTGTCCATGAGCCTTTCCAAGGTAGTACCAGCCCATGTGATAAGATGGGCTTAGTTCGACAGTTTTCAAGAACAGTTTTATTGCTTCATCAGTAGCTTTTTCTCTAAAGCGAGAGACACCCCAGTTGAATGCAATTTCAGCGTCGTTAGGTGAAAGTTTCATAGCTTTTGCAAACTGACGATTAGCTCCTTTGTATTTTTCCTGTACTCGAAGTGCGGTTCCCCAAAGTGCAAAAACTTCAGGTGAATCGGGGCTAATTTGGGCGGCTTTTTTAAATTCTAGATCGGCGCTATTGAACTTCCCATCTTCAATCAGTTGCATCCCTTTTTGGATGTATTCAAGTGTTTTTCGTGGTAGTTGATGGATCTTTGGCTTGGATTCGAGATCGGGGGCTGCAATTTCAGGTGGGTCAGATTGTTTGGTTTCGACAAATCGTTCCAATGCTTTTTCATTATTAATTTCTTCGTCGGAAGTATTTTCAAAAGTGGTGGATGTTTTTTGGAATTTGGTATATGGTTCAAGATTTGTTTTAGGTGTTGAAAAATACATCAGAGACCACAAACCAGCAATTACAATAATCGTCCAGAATGTTGTCACGGTAAATTTTTTACCAATATTTGGCAATGTTTTGTTATTGCTATTTGAGGTATTGTTTTGCTTTGAATTCTTGCTTTTCATTTAAATCGGATTAAATTTTTTATAAAGTTTTTTTAAACAAAGTAGAAAAACTATTAACCTTGTTTATTGGTATTCAGAAATATGTCTGGCTGGAGGAATCTTCAAAACATCTTTATTGGGAAGATCATCAGCCGTGACGGGTTTTTGTAAATCGGCGAGGGGTTTGCCTTGAATTTTCGATGCAAACGAAGAGAATTTATATCGAGTATTTTTAGAACCACATTCGGAGCACTCTGATTCTTCTTTCTTAGTATCTGTCGGCTGTAGCAATGTGAAGTCTTTTTGACAACTTTCGCAGAAATATTCGTATATAGGCATAAAGTTTTCCTTATAAATTTCAACTACTGGTCACAATGGGGTTGAAATCAATTGAATATTGAGATTTAATCATAGCCTCAGAGGGCCTGTCAATTTCTTTTCAAGTAGTTTTGAAGGTTTTGCTCTATTTGCAAGTTGGAATAAGCTTTCAGCAAACTACTCGGAATGATTTTGCATTAGGATTAAGGACTCGTTTTATTAAGCTACCTTCCGAATTCTTTCAGATTGAGAACTTTAGTAAATATATTCCCTCAAATTAGATAGGCAAATACTACGATGAAGACCCTTTCCGCAAAATCACATCTATCTCGAGAGCTTGTTAGAAGTCTTAGAAGAAAATCAGGATACCTAGCCAACCAATCAATTGAGCTTGCTTGTCATGAAGGAATCATACATTCTCGAGTAAGTTTGCTGGCATCTCAGTTTCAACCAGTGAGTCTCGATCTAAGGCTGGGTAGTTGCGCCTATCGTATTCAGAGTAGTTTTTTGCCCGAAAATGATACGGTTGAAACAAAGCTTAAGGAGGTAAAGCTTTACGAGGTTGACTTGCGAGATGGAGGAATTTTAGAAAAAGGAGCAATTTACCTCATCCCTCTTCTAGAAGAGCTTGATCTTCCTAAAAATTTTCAAGGCCGTACGAATCCAAAAAGCTCAACAGGAAGACTGGACATGTTTACTCGGGTGATTGTTAATCATGGACACAGATTTGATGAGATTCCTAATGAGTACAAAGGGAAAATGTATCTAGAGGTTATCCCTAGATCGTTTCCAGTCAGAGTGAAGGAGGGCTTGCGATTGAACCAGTTGCGTATTTTTCAAGGGAATCCGCATCTTTCTGATATTCAACTAAAAAATTATTACAAAAAAACTCCAATTTTATTTAGTGAGGATGGCAGGTCGATCGAAGTAGATAAAGTGAAGATTGACAACGGTTTATTTATTAGTCTAGATCTTGCCGGATCGAAGGGTGATCGTATTGTTGCTTACAAGGCAAAAACGAATTCCAGTGTTATTGATATGAGCCTTAACCGGCATTATCACCCAATGGATTTTTGGGAACCTATTACTTTGACCCAGATCAGAAATAAACGATTGATTTTGGAACCGGAAAGCTTCTACATAATGATGTCAAAAGAAAAAATTTGTATTTGGCCACATTTGCTTGCAGAAATGGTTGCTTATGAACCAAACAGTGGTGAATTACGTACCCACTACGCTGGTTTTTTTGACCCGGGTTTTGGTTGGCATGGCGGGAAGGCTTTAAAAAATCAAGGGACTCGTGCTGTCATGGAGGTTCGCCCACATGATGTCCCTTTCATGGTGGAAGACGGGCAAACTTTTTGCCGGCTTAAGTTTGAAAGCGTTATTGAGAAACCGACGAAAGTATATGGGAAAAAACTAAAATCTAACTATCACTCTCAAGGACTTGCTCTCAGTAAGTACTTTAAGGAATAAACTAGATATTTCGATTTTTGTAATGATGATTTATTTTTGCAGAGAATAGGTTAAGTAGCTAGAATAGCTTAGTGTATTTTTTTAAGATCATTTAACAAGAGATTATTGGTGGAACACGAAGAAGTTAAAGCAATTATTGAAAATGTCCTTTTGGCTGCCGACCAACCAGTAAGCGAGACTCAGTTTGGGAGCTTGTTTGGCGATGAGGTGGAAAAGGTCTCTCTTAAGTCCGTGCTAGAGGAATTGATTGACGAGTATGGTTTGCGCAACCTACAAATTCTTCAGGTGGCGGAGGGGTACCAGTTGTGCACCCGTCATGATTATTCCGATTGGGTTCGCAAGTTTCTAAAGTTTGATAAAACAACTAAGTTATCCCAACCAAGCTTGGATACTTTAGCTATAATAGCTTATAAACAGCCTCTGACCAAGGCTGAGGTTGAGGAGATTCGTGGAGTAGATTCTAGCGGTGTGGTTCGAACTCTTCTAGAAAAAAAAGTTATTTCTCCTGGAGGACGTAAAAAAGTTCCTGGTCGACCTATTATGTACCGGACCACGCGTAAATTTCTTGAATACTTTGGATTGAGAGATTTGAGTGATTTGCCTACCTTGGAGGATTTTAAGGAGAGCGAACTAGGAGAGGAGACCCCACCTGACCAAACAACACTACCATTTGGTGAAATGTCTGGAGGTGAAAATGATGAAATGGTGGATGCGGCTTCTGAGTCAGAAGCTCAGTCTACGGACCCTACCGAAATTGATTCCTCGACAGGTTCTTGATTAGAGATCAGCTAAAAGACTTTCACTTAATTTTTCTCTACCGTTTAAAAAATGAAAACCCGCTTGCAAAAAGTAATAGCTGATGCAGGATTGACCTCACGACGAGAAGCTGAGAGATGGATTAGTGAAGGTCGTGTCAAGGTTAATGGTAATGTGGTTACCAAACTTGGAACCACTGTAGACCCTCTATTGGACGAGGTTCGTGCACGCGGAAAATTGATTCCTCGGTCACAAGAAAGAGTATTTATTTTACTCAATAAACCTACGAAATTTCTTACGACAATGGGCGAGGATGAACGTGGGCGTAAAACAGTCATGGATTTAATTAAAAATATTTCTACTCGAGTTTTCCCAGTGGGGCGGCTTGATTATAATACACAGGGAGCTCTATTGCTAAGTAGCGATGGAACTTTATCTAAAAAATTACTTGATCCAAAATATAAAATGCCACGTAATTATCTGGTTAAGGTGAGGGGAATCCCGGATGAAAAAACCTTGCGTCGTCTTAGGCGAGGGGTAGGGCTGGACAATCAACCAACCCTGCCGCTTGAGGTTGAGGTTGATCGTGTAAGTGGAAAAAATAGCTTTATAAAAATAAAAATGTTTGAGGGGAAAAATCGACACGTGAAGCGAATATGTGAGACTGTTGGTCACTCAGTAATACGGCTAAAGCGAACACATTTTGGAAACTTAAATTTGATAGGGCTTCCTATAGGCGCATATAGGTTTTTGAGTCCACGGGAAATTAAATCTTTAGAGCTTTTAGTTAATAAAGGACCAGCAAATAAGAAAATAGCTCGAAAACACTCGACGGCGAATCCCAAAAAAAATCAGGCGAAACAATGATGTATAAAGAAACATTTGTGAAAATTGTTTTTGGGATGGTCTTAATTTTTATGACGATTGGGCAAGCCGTAATTTCTTTTGCTCAGTTTGACCTAGATGAATCTTACGAGGTAAGCGTGGAAGTACCGGTATTGCAAAATGACTTTGTTAAGGCTAGAAAAAAGGCTGTTAGTATAGCTTTGAGATCAGCATTAGAACAAGATTTACGAGAAATTTTAGGTGAGGATGACTTTGAACAAAATCGGAAAGAAATACAAAAAATGTTAAAAACATCGAATAAATATGTAAAATCTTATCGGTTTTTAGAGGCATATGATGATTCGGTAGAGCTAACGAGTCGTATTAAGGTCGAAGTAGTTTTTTTTCAGGAAGCGATTAGTAGAGCTTTGAACACAAGAGGAGTTGCTGTTGGTTTCGAGGCTGTAAAACAGGTTGTAATACTTATTAATGAAAGCAGTTTAAGTACTCCTGAGGACCCAAATTTTTGGGAGTTTGTGCCTATCTTCGAAATGTTACTAACCAGAAGTTTTATAGAGGCAGGGATTCCTGTTGTACGTAGAAACTCTTTGCACTATGAAATTTCTAAGAAAGTAGTAATTGCTGCTATAGATGGTGATATCTCAGCAGCGGTTAATATAGGATCGAAAGTAGGAGCAGATATAGTTATCGTGGGCAACGCTACCTCGGCTTCTGTGGTAGATAAAGTAAGCTTGGGAGGACAGAAGGTTAGAGTGGGGATCAATGTCAAGGTTGTTTCGTCTAGTCAATCGGCGGTGGTAGCCGCAAAAAGTGACTTCGCTTCAGCTTCTGAAAATGAAGCTTTTGCAAGTGAACGTGAAGCTTTTCATCGAGCAGGAAAAAAAATAACAGAGTTTCTCATACCTGCTATAGAAGAATATTGGGCACCAAGTTCAAAAAAGAGAGCGGTTCAACGCTCAATAACTAAATTGCCTAAAACAGACAACTCACTGCCATTCGGTGACCTTTGATATGAGTCGAGAGAAAAATAATCAGACAATATATATTATTATTGTCGCAGTTTTATTGGCGGTTATTTTTTTCTATTTTTCTCGCCGAGTGCTTACTCCATTCTTCATTGCTTTTGCTTTAGCCTATCTATTGGATCCTGTTACGGACCGTCTCGAATCTTTAAAGATTTCTAGAACTTTTGCTGTTCTCTTTTTGATGGTAGGAGTTTTTTCGCTTATTACAGGTATTGGACTTTTAATTTTCCCATTACTTAAATTACAAGCCGAACAATTGGTTTATAACTTGCCAAGTTATATTGCGATAATGCAAGAATGGATTTATCCATTACTAGGAGTCATTGGGGACTCAGAGAAAGTTCAAAGTATTCTAAATAAAGAACTTTTAAAAGTTGGTGAGCTTCCTCTTAAAGCGCTTTCATCGATCACGTCAATTTTATGGGGTTCGGTAACGGGTTTGTTTAATTTTGTTTTACTTTTGGCTAATCTTGTAATTATCCCAGTGGCAATGTTTTATCTGCTTCGAGATTATGATGTGATAAACAAAAAATTACTTAGCTTTGTTCCTTTAAGATCTCGAGAACGTACACTGAATTTGATAAATGAAATGGATTGTGTGCTTGCAGGCTTTGTCAGAGGACAACTTATGGTCTCCTTGATAATGGCAGGATTTTATAGCGTAGGATTGTTTTTTTGTGGCACTCCCATGAGCCTTTTTATAGGTTTGTTAGCCGGATTAGCAAATTTAGTACCCTACTTGGGCCTCGTGTTTGGCTTTGTTCCAGCTGCTATATTAACCTTCATGCATACTCAGGACTGGATGCTTGTTTTTGGTGTGGCAGGAGTTTTTGCAGTAGTTCAAGGTTTGGAGGGAATGATTATTACTCCTCGTATTGTTGGTGAAAAAATCGGATTGCACCCAGTAGCAATCATGTTAGCTGTTTTATTAGGAGCAGAATTTTTTGGATTTGTGGGGGTTATAGTTTCAGTGCCCTTAATTGCTGCGCTTAACGTCTTTTTTTCTCATGGACTCAATGAGTACAAATCTTCTACATTCTATAGTTCCTAAATTTTTCAATTGAGGTTAGTTTTTATACTGTTAAATATTTTAGAAACATGCTCGTAGTAGGTATAAACTTCTGCTTCGAATTAACTGTCTACGCTTTAATGATTTTAATTGATTTTATTGACCCGCATGCGTTCCGAGTGTCTACGATGGCCTTTGATTGGTTGACTATGGTTTCAAAATCATAGGATGTATGGTCAGTTAAAATTACTGTCAAATCATACTGGTTAACTGTATCAATTGGCACACTTTTTTTTCCTACAAATTGTTTGTATTTTCTGGTGGGTTTGATCTTGGGAATAAAGGGGTCATTATAATCTGTGAATGCACCTTTTGCTTCAAGTAACTCCATGATTTTAAAAGTGACCGACTCGCGGGTATCATCTATATTTTTTTTGTAGGCTAGGCCAAGTAAAAGAATTCGGCTATTTTTAAGACTTTTTCCTTCCTTATTCAAAGCAAAAATTATTTTTTGTATGACGTAATCAGGCATCAATGTGTTTATTTCTCCAGCTAGCTCTATAAAGCGGGTGGTAATACCATGTTCTCTTGCTTTCCATGTCAGGTAGAAAGGGTCAATTGGAATACAATGGCCTCCTAATCCAGGTCCTGGATAAAAGGGCATAAATCCAAATGGTTTTGTTTTACAAGCTTCTATTACTTCCCAAATGTCAATTCCCATTTTTTCGTAGATTACTTTTAATTCATTTACCAATGCAATATTTACTGCTCTAAAAACGTTTTCTGTCAGTTTTGTTGCTTCGGCAACCTTTGTGCCAGAGACGAGAACAGTTTTATTTACGATATATGAATATAAACTATCGGCAATCTCTAACCCTCTAGGGTCGTCGGAACCTATAACTTTTGGTGTTGTAGCGATTGTATATTCCTTGTTGTTGGGATCCTCTCGTTCAGGTGAATATGCGATATAAAAATCATTATTAGCTCTTAGCTTACTACCCAGTTCTAGCTCAGGTATTAGTACTTCTTGGGTTGTACCTGGGAAGGTGGTTGACTCAAGAATTATTAGTTGGTTCTTTGCAATATATGGAGATATCTTTTGAGCTGTGGAAATAACATAGCTCATATCGGGTTCTCGATTTTTGTTTAAAGGAGTAGGAACACAAATTAAAATACAGTCTAATTGACATATTGATGAAAAATCAGTACTGCCCACAAAATTGTTACCTTGAATTAGATAGTTTATGTTTTTATTTGGGATATGCTTTATATAGCTTTTCCCTTGAGACAATAGATCAATTTTTTCTTTGTCTATGTCAAGACCGGTAACTTGAAAGCCGACTTTGCAGAACTCAATTGCTAAAGGCAAACCTACGTAACCAAGGCCAATTATTCCGATACGCGCTTTTTTCTCCTTTATTTTTTGAAGAGTCATTATGTTTAAGAAAAAAAATATTTTATTTGGGTGGGCAAAAATTTTGTAGTGCTGGTAAAGTAGTATAAAAGTACTTTTGGTGCTATTTTCTTAAAAGTCACCTCATTTTTAAAAAGTTTGATCTTTTTCTTTGACGTCATTATTGGATTGATACATTAGTTCTAGGGCAAAAATTTTTTAGTTATTAATTATGGCTGGATAACCAGAATTTAAAATGCTTAAAGTATAAAGCATTAGAGCTGTGATGAGCCTCATTAACTTTTGACTTGCGTTACTAAAATCATGTTAGATTATAGCAGAGATTAAGAAGAAAAAGGTGTAAGCTCCAACCGTCGCTTGTTTTAAATAAAAAGCATGTTTGTTCTGATGCTGGGATAGTTATTGTTTTCATGATCAATCCTTAATGCGCCGGCATTGCTTCTAAAAAATAATTGTGAATGTTTTTTTTGTAAAAATTCGTTACAATTACGCCTGTGTATAATTTTATCTAAAGTTTTCTGAGACTGAATTGTTGTCTTAATTTTAATTTTTTCGGGTATCTTTTTTAATGGCTGTTGATAAAAAACTACCAGCTAGTCTTTTTGAAGGCAAAACGATATTAGTGACAGGTGGGACGGGCTCCTTCGGTGGATATTTTATTGACTATCTTTTAGATAAAAAATTTAAAGAAATTAGGGTGTTTAGTAGGGATGAGTTGAAACAGGATGATATGCGGCTGCGCCTTCAAAACTCCAAAGTAAAGTTTTATATTGGGGATGTGAGAGACCGAAGTAGTGTCGATGATGCGATGCCTGATGTAGATTATGTATTTCATGCCGCTGCTTTAAAGCAAGTTCCTGCATGTGAGTTTTTTCCTATGCAAGCCATGCAGACAAACGTTATTGGAAGCCAGAATGTTATTGAATCCGCAATTAACAATGGAGTTTCTAAAGTGGTCAGTCTCAGTACAGACAAAGCAGTTTATCCAGTTAATGCTCTTGGTATAACGAAAGCTCTTATGGAGAAAGTAGTCCAGTCAGCATCAAGGAAACTCTCTGTAGGAAAGACTGTTTTAACTTTAGTTCGCTATGGAAATGTTTTGTTTTCTCGTGGCTCAGTGATTCCACTTTTCATGAAATTAATTAGAGAAAAGAAACCGCTTACAGTAACAGAGCCTCGCATGACAAGATTTTTGTTGCCATTAAAGGAAGCGATTAACTTGGTGGGGTTTGCTTTGGAAAATGGTAAACAGGGAGATATCTTTGTTCGTAATGCCTCCTCTTGTTCGATGGGAGACCTTGCACAAGCGTTGAAAAATATTTTTCAGTCAAGTTCTGAAATTAAAATAATTGGCATGCGGCATGGAGAGAAAATGCATGAAACTTTAGTCTCGAAGGAAGAACTTCTAAGATCTGAAGACTTTGGTGGTTATCTTCGGTTAAGCATGGATGACAGGGATTTGAGTTACAATAAATATTTAAGCGAAGGAGAAAGTCAGTTCGGTCAGATAGAAGATTGTACTTCTAAAAACACTCCCCAACTATCGGTCAAAGAGATAGAAGAAATGTTGTCTGTCCAGCCTGAAATTATTTATGAATTAAATCGATAAAAGTAACCAATAATGAATTTAATAGCTTCCACTCATCTTCCCTTCGATTTGATCGCAAACATAGTCAGCAAACGGTAGTGCACATGTAAGTCCTGGAGAGACTGCATTCAGTATATGCATTGACTTTTCGTCTCCCTCGAGGATAAAGTCCATTTCTAGTTCTCTTTTTCGAATATTTAAGAGTTGTGCCCTTATTCCAGCCTTTCCCCAATGGCGGTAGTTTTTTGTATTCGTTCCTTTTGCAAGTTTTTGGGCTAGAGAGACTAGTAGAGGCTTGGAATATTTTTTTAACTCTCTAAAAGCCAGTGATTTAAAATCAAAGTTTGAAGATAGGAATAGTCCAGCCTGCCTTAAAGTAATTTCAGTTAACTCAGCTATATTAAAATTACTCCATCCTTTATATTGCTCTCGCCAAAAAGCAGGTATTGCTGTAGGGCCTATCTTTATTTTACTATCTGTAGTTACTGTAAAATGAACTCCAAGAAAAGGATTAGTGAGGTTTGGCACAGGATAGATATGAGTTTTCAAAGTTCCCGGGGGCTCGTTGGAATACAAATAAAGTCCTTTAAAAGGCAAAATTCGGTAGTCTTTAGAGAAGCCAAAATCCTTTCCAATTTTATCAGCGTACAACCCAGCTGCGTTAATTATGTATTTAGCTTCGATGGTGCCATTTGATGTTTTAATGGAGTTCTTACCTACTCGATTTATATACTTGGAGTTCATTTTGATTTTAACTCCTTCCTTTACAGCATCTGATAAAAGCGATTCCATCAGTTCTGTTGGGTTTACTGAAGCGGTGGTTGGGGAAAAAAGAGCTTTTTGATAGGTTTTAGCACGCGGTTCAATATTCTGACTTTCTTCAGCGGAAATTAATTCAAGTGGTACACCGTTATTTTTAGCCCGAATCATCAATTCCTCGAGCCAAACCAATTCGGATTCGTTTTGTGCAACAACAAGCTTCCCGCACTTTTTTAGTGTAAGATTTTTAACTTTACAGTATTCGGTTAACCGTTGATTTCCTTCTTTTGTAAATCGAGCCTTGAGACTATCAGCGGTATAATAAAATCCAGCATGTAGGATACCACTATTTCGACCGCTTGCGTGCAGGCCGCATTGATGTTCTTTTTCTAAAACACATATTATAGAATCTCGATTCCGAGATTTTAATTCACGAGCAATGCTAATTCCAATAATTCCACCGCCTATTACTAAAAAATCAACTATATTTGTGCGCATTTTCTATAGCTTTAACTATTTGACTTGGGAAGGCTTATAACAGGTGGCGATCTTATCAAATATAAAGTATAAGGGTAGGCTATAGATCACTTATTTAACTTTACATTGTAATAATCGAGATACCATTGAATAAAGTGTTCAACTCCATTTTGAATATTCCATTTTGGGGAATATTCAAAATCTTTGACTAGATCACTATTATCTGCATGTGATTTTTTAACGTCACCGTCCTGCATGGGCATCAAATTTAACTTTGCTTTAATCCCTAGGTTCTTCTCGATTTCTTGAACGTAGTCCATCAGCTGAATTGGCCGGTCTGATCCAATATTATATAATCTGTAGGGTGCGGTAGATGATGCTGGATCAAGATTAGTTTCTTGCCAGTTTGGGTTCGGTTTAGGAGTTTTATTAAAGATTCTGCTTACTCCTTCAACAATGTCATCAATATATGTAAAATCTCTCACCATATTCCCCTGATTATACAAATTGATTGGCTTTGACGCTAGAATAGATTTTGTGAATAGGAACAAGGCCATATCGGGGCGGCCCCATGGCCCATAGACTGTGAAAAATCTTAGCCCCGTTGTTGGTAGCCCGTAAAGGTGCGAGTATGAATGTGCCATAAGCTCATTGGCAAGTTTGGTTGCTCCGTAAAAGGAGGCAGGATGGCTTGCATTTTCATGGACAGAAAAAGGATATTTGGTATTCAGTCCATAGACCGAACTTGACGAAGCGTAAACAAGGTGCTCCACTCGATTATAACGACAACACTCTAGTATGTTGAATGTCCCAACAATATTGCTTTGTATGTACACTTGCGGATGTTCAATCGAATAACGAACGCCAGCCTGGGCAGCCAAATGGATAACTCGTTGAGGGAGTTCTTTTTTGAATAAAACTTCTAGGGTACTCTGGTCTTCTAAACTAATTTTGTGGAATGAAAATCGGTCATAATTTTTAAGAAGTTTTGTCCGGTCCTTTTTGAGGCTAATACTGTAGTAGTCATTTAAACTATCAAGTCCAATGACATCATGGCCTGAGTCTAGTAGACGCTTTGAAGTATGATAGCCTATAAAACCAGCAGATCCAGTAATTAAAACTTTCATTTTATTTCTCTAAAAAAGTCATCAATCTTTTCTACAACATGGTTTATCTGGTTTTGCGCTAACTCTGGGAATATTGGTAGGGCGATTGTTTCGTCAGCAGCTTTCTCTGATTCAGGAAATGCTCCTTTATTGTATCCAAGGAAAGTAAAACAATCTTGAAGGTGAAGAGGTAAGGGGTAGTAGATTTCGGTAGATATGTTATTTTTACTAAGAAAACTGCGGAGCTCATTCCTCTTTTTTTTGACTCGAATTACATACTGGTTGTATACATGTCTCGGAAAAATTTCTGGGGGAATAGTAAGGTGATTGGCTAATCCCTGCTCGCTAAAAAGACGATTATAGGTTTGGGCGTTCCCTATACGTTTTTCGGTCCATTCATCTAAGTATTTAATTTTTGCCAGTACAACCCCGGCTTGGAGGGCGTCGATTCTAAAATTTCCCCCAATAACTTTATGGTAATACTTGAGACTTGATCCATGAACTCGAAGGGCTTTGACTTGATTATAAATATTCTCTGAGGACATAGTAACCATTCCTCCGTCACCAAAACCTCCTAGATTTTTAGTAGGGAAGAATGAAAAACAACCATAGTCGCCCATTGAACCAGTCCTTCGCCGTTTATATTCTGAACCTATAGCTTGAGCGGCGTCTTCTATTACAACTAAATTATTTTTTTTTGCCAATGCAAGAATTGAATCCATGTTTGCACTTTGTCCATAAAGATGGACTGGAATGATGGCACGTGTTTTATCGGTAATACTTTTTTCTATTAGATTTGAGTTTATATTGAATGTGTCTTGCTCGATATCGACAAATACAGGACGTGCACCCAGTCGTGCTATAGAGCCGGCGGTTGCAAAAAAGGTGAATGGACTGGTTATAACTTCATCACCTTCGCCGATCCCAGCTGCCATCAATGAAATTAATAAGGCATCTGTCCCAGAAGAAACTCCGACAGCATACTTTGTTCCACAATAAGCTGAAATTTTTTGCTCCAATTCTTCAACAATAGGACCAAGAATAAACTGACCAGATTGGATGACTTGATTAATTTTACTTTCAACGTCGGCTAAAATTTTTTCATAGGAAGCTGGAATGTCTAATAACGGAACTTTCATAGTTTATTTATATCTTAATCTTTGATTGATGGCATTTTGGGTACAGAAGGAATAAAGTGATAAGTAAGTCATGAGACATTATCCAGGCATTGTTTTAGTGCATATTCCCAGTGAGGCAATTTGACTCCAAAGGTTTTTTGAAGTTTGGCGTTTGATAAAACTGAATAAGGAGGTCGAGTTGCAGCAGTAGGATATTCTTTTGTTGGTATAGGCAAAAGTTTGGGCATATTATTTTGGTAAGCGAGATCTAAAATCGCTTGAGCGAATCCATGCCAACTTGTTTCTCCTCGGCAAGTCATATGATATACACCTGCAATGCTAGAAACAGCTTTAGAAAGAGAATCTTTATCTTTTATAAGCAGATTTTTGATGATATCTCCTGTTGCAATAGCTATGCTTCGACACCAAGTTGGACTTCCAGTTTGATCATTTATCACACGCAACTCGTTTTTCTCTTTTGCTAGTTGCAAAATCGTACGCAGAAAACTTTTTCCATTTAAACTATACACCCATCCAGTTTTAAAAATTAAATATGAGGCACCACTTTGTTCTATATTGTTGTCTCCTTCCAGTTTGGTTTTCCCATATATGCTGTTTGGTGCCGGGGAGTCAGATTCGGAGTAAGACCTGTGTTGCACTTCACAACTATAGGTGTAATCGGTGGAATAATGAATTAGGAGGGCACCTCGACACTTTGCTTCTTCGGCTAAAACTTTAGGTGCGATGCTATTTACTGCTTTAGCTAGTTCAAAGTCAGACTCTGCTTTGTCAACGGCTGTATAAGCTCCGGCATTTATAATAAGTTCAGGTTTGACTTGGCGCACAGTTTGTCTAATTTGATTTGCATCAGCGAGGTTCATTTCGGTTCTTCCTGTTGCGGTGACATCTCCAAATTGGGTGAGAATTTTATGAAGTTCGCTACCTACGTGGCCATTTTTTCCCGTCAATAAAATGCGCATAAAAACTTAGAAGAAGATATTATAGTTAAATTTAGACAATTTAAAGAACTTTGAGTGTGTGAATTTAACAGGTCATCTTTAGAAGATATTGGCCGTACCCGTTATTTTTTAACGGGAGAGCTAGTTTTTTTAGCTTCATTGCCGTAATCCATCCAGCTTTAAATGCAATTTCTTCTGGGCAGCAGATTTTGAGGCCCTGACGTGATTCTATGGTTTCTATGAAGTTTGATGCAGCCAAAAGGGAGTCGTGAGAACCCGTATCAAGCCAAGCAAAACCCGGCCCCATTTTTTCTATTGCCAATGATTTATTTTTTAGATAGACCTTGTTAACATCAGTGATTTCTAGTTCACCTCGACTAGACGGCTTCAGGTTTGCTGCAATATCAAGAACCTCATTATCATAAAAATAAAGACCAGTGATGGCATAGTTGGATTTTGGTTTTTTGGGCTTTTCTACAAGTTTAACAATGTTCCCCTTTGGATTGAATTCTGCAACCCCATAATTTTCTGGATCTTTAACCCAGTATCCGAAAACAGTAGCCCCTTTTTTCCTTTTACATGCTCTTTTCATTAATCCGACAAGGCTATCCCCGTAAAAAACATTGTCGCCAAGGATAAGGCACACTCTGTCTTTTCCAACAAAATTTTGTCCAATTATGAATGCTTGTGCCAAACCGCCGGGATATGGTTGCTCTGCATAGCTGATTTTGATGCCCCATTGTTTGCCGTCTTTGAGTAAGGCTTCAAAAAGAGGTTGGTCCTCCGGTGTTGTTATGATGAGTATGTTTTTAATGCCGGCCAACATGAGAGTACTAAGCGGGTAATAGATCATAGGTTTATCGTAAAGCGGCATTAGTTGTTTGCTTATTACGTGAGTCAACGGGTACAGCCGAGTTCCCGATCCTCCCGCAAGAATAATTCCTTTTTTAACCATGCTTATTCCTCATCACTATTGGTATTAAGTCCTAGTCGCTGTCCTTTATAAGCGCCTGACATTACTCGTTCAACCCACTGGGAATTATTAATATACCAGTCGACAGTTTTTCTTAGGCCGGTATTAAGAGTTTCGGTCGGTTTCCAGCCTAGTTCTCTTTGTATTTTACTTGAGTTAATGGCGTAACGTCTATCGTGCCCTGGGCGATCATCAACAAATTTAATTAAGGACCTGTGAGGTCTATAATTTGAGTTAGGAAGCAACTCATCTAAAATTTTACACAATGTAGTTACCAAGTCTAAGTTGGTTTTTTCATTATCGCCACCAATGTTATACACTTCTCCTGGTTGTCCTTTGTCTAGAGTTTGTTCCAGGGCAATACAGTGATCATCAACATAGAGCCAATCTCGAATATGGAGTCCATCTCCATAAACAGGAAGTGGTTCTCCCGCGATAGCTTTTTGAATCATTAGTGGTATTAACTTCTCGGGGAATTGATGCGGCCCATAATTATTGGAGCAGTTTGTTGTGAGTGTTGGGAATCCAAAGGTTTTGAAATAGGAGCGTATTAAATGATCCGAAGCAGCTTTTGATGCGGCATAAGGAGAATTGGGCGCGTAAGGAGTTTTTTCATTAAAAGAGCCGCTATCCCCAAGAGATCCATATACTTCATCGGTAGACACATGCAGAAAACGAAAATTTTCATAGCGTTCTTTTTCACTTTTATTCTCTTTAATGCTATTCCAGTAATCTCGAGATGCTTGTAAAATTTTAAACGTACCAACAATATTGGTTTGTATAAAGTCCCCTGGAGATTCTATTGAGCGATCGACATGGGACTCAGCTGCAAAGTTAACAATTGAATCGACTTTATTTTCTACTAAGGTTTTTCGAACCAGTTCTTGGTTGCAGATGTCTCCTTCTATAAAACAATAATTAGGATTACTTTCAATAGACTTTAGCGTATCCAAATTTCCCGCATAGGTTAGTTTATCGTAGTTGACGACCCGGATACCTCCACTTTCAATTTGTCGTATTAGAAAATTACTGCCTATGAAGCCAGCTCCTCCCGTAATCAATAATGTTTTCATAGTTTTGTAAAAAGTTTAATTTTATACCTTTGTAGACAAAATATTTTTGAGTATAGGTGTTTGCCTAGAGGATTGCAAGATGCGTAGGGCTAGTTGA
The DNA here is from genome assembly GCA_964584125.1 of uncultured Nitrospinaceae bacterium. Taxonomy (GTDB): domain Bacteria; phylum Nitrospinota; class Nitrospinia; order Nitrospinales; family VA-1; genus Nitromaritima. The sequence goes on along the minus strand of CAZOYP010000005.1, from coordinate 24,240 downwards.
TAGGACTTGAGTCATTTTGATTTAGTTAACAGTGATTATGGTTAAAAGAGTTAGTGTATAGTGTTGTTGAAATGTTTTTAAATGATGGTAGAAAATATGAGTGATTTGACCAGAACGATAGTTATCGTTGTTAATTTTAATGGTGGAAAAGTCTTAAGTCGCTGCCTTGAGTCGTTAAAACATCAGACATTTTCTAACTTTAAAACAATTGTTATTGATAATTTTAGTCAAGATGGTTCAATTAATGGCATTGGAGAACTTTTCCCCAATGTTGAAGTTATAAGGCTAAAAAAAAATATAGGGTTTGCTGCTGCTAATAATTATGCTATCAAGAAATCCAAGGATTTTAAGTGGGTAGCGTTGTTAAATCCAGACGCTATTGCAGACCCAAACTGGTTGTTAAACTTACATGCCGCTGTTGATAATAATCCGGGGTATGATTTTTTTGGAAGCCACTTAAGGAAACAAGATTCTTTAAACCAGTTAGATGGTACAGGTGATATTTATCACTTATGTGGCTTGGCCTGGAGACGTGATCATGGAATTCTTGCAAGTAGAGTTTCTCGTTCAGTTGGAGAAATTTTTTCGCCATGTGCCGCGGCAGCTATGTATCGGCGAGATATATTTTTGGATATAGGTGGTTTTGATGAAAGGTTTTTCTGTTATTTTGAAGATGTTGACTTAGCATTTCGATTGCATTTAGCGGGCCACCGCTGTCTGTACGTTCCAAATGCAAAGGTTGAGCATTTCGGTTCCGCCATTGCCGGACGACGAAGCGACTTTGCTGTCTATCATGGGCACCGTAATATGGTTTGGGCCTATGTTAAAAATATGCCCTCACTACTTCTTTGGTATGGGCTTCCACAGCATATATTAGCAAACGCGGTAGCTTTAATTTTCTTTTCACTGACTGGTCAAGCGGGTCCAATATTCAAAGCTAAAAGGGATGCATTGTTAGGCTTAAGAAAGACTATAAACCAAAGGAAACTAATCCAAAAAAATAAAAAAGTTTCCTCGAAAGACCTAAAAAAAGTAATTGCTACTGGTTGGCTCCTTCCATATTTAAAAAATAAAAAGATAATATGAGATAAATAAAATTGATAGATTTAAAATGGTGCTTGAATATTTAGTACTTATAGGGGGTTTATTTCTGTGTTAATGAGATTGTTTAATTAGCCCCTTTGTTTCAAAGGATCAATGAAGGTAATTAAGTATGTCGGCTAAAAAGAGTTATAGTTATTCTCTGCTTTTTCCGATCATAGAGAGAAGTCGTTGCGGTTTTATTCGTTAACATTTTTTGGAAACAGTTTTTTTATGAAATTATCCATAGTTATTCCAGTTTATAACGAATCAAAGACTATATGTGAGGTTGTGAGAAGAGTAGAGGAGGCAAGTGACGATAAAGAAATTATAATAGTGGATGATAATTCCACGGATGGAACTCGAGACCTTCTTTTGAAATATGAAGAAAAAAAGGACTTTAAGGTTATTTACCAGACTAAAAATAAAGGTAAAGGGGCGGCTTTACGGGCCGGCTTTGAAATAGCAAAGGGAGAAATCATAATTGTTCAAGATGCTGATTTGGAATATAGCCCGAAAGACTACCCACAGTTGCTGGAGCCTATTTTGGATAACCGTGCCGATGTAGTCTATGGCTCCCGTTTTTTAGGTGGCCCTCACCGAGTTCTTTTTTTCTGGCATTATTTAGGAAATATGTTTTTGACGACCCTGTCAAATATGTTTACCAATATTAATCTGTCAGATATGGAAACTGGGTATAAGGTTTTCAGAAGAAAAATTCTTGAATCTATTACCTTAGAGTGTGATCGTTTTGGGTTTGAACCAGAATTTACTTCTAAGGTGGCTAAAAAAAAATTTATTATCTATGAAGTTCCTATTTCATATTCTGGTAGAGATTATTCGGCAGGAAAAAAAATAAACTGGAAGGATGGTGTTGCAGCTTTGTGGTTTATTTTTCGTTTTCGTTTTTTTGATTAGAAGAAAAATAGCTCTTTTCTCTAATTTTTAATTAATATTAACTTTAGGTAACGAATGATATTTTCAGAAAAAATATAAAGCTTGGTTGTAAAATTATGGTTGAGTGAGGCCGCTCGTTTTTTTTTATGTTGAAATGCGGACATGGGTTAAAGAATATATTATTTTTTTAATTTTTTTAAAAAAACTAATAGACTAAAAGGCAAATGTTCAGGGTAAAGTTTCTAGAACGCGTTTTATCCGATTAGTTCCTTCTTTGCTGTTTGTAAGCTTTAGGGCATTTTCAAGATGTTGCCGTGCCTTAATTGAATCCCCTTTGGTTTGTATAAGTAAGTTTCCTAGATTATAGTGAGCATCGATTAAATTTGGGGAAATTATTAATGCTTGGTTTAGTTCTTCAAGTGCTAGTTTGAAAGAGGTTTTTTTAATGAAAATTAATGCTCTGTTGTTATGAGCTTCAGCCTTGAGTTTCGATGAGCTTTCTACTTTGTTGTACTCATTGAGAGCTTTCTCTAATCTTCCTGTCTCCGAGAAAATTTTTGCTTGAATGAAATGCCCAGATGCAGAATCAGGTTTGCGGTTAAGATAATCCAAAATAGAACTTTCAGCTTTGTCATAAAGTTTTAGCTTTAAAAGTAAGCGTGCCTTATTAATATAAAGTTCTGCCGGAGTTTGATACCCCCATTTATAGTTTTTATACAAATCTTCTGTTTTTTCATATAATTTTTTTGCATCTAGGTTGCGCCCCTGCGAGGCAAATAGAGTTCCTAGATTGAAATAATTTGTAGGTAGAGTAGGGTTTGCTTGTATCCCAGATTTAAATTCACTTTCCGCTTTCGAGTAATCCCCCCATTGAACGTATATAGAGCCTAGATTGCTATGAGCATACGATAAATAGTGTGGAGATACTTTTGAATTGGCCAGGGATCGTAATGTAATGAATGCTTCTGCATAATTTTTTTCAGCCATGTAAAAGTGACTTAAGTTATGAAGAGCTCGAAGTTTTTCGGGGGATTTTTTCAGAGTGTCTTCCCAGAGAAGAGTGTTGGATCTATAAATTAAGTTTCTTTCATTTAAAAGGACTATTTGGAGCATGAAAAAAAAAGTCATACAAGGTACCCCAATTTTTTTAACCATCGACCGACTTTGGCTTGCTATTACAAATTGGTATATCGCAATAACAAGTAAAAACAAGATTCCAAAAGAGGGTAGATAGAGATTGCGCTCGCTCAAAAGGTCGGGCCGCAGAAAAACACTGTTGGTTGGGGCTAATGTTATTAAAAACCATGAGATACAAAAGAAAACCACCGCTCGAGCTTTAGAAAAATACAATATAATTCCTAAAGAAACTCCTATTGCAAAAAAGGATGCAGGAGTGAGGAGTGTGTTTGTAGTAAAGAAAGCACTTGGAAAATCATGGTCAAAGGTTAATCCGACTGGGAATAAGATGACGCGAGCTGCGTATCCAATAACTTGAATTTGTTTCAAGCCGTATTCAATATCTATTCTTTGCCCCAAACCGAGGATCAAATCTTTAAATGAAGAGACCTTAAATACTAAGAAAATTGAACATAAAATTAATGGTAGATACAAAAATAAAAGTCTACTTTTGAAAGGTGCCCAATAATTATTACGCATAAAACAAAAATCATACAGAAGAAGAACGGCCGGGAAAGTCAATGCGGTCTCTTTGCTAAAAGCAGACGCTAAAAAAAAAGTTAAAGATGAAAAGTAAAGTAAAAGCCTTGGCAATGGCTTTCGTTTATAGAAACTTCCAAGAATGAAAGACAGTAAGGCAGAGAGATAGAAAAAACTACTCATGCCGACTGCCCTTGCTGAAATATAATTTACCGTTTCAGAGTTAACCGGATTGACTGAGAATAGTAGTGCCGTAAGGCTTGCAATCGTAAAAGCCTCTTTTCTTCCTAATAAAAGTCCTTTCTCAATGGTTATTGAGGCGATAAAGAAAATAATGATTGAAGTTAGTAAATGAAGTGAGGTGTTGACTAAATGGTAGCCAAATGGGTTTAATTTCCCCAGAGAATGATTGAATATAAGGCTTGAATAAAAAAAATGTCTATATCGGGGGTGTATAAAAAAATCTCCAAACCATTTTTTTGCTCCTTTTTGCGAGATTTCCGATTTAATAACGGCTTCGTCGTCAAAATTAAAAGGGGCTTGAAATGTACTAGAGTAAAGAAGTGAAACAACTACGAGTAGTAGTACAAAAAAAACTATTTTCCGACTATTCAAATAAGTTTCCATGATATTTATCTTGTTTTTTTCTTTCCAATCGTTTTAAAAGATATAGAAAGGCCGCTATGTTGCCTATAATGAAAATAAAATAGATGGGTACGAATTTAGGAATTAAGTTTATGTTATGAGCGGGTAATAGCGCAGTAAGGTTAAAATAAAAACAAATAATAAATAAAATGGTAATTGTTTTTAACGGAGGAAAGCCAAGTTTTATTAGCCGGTGGTGAAAGTGATGAGCATCCTTGGAAAAAGGACTGACCCCCTTCAAGAGTCTTCTAAAAAAAGCAAAAGTAGTATCTAATATGGGAATTAATAGCGTGATTATGGGGATGAGATAATATATTTCATCTGTGAATTTTTGACTTAGAGGTAATAAGGTAATTAAAGAAATCAAAAGTCCAAGAGGCAGGCTTCCTGTATCACCTAAGATAATTTTAGCGGGTGGAAAATTAAAAATAAAAAATCCAAAAACGCTGCCTGTTAAAATTACAGCTAGAAATGATGCCTCCACCATATCGCGTTCTAGATAAACAAAACTCAAAGTTATGCAAGATAAAAGAATTAAGCCGCTAGCCAGACCATCTATTCCGTCAATTAGGTTAATAGAGTTTGTGATGCCTACGATCCAAAAAACTGTTAGTAAAATTGAAAATGAGCCTAACTCAATCACATCTCCTATTCTGTCAATCTGAAACCCAGCTAAAAATAAAATAATTGCAATTATTACTTGGCAGAGCAGTTTTTTTCTTGGGGAGCAGTGGTAGATGTCATCATAAACACCTAGAGCTGTCATTAAGGTCACGCCAAGGGTAATTTTTTGGAATAAACGGAGGTTTTCAGTATTAATCCATTCTGCAAAGTAAAAAAACCAAAGGACAAACAAGAAAGATAGAATGACGGGAATTCCTCCAAAGGGCATCACAGGCTTGCCCATAGAAACCATTAGTCTGTTAAGTAGGCGAGTAAGAATACTTAGCTTACTAAATATCATTATAAGAATGAAGGTTAGTGCAAATGCTGCTAAAAGGGAAATACCGTAACCCCAAAAATAAATTGCACCAAGAATAGGCGGGCTTTCAATAGTCATTTAAATAGATTCAGTAGGATTTGCAAAAGACATCTTGCCATTATTATTAAATTAATCAGATACCGTATAAGAAAGTTTGTTTTACGGTGTTTTTGGTTGTAGTAAATCATCCCTTGGTGCCGCTTAATAATTATTCGCAAAGTCGACCGTGAATTACTAGATGAGATTTTGTGAAAAATTTTTGAATTGGGAAAATAAACAATCCGCAAATCTATTTTTTTGATCGCTTGGCACAGATCAACATCCTCTATAAACAAAAAATAGTTTTCATCAAATCCATTAACTCTTTTAAAAACTGAAACTGGTGTCATCATACAGCAACCAGAAATCCAGTCTACCGACCGAATAGAATTATGGTCATAATCTAGCATCAAATAATCTCTTGAATAACGATTATTTGGGAAAAGTCGCGTCATCAGAGAATACCTATTGAATAGACCCGACCAAATAGTCGGGAACTTTCTACAAGAATATTGAATTGTTTGGTCTGAGTTCAACACCTTGGGGCCGATGATTCCAATAGAAGAATCCGACCGAATATAATCCTGCATTGATTCTATAGCGCCTTCTGCCACAATTGTGTCTGGATTGATAAAAAGTAGGAAATCACCACTCGCGACTTTAGCACCTTGATTATTAGCCCGAGCAAACCCAACATTTTTTGAATTATTGATAAACTGAGCGCTTGGATAACGTTTTAAAATAGATGCTAAGCCTTCATCTTTAGAGCTATTATCAATTATTATAATTTCAAATTGAATTTTTTGAATTGTCCGATTAACTGACTGGAGGCAGTCACCTAATATGTGGCTATTGTAATAGTTGACTATAATTATGGATAGATCCACGTAATTTATTCGGAGAGTATACGGAGTTACAACTTATTTTTAATTTAAAGACCGCATTGAGTTAATTATCACTTATATTGATAGTGAATTCAAGAAAGCCTTGTAAGCATGGTCCTTTTTTAAAGGGTAGACTATTTTGATTATAATTAGATTTAAATATTCAAACAACGGGGGGCTAAAAAATGAGTTAGGCGAAGGACCTTCCTTAAATTTAAATACTTAAGTGAGTTTTAAATAATACCGAAGAGGTAAAGTGTATTGCGGTTGGATTTTGATGGGCTTCACTGTTACTTTCCAATGTACTTTATGAGAGTTAACTGGCAAAATTAGCGAAAAATTCTTAAATCAAAATAAAACTATTGTCTTATGAGTAAAAGAGTTTTGGTGACAGGTGGAGCTGGGTTTATTGGATCGCATACAGTCGATGCTCTTCTAGAAAGAGGTGATATAGTCCGTGTGTTTGATAACCTTAACCCTCAGGTACATGGTCCTTCAGCAAAAAAACCTCTATATGTCAATGAAGATGTAGAGTTTATTCATGGTGACATGCGTGATCGCGATTGTTTGCGGAAAGCTATTGAGGGAATAGATATCATAATTCATGATGCTGCTGAAGTGGGTGTGGGGCAATCGATGTACTCCATCGATCAGTATATCTCCACTAATGTTGGCGGGACCGGTGTTCTTTGGGATATCCTAGTTAATGAGAGCAACAATATAGAAAAAGTTTTAGTTGCTAGTTCGATGAGCAACTACGGTGAAGGCCGATATGTTTGTAGTGAACATGGTAAAATTTCGCCCAAATCTCGATCCATAGAGCAGATGCAGTTAGGGCAATGGGAAATGCTTTGCCCTTCATGCGAACAACCGGCAATACCGGTTCCGACTGATGAAGATAAAGACATGCATTGTACTTCTGTTTATGCTCAGAGCAAAAAAGATCAGGAAGTTTATTCTTTAATGATCGGTGAGGCATATAAAATACCAACGGTGGTTTGTCGTTATTTTAATTGTTATGGTCCTAGGCAGAGTTTGAACAATCCATATACTGGTGTAGCTGCTATTTTCTGTTCAGCTATTAAAAATGGCAAAGCTCCCCTCATTTATGAAGATGGGTATCAGCAACGTGACTTTATTCATGTAAAAGATTTGGTAAGGGGTAAACTGATGTTGCTAGATACGTCAAAATCAAATTACCAGGTATTTAATGTTGGGCGAGGAAAACCAGCTTCAATTCTTGAAGTCGCTAAAACATTAATTGGAATTTTTGGGAAATCACTAATACCCGATGTTATTGGAAAGTTTAGAAATGGGGATATTCGGCATTGTTACGCAGACACTTCTAAAATTAGCGCATTGGGATTCGAGCCTGAGTTATCACTTAAGGAAGGTCTGACAGATCTGGTTGCCTGGGGTGATCAGCAGAGCGCAGTTTCACGAACAGAAGATGCGCATCAGGAACTTGTGGCCAAAGGACTGGTTGTTTAATTAAACAATAGTACTTGGCATAACCCTAATCCTACCTAATATTTAATTTAAATAAAGAAATCACATAGACCTTGCTTCGTGATATTTGACGTAAGCAATACCTTTTGCCTTAGAAAAAAAAGTCTTATACGCATAACCATATGTGCTCAACATCTCAATATACTGGTGCAGCCGTTTCTTCAAAAAAATTATTTTTAATTGGAGGGATTTTTTATTTATTGTTCCTTCTGTTGACTCCGCTCGGGCTTTTCAATGATTGGATTCCACCACTTACACACTCTGGGTACTACTCAGTAAAAACCGTCGATGGAGGAGATGATACTGCTTATTACTCTTATTTGCGGTCATTATTTTTCGACGGTGATCTGGATTTTATAGACGAGCGTTATTATGCTCATATCAATCATTTCAATTCAACCGGGTATGTTTTCAGCAATTGGCAGCTGGGCCAAGCAGTGCTATATCTTCCCTTCTTTATGGTGGGCCATTTACTTGCTTTGCTTTATAGCGCTTTGGGGTATCCGGTTAAGGCTGACGGTTATTCATCACCTTATTTCGTAGCTACCGCGCTTGCATCGGCAACGTACTTATTTGCCGGGCTCATGATCATGTGCCGAGTTCTTAAAAAAATTGTTGACGAACGGATTGCAATAATCGCAAGTGTATCGCTGTGGATGGCGTCCCCCTTATTGTATTACACTTTCATTCGTCAGCGAATGGCACATACCACTGAATTTTTTCTTGCCACATTATTTGTGATAGCGTGGCTTCATTATCGGGAGTCAGATAAAAAACTTCATCATGCTGTTATGGGAGCTTGTCTAGGATTGCTGTGCCTTGTTCGGCTGATAAACGCCAACTACGGAGTCCTTTATATAGTCGATATGGCTTTCCTATACTTTGCGGGAAGGAATTCTGAAAACCCTATCAAGGCGACAGACTTTTTAACCAACACACTTTGTTTTATTGCCTTGTTCTTAGTTTTATTATTGCCTCAGTTTGTTGCGTGGAATCAGTTAAACGGATCTATTATTTCTTCCTATCTCCTAGATACATTTCAGAGTCAAGCGATTGAAACATCAGCATCCTCTGTGATGCTTGGTGAAAAATTGCACGAGATTTTTTTCAGCGCTAAATGGGGATTGGCAGTAGCTACTCCTTTGTGGTTTGCTGGTCTTGTTGGGCTTTTGATTTCCGGTCCCGTTTCCAAAAGCATACGCTTTTCCTCCTTGATATCAGTGCTTTCCTCCGTTGTAGTTATGCTGTCTTATGTGGAATCAGATGCCTACGGTAATCGTTGGTTTATTCCCGCAGCGGTGCTATTTACCATCGGGCTGGCCAACCTCTTGCACAGGTGCTTTAGTAATAAAGCGACTCGTTATATCTCAATAATATTCACCATAATTTGCGTGATTGCTCAATATTTAATGATTGTTCAGTATAAGGTAGTCCTTCCATACAACCATCCACTTTTTTCAGTTGAAGCCTTATCTCAGTCGTTTCAGGTTTTTTTCAACCACCCGTTACTTCTGTTACGCTCGACCAATTTTTTTCGGTTGATGAACTTTGACCATGCAGAGTGGGATTATTTAGATGGTATGTATTTATTAATCTTTCCCTTAGCGCAGTTTGTTTGTGTAATAGGTGTGTTGTGTCTATTCAGAAGTTCTATGCAAAATGGATCTATTCTAAAAGTAATAGCACGACCAAAAAATGTAATATTAACTGGAGTTTTATCGAGTGTTCTTTTGGTTGCGCTTGTTGTAAGTGCCAGCCCCAAAAAGTCTATTCAGGAAATAGAAAAGCGAGTAGCTTACAAACAACTTCTTTCTCGCGGAGACTCATTTTTAGCTAATAGAGATTATAAGTCTGCGCAGATTTCATTTGAGCAGGCATCGGGACTAATGCCTGATTTATGGACACCATATTTTAAGAAAGGAATTGTTTTTGGAAGTCAGAAGAAATTCAAGCTAGCCGAACAAGAGTATAGTAAAGCAATTGAGATTTACCCGGACCATCCGTCTCTTTTAGCGAATTACGGAACAGTTCTTTCGATTTTGGGGGAAAATGACAAAGCAGCGCCATTTTTAAAGGCTGCCATTCGGCAGTTACCAAATAATTATAGTTCCTATAATTCATTAGCTCAGGTTTATCTAAGACAGCAGAAACCTGAAAAAGCACGCGATATGCTTTTATTAGCAATAACGGTGAACCCAAGTTTTGGCGCAGGGCATGCCAATTTAGCGATGCTATATGTTATTATGAACAACCGTGAAAAAGCTGGAGCCCATTTGGGAAAAGCGCTTGAGTTGGGTGTGAAGAGCCCAATGACTGAGGATTTGAAGAAAATATTAAAAAATTCAATCCAAAAAAATTAAAAACTAAAATAATCCGTGGTTAGATATAATGGATGAAATTGATTATTTCCCAAAACGCGATAAGTTTAAAGCCCAAAAAGATGTGAGTTCTGATTGGAACAAGCTTAAAAAACAAAAAATTATCCAATCTGGCAAAGCTAAATCTCCCAAACCCTCGCCTGAGGATAAAGTTAAAAAGAAATAACTGGCACTAATTAGGATTAAAATCTCTGATGACTAGTGCTATGTTTTCTTGTTTAACTAGACCATATAATCTATTATTAAGTTAATCTTATATAAAATTGATCAATCAAGGAGCCGCTCTCATGAAGGTAGTTCAGCATGTTTTTAAATTATTACTATCTGCCCATGTTGTGTCTTTAGTCATAATCTTTTCTTCGGGTAACGTTTTTGCCAACGTACCAGAATTGCTCGTGCAGGGAGATAGTCATCGTATGAACGGGGATTACATTTTAGCAGAAAAAGCATATACAGAAGCTTTAGCAAAGGAGCCTAAAAATTATCGTATTTTAAAATCGCTCGTAGAGATTAAATTCACACTCGAAAAGTATGCAGAGGCAAAACCTTTAGCTGAAAAAATTCTTTCTTTTAGGGTTATGCTGCAAAAAAAAGTGAAAGTTTTTGTGGTTGGTCAGTCAGATGCTTTGGCAGGAGTGACTTCCCCTAAAACACGCACTCCATATCATATGGCAGAGCTAGTTGATGAAACAGTAATCAGTGCTGATTCTGGGCAAAACAACATGAGAAACTATCTAGACTCTAAAACTAAAACAGAGGTGCCTAATTATCGGCTGTTTTTTTTGGAGACAGGTAAGATGAAGCTAGTCCCAAAAAATAAGGTTAAAATTGAGTATGTAGGTGTACCACGAATAGATCATGCAAGCGTTCAGGAGCTTTATTCGAAGATACAATCAAAGCTTATCGATCTTTCCGGTAAGCCAAAAAATACTGAAATGGTGTCGGTAGAAGGTGGTTGCTTTGATATGGGAAGTGATAAAGGTGCACTCCTTGAAGGTCCCATTCACAAAGTTTGCTTGTCTCCATTTAAAATCGAGAAACATGAAGTCACTCAAAAATCCTTTCAATCTGTAATGAAAACTAACCCATCCCGATTTGTATCTGCAGACCTACCAGTTGAAAGTGTTACTTGGCAGGAAGCAAATAAATATTGTAAAAAAACAGGTAAAAGGTTACCTACGGAGGCGGAATGGGAATTTGCTGCTCGTGGCGGAACAACTACAGAGTACTATTGGGGAGAAAGATTTGACTCATCAAAAGGGAATTTTTGTGATGTTAATTGTGATATGAATGTTAGAACTGTGGATGCTTCCGATGGTTATAAGTTTACTGCTCCCGTTGCAAAGTATCCTCCAAATCCACTTGGACTTTATGATATGTCAGGAAATGTTGCCGAATGGGTATCTGATTGGATGGATACTGAAAAAAACTATTATATAATTAGCCCTAAGGATAACCCATTAGGACCAGATCGCAAAAATGCTCCTGATTTTGATGGAGGGGGTAATGAGAAAATTTTACGTGGTGGATCATGGGCTGGAGGGATAGAAACCCTGCGTTCAGCCTGGCGCAAGGCATTCTTCAGGGGTTACCGGTTTGAGAGCCTTGGTTTTCGATGTGCTAAGGATATATAATCAGATAATGTTGTATTAGTTTTTCTTTAGCTCGGTTTTTAGTATTTTCCCTGTAGCATTTTTAGGTAACTCTTCCATAAATTGGAAGTAATCGGGGACCATAAATGTCGGGAGGTTTTTTCGGCAATAAGATTTGAGTTCGTTCTCGGTTAATATTTTTCCATGTCTTAACGCGATGCATACCTTCACCCGCTCGCCTGCTCTTTCATCGGGAAGTCCTACGGCTGCAACCTCTGCAATAGCAGGGTGGTTCATTAACGCATTTTCAATAGCAAGTGGAGAAACGTTTTCCCCGGCTCGTATAATCAGATCTTTTTTTCTTCCCGCCGAAATAAAGAGTCGATTTTCTTTATCAATGTGACCCAAGTCGCCCGTCTTAAACCAACCATCCGGAGTTATCGCATCAGCTGTTTCTTTTGGAAGGTTCCAATAACCCTGCATGACAGTTTTACCACGAACTAGAATTTCGCCTACTTCTTCGGGTGATTTTTCTTTTCCTACTTCGTCAACAACCTTGATTTCAACATTAGGAACAATTGGACCGACTGAACTAGGAATGCTTCCTTCTTTGAATGTATTAACTGCAATGACAGGGGAAGTTTCTGTTAGGCCATATCCTTCAATTACTGAAACTTTGAGTGTTTCTTCAACTTTTTTTAGCAAAGCACTAGGAAGCGCTGCGCCACCCGAAATACAGTGTTTCAGAGAGGAAACGTCGTAATCACCTCGAGCGTATAGATCGACTAGAAAACTATATATAGTTGGTACAAGAGGTAGAATAGTTGCCTTGTTTTCGGCAATATTTTGAAGAATCGATTTAGGTGCGAATTGTTTTAAAAGAATGAGTGTGCCACCGGACATGAAAACCATTAATGCCATAATATTGCCGAATGAGTGGAACAAAGGAAGTGCTACTATAACTCGGTCATCAGATGTGATCGGGATATGAGTTAGGCTGTCCCGGCTATTAGCAAAAAATTGAGACTCATCAAGCATCACTCCTTTGGGTTTTGCCGTAGTTCCTGAAGTATACAAAATTATATCAGGGATATCGTTAGCTCTATCATGTCGTGATTCAGCCTTGTAAGGGCGGCCACTTTTAATAAAGTTTGCATAATTTAGTGTATTTTCACCAAGCTTTATAGAGCCCGTATGGCCTACCACAATTTTATTCTTGAAGGTTTCAAGAAAAGGAATGGTTTCTGGCTTTATGAATACTGAATCAACAACAATAGAATCGATGCCGGCGTCTTGTGTAATATATATTAAATCTTCGGGCTTTAATAAAAAGTTATATGGTATGACAGTAATACCTTTTAAAAAAGCTCCCATCAAGGCGACTAAATATTCTTTTTGATTCAGACAAAGTAGTCCCAGTTTGCTTTTGGAATTCAACTGTAGATTAGTCAATTCACCTGCAAAACTCTCAGTTTGTTCAAGCAATTCTTCATAAGTGATGGTCACTTCACCGTCAATGATTGCAGGATGCCGAGGGCTTTTTTCTGCATGATTTTTGATTAAATTATAAAATTCAAGAGCCATATATTCCTTTTCTATGTATTAGATGAAAAACGGGCATAAAACCCGTTGGGAAGATGAAGTTTTGATCCCGAATCATATATAGACATATCTCCTGTATGAAATACTCCGGAATCAGGAGAAACTAAAAACTTAATCATCATATTTTTAAGAGTTAACGAGGATAACCCTGGCGAATGAGTAGTTAACAAAATAAACTTAGGTGAATCGGATAAAACATTTTTACATAAAGTGAGTAAAGATCCCATTTGAGTTTCTATATTCCAGATTTCCCCTTTTGGTCCTCTCCCAAATGAGGGAGGATCCATAATTAGGGCATCGTATTTTCGGTTGCGGCGGTGTTCGCGTTGAAGGAATTTTTCAGCATCGTCTACTATCCAGCGCACTGGATAACTTGAAAGTCTGGAAGATTCTAAATTTTTGCGTGCCCAGGTAACAGAAGCTTTGGAGGCATCCAAATGAGTTACCTTCGCTCCATTTTCCGTTGCCACTAATGTACTTGCTCCAGTATAGCCAAACATGTTAAGAACATTGGGTTTATTGCCGTTAAGATCCTTGATTTGGTTTGCTATCCAGACCCAGTTTTGGGCTTGTTCTGGGAATAATCCCAAATGTCCAAATGGAGTGGTCTGGACGGTAAAAACGAGGCCACGGAATCGGAGTGGCCAACCATTTTTGGGAACGGGATTCCGAAAAGTCCATTCGCCACCACCTGTCGACTTTCCCTTGTGGTGACAGAACTCTCCATTAGCTTTCTGCCATTCTGTTTTGGGCAGTTTTGGAGGCCAAATAACTTGGGGAGCGGGACGAACAAATTTATAAGGTCCAAATCGCTCTAATTTTTTAAGATTTCCGGTGTCCAACAGTTGGTAATCAAAGTCTCTATCTAGATAAAGATTATCAGAGGAAATGGCAGTCATATCAATGTATTCAGCCTCTTATTGAACTTAGTATGATAATTGAGAAAAGAAATATTTCTAAATCTAAATTTATGTTGGCAATTATAGCAAAATTTTTTTCTGTGGTCAGGAGTGGCTTTTTTAGTATTTATATAATTTTGGCGATTATTTTCGTTCCTTCGGGTTGCTCAAAAGAAGATGAGGTGGCGAAAAATAAAAGAGAGTTTGTTCTACCGGTTCAAACAGGTAATGTTATTTTTAAAGATGTGACTGATCAAGTTCGTGCGGTGGGGAATATTCGTGCAGAACAAAGAGTGACCATTCACGCAGAAGTAGAAGGTCAGATTAAAGAAGTTCAGTCAAAAGAAGGCGATGCAGTAGGGTCAGGCGATTTGCTCGTTCGAATTGATGCTAGAGAATATGAACTTGAGGTAGAAGAGCTTGAGGCAGAAATGGCTGTCGCTAAAGAAGAATTCAAAAAGGCTATCGAAGGGTTACGGCCCGAAGAAAAAGAAAAATTGCTAGCGAGGGTTAGGGTAAATGAAAGTGCTCTCGATTTAGCTGTGAAGGAACAAGGTCGATTTCAAAAACTAGTGAAGGATGGAGTAACAGCACCATCTATTCTTGATAAGGCAAATGACAGGGTTCGGCAGTCCGAGGAAAAACTTCGTGAAAGTAGGGCAGCATTTGAAGCTGCCAAGAAATCCCGCCAAGAAGATATTGAGCAACTCAAGGCTGAAGGTGAAGGAATTGTTAAGCGATTGGAGATGGCGCAGCTTAATTTTTCTAAAACGCTAATTCAAGCACCATTTAGCGGTGTTATTACCCATAAAAAAATTGAGGAAGGGGCTTTTGTAAAGGTAGGGTCTCCAGTTCTTGAAATGATTAGCTCATCTCGTTTGAAGGCCGTGCTTGAAATACCTCAATCATATCGCAGTAAATTGAAAAAACTGAAAGGCATAGATTTTTGGGTTAAGGAACTTAATTTAAAGTTTAAGCAGAGAGGTAAATTGCGAGTAATACCAGATGCAGATATTTATTCGGGTAACATACGAATTCAGATGGAATTGCTTAGACCTAATCCCGCCTTATTCCCAGGACTTACGTTGGAAGGTATGATGAAATTCGGGATTCGTAAAAATGTGATGCATGTACCTTCCGTTGCTTTGGTAATCAGTGAGAAGGGAACAGTGGTTTATATTGTTAAAGAAAGCAAGGCACATCTTGTTCCCGTAATGGCTTATAAAGAACAAGATGGATTAATCGAAATTGATGATTTTACGCATCAACTTTCAAATAATTCAGAATTAATTCTTAGAGGGTCTGGCGCTGTATTTCCTGGCGCAAAAGTATTTCCGACCAACCTGGAATCAGAAGCAGAAACAGCTTTTAAAATTGAATCTAAGCAAAATCAATTAGAAACAAAATCTGGTCACCGGAAAGCCTAAATGAAGCTGATCGACCAATCTATACGTAACTACCATTCTGTTACGGTTGTGATGGCCCTCGTAGCGGTAGTGGGTGTCATTTGTTTTAATACCCTTCCTCGTCAATTAACACCAACAGTTGATAAACCTCTCATAGAAGTTCGTACAGAATATACTGGTTTGTCACCAAATGAAGTTGAACGTAATATCACCCGTCGCCTTGAAGAGCAGTTGGAGTCAGTTGAAGGTTTAAAGAAAATGACCTCTCGTAGTCAGCATGGTTTAAGTACGATTACTCTAGAGTTTGAGTGGGGCACAGACAAAAATATTGCTATGATTGATGTTAATAATAAGCTTCAGCAAGTCAAAGATCTCCCCGTACTTTCTGATAAACCTACCCTTAAAAGTGTTTCAACCGATAACTCTAATCCAATCATGTGGATTGTTTTTGATAAGCCCGATCCACAAATGCCAAAAATCAACCAAAACTATATGTACGAGATTGGAAAAGATATTGTCATTCCGGCACTACGAAGAGTAACTGGAATAGCAGATGTTTGGCACTTCGGTGGTGAGGAAAGAGAAATGAGGGTTGAATTTAATCCCTATAGCATTGCTCGTTTGCAGCTCACTTATGACGAAATTATCAAACGGTTAAGAGATGAAAATCAGAATTCTCGTGCTGGATTTCACGATGAGGAAGGCAGGGCTTACACGGTACGTGCGTTGGGTGAATTTTCTAGCCCGCGCGAAATTATGGAAACGGTCATAAAGCGAGATGGGGATCGTACGGTTAGAGTGAAGGATTTTGCGATTGTAGAGGACAGTTACAAGAGAACAGACTCCTTGGTCCGTATTAGTGGTCAATTGTCTAACGGGTTTGGCGTGATTCGAAAGGCAGGAGCCAATGTTGTGGCGACCTGTAACGAAGCAGCTAAAATGGTAAAGGTAATTAATAAAGAGCTGCTTAACCGAGGAATACCTCTAAAGTTAAAAATTGTTTATAAGGATGTGGACTATATAGACGAGTCTATGCGCCTGGTTAAATCAAACCTTAGCCTCGGAGCCATGTTAGCTGTTGCAGTTTTACTGCTATTTCTAGGATCGGTACGGTCAGTACTTATTATTGCTATAAGCATTCCGGTCACTTTGGTGGCGGTGTTTATTATTTTAAAAATTTTAGGTCGAAGTATTAATATTATTTCTCTTGCAGGTATGGCATTCGCTGTTGGCATGGTGGTAGATAATTCAATAGTTGTCTTGGAGAATATTTATCGACATCTTACGATGCGAAAAGGAGTCCTCAAAGCAGCTTACGATGGTGCTGCCGAAGTCTGGGGTGCAGTCCTTGCTTCTACACTGACCACCCTTGCGGTATTTGTTCCTATAGTTTTTATTGAAGAGGAAGCGGGGCAAATGTTTCGAGATATTGCAATTACCATTAGTGGCAGTATCGCTTTGTCTTTAATTGTTTCTATTACCGTGATTCCAACTTTAACTACCTTACTAATTCGTCTCAACCCGGGAGAAACTTACGAACCTGGATTTCTGCATCGGACATTATTTCGTCCAGTAGTTCTCCTTGGTTCGAAGGTGGTTAAGGTCTATGCAGGTGTCATGAGTCGACTGTTGGAAAAATCAGCTATGGGAATAATTGCAAAAGTTGGAGTAATCAGTTTGATTATAGCGGGAATGTTATGGAGTATTACCATTCTTCCTAAGAAAGACTATCTTCCTTATGGTAACACTAATATGGTTTTTATGCTGATTGAACCCGTAGCTGGAGTACCGGCGAAAACCAATATGAACTATTTTGCACCTTATGAAGATAAAATTGTTGGGATGGAGGATATTGATCGTAATTTTACGGTGTTTGCGCCTCGATTTAATGGTGGTGGTGCTATTGTAAAAAGGGAATTAGCTTCGGGCCAGCGAGGTGAAGTAAAAATGGCAATCAAGGCTAGAGAAATGGGCAAAGAGATTTTTAATATTCCTGGCTATCGATTTGCATTCGCAGTACAAAGACCAATATTTCGTTCGGCTGACAAAACATTCCAGGTAGAAATTACCGGTCCTGATATTTTAAAGCTTAAAAGTACAGCGTTGGATTTAATTGGGAAGCTTTCGGGTAGTGAGGGTGTACATTCAGTCAGGCCGGAATTCAAATTTGGGAATCCAGAATTAAGGTTTATTCCACGTCGCGAACAGGCAGCAAGGCTTAATATGGGAATGAATGAAATGGGGGATATTATTGAATCACTTAATGCGGGGAAATATTTGGGGGAATATAATGATCAGGGAGAACCCATTGACTTTGTTCTGGTCCAAAGAAAGAAGGGGGCCAAGCTTGGTTTAAATGATTACCAAGATCTTCCTATTTGGACTGATGAAAGTAAGATGACCCATTTAGGTCACTTAGCTGATATTGAAATTGACGCTGGCCCTGCACGTATTGACCATATAGAGAAAGAACGTGCTATTGTTCTAAGAGTTCAGGTTAAAAAAGACTTTCCAATGCAACAGGTGATAGACCGGATTGAGATTGAACAATTAGTCCCGGCTAGACAAACTTTAGGCCAGGATTTTGGATTAGGTGTAGGGGGAGCGGCAGATGAACTTGCGTCAACACAAAAATCCCTTTTGAATAGTTTTTATTACGCAATAGGGTTTATATATCTTTTACTAGTAGCCTTGTTTGCTTCTTTTTTGCATCCTCTCATCGTAATGCTTACAGTTATTTTGGCAGTGTCTGGTTCGTTCTTGGGGATTGTTGGTAATAATATTTTACAAAGAAAAAATATCCTGGATATTCTTAGAGAATGGGAAGTTTCTGATGCAGATACTCTTGCTGGAAGTTGGAATTGGATTACATTTGATATATTGACTCAGTTAGGGATTGTTATTCTTGCCGGCATAGTTGTTAATAACGCTATCCTTATTATTCATCAGATGCTTAATAATATTAAGTCAGGGATGAATGAGAGGGAATCACTTTTGAAATCTTGTGAAACAAGACTCAGACCTATTATGATGACAGTGGTTTCAAGTGTTTTTGGAATGATTCCACTGGCGTTAGGTGAAGGGGCTGGCACTGAGCTTTATCGAGGTATGGGCACCGCTTTGATTGGTGGCTTAGGAGTCTCTGCGATATTCACACTTTTTCTAGTTCCTATTCTTTTATCTTTACTTATGGATATTGGTTACCATACTCATAAAGATGATCTTGTAAAAGATTCTCTCGTAGGTCCAAGAGAAAATAGAGCGTCTCCTGTCAAGATGTCTTGAAAATAGTACTTAGTAGAGATTTAGACCTTAAAATGCTCCCAGGTTTTTGGTTCGGGAGCGGTTAATTGAATCTCTTCATTTGAGATAGGATGATTAAAAACTAATTTGTAAGCATAAAGAGTAATTTCTTGATTTAACAAAGCCTCAGGCGCCCCATATTTGACATCACCTAGCACGGGGTGCCCGATAAATGCCATTTGTGCCCGAATTTGATGAAACCTTCCTGTAGAAAGAGTTACTTCCACAAGGGTATTCCCCCCAATTAAATCAATAACATCATATGATAGCTCGGAACGTTTAGCAGTAGGTGTTTCTCTGGGGAAAACGGTAGCTTTTAAGGACTTTCCCTTTCGAATATGGTGCACAAGTTTAGCGTTCGTCTGTTTAATTTTTCCTACCACAATAGCTCTATAGATTTTTTTTATAGTTCTTTCTCGGAATTGCTTGGAAAGTCTAGAAGCTGCTTTCGAAGTGCGAGCAAAAAGAATAACACCGGAAACATTTCGATCTAGCCGATGGACTAGTCCTAAAAAAATATTATTCGGCTTATTATATTTTTTTTTAATCCATTGTCGAGTCTGGTCAATGAGTGAGTCATTATTATTACGGTCGGTTTGTGTTAATAGTCCTGTCGGTTTGATTACCGCTATAATATGATTATCAACATATATAACCTTGATCATCAGGTTTGATCACACCATGGAATCCGTTATGAATTTATCAAAATGTTCTGGTGATACAATTCCTCCGGATATTACGTACTTGATCCCCTGTTCGATGGTCATATTTAGTTCAATTACCTCAGCGGGATCAGTGAAAATAATGAACCCAGAAGTTGGGTTCGGTGTGGTGGGGATAAAAACTTTTAGATGATTACTACCTGTAAGGCGTTGTAATTCACCACTAGTATTTCCTGTGATAAAGGCTATTGCGTAAGCTCCTTTTCTCGGAAATTCAATGAGAACAACTTTGGTGAATGCTTTAGTGTCCATTGTCGCAAATGAAGATACGACCTGTTTGGTTCCTTTATATATCCGTCGAACAAAAGGAATTTTCTCAACAACACCTTCCCATAAATGAAGCATTCTTTTTCCAAATATATTAGTAGTTATTGCACCGACGAGAAATACGATTACAAATGTCATGACTACACCAAGAAAGGGAATGCGGTATCCCTCTGGTATAGGTGCGCCCGATAAGATCAACCAATGAGTAAAAACAGGAGATAATGAATCAAGGCTTTTGAAGAGAAAATTGAGAATAAAGATAGTTAAAGCAATGGGAAGTGTAATTAAAAACCCAGTCAGAAAAATATTTCTAAGGCGACGATTAAATTTTTTTATCACACTATATCCATTGCAAAGTTTAGGACCTGCTAACCCTGTCAATCATTTAACTGAAAGAATTGCGAGAAAAATATTTTTATCATTATATAGTGATGCTTGGGGAAGGCAAGTAGTGGTAAGCAGTTGTTTTTATAAAACAGCGTTGATGGTTGAAAAAGAGATTCGATATTTTAATTTCCAGCTACTTTGTAGACTACTCCCAGAAGATCGTCAGATATATAAAGCTCTCCTCCAGGTGAGTATTCTATGTCGACTGGTCTGCCAACTGCTGAACCATTGTTTTTTAACCAACCAGTTATAAAATCTTCATGAGAAATAATATTACCTACCGAATTCAGTCTTAGACGGATCACCTTGTATCCAGAAGGGATGGATCGATTCCACGAGCCGTGAAATGAAATAAATACGCTGTGGTCGTAACGTTTTGGTAGACTTCCTTTTTGATAGAAAGCAAGTCCTAGTGGAGCCATATGAGCCGTAAAGGTATAAGCTGGTATTTCAGTTTTGGAGCAGTCAAACATTTGGCCAAAATCTTCATCGAAGACTTGAGATTCATAGCAATAAGGCCAACCATAGTGCTTTCCTTCTTGAATAATATTTAGTTCTTCTTCAGGATGGTGATCACCTAGCATATCACGACCGTTGTTAACGCCCCATAATTCACCTGAGTATGGCGAAAACTCAATTCCAACTGAATTACGTAGACCTTTTGCAAAAACCTCACCACCTGAACCATCCAGATTGAATCGAGAAACTGCTGCGCGTATAGGATTTTTTTCAATGCATACATTACATGACGAGCCAACAGATAAATATAGCTTCTTATTTTTGATTTTGATGGTTCGCGTGTAATGTCCACCAGCTGGGATATTGTCAATTATGGTTTCAGGCTTTCCATAAGTAAAAGGCTTGTGCGTACGTTTTAATCGAATGACTCTGGTTTCCTCGGCAACATAAAGATAATAATTGTCTTTAATTTTCACAAATGCCAATCCATGAGGAGCTCTATGTCCAGAAATAATTGAAATTTTTTGATCCGCTTTGCCATTATTATCAACATCAGGTAATGCGACGACTTTACCTTCTCTAGCTTGACTGAGAAATAAAACTCCCTGATCATCAAAGGCCATATGTCTGGCTTGATTCAAATCATTGGCAAATATCTCTATATGGATGTCTTTAGGCATTAATAGTTTTAATGAGCCTAAAGGCTGTATTTTTTTTTCTGCAAAAACTAACTGTGGCGAAAATATAAGACCAAACAGCAATCCTATAATTAAAAAGCGAGTGGAAAGAGAATTTAGAAATATTTTTAATTGCATTGAAATAAAGAGAATATTTTAATAGTTAAGAAATAAACTGAAAGTATGAAAATTATACATTACATCAATATAGCAAGATTAGTACTAAAAATTTTATAGGATGGAAGATGCAAAATTCTAGTGCACTATTGATATTTAATTCTGTTAGAATAAATGACAAGATTTTGGTAAATAATAAATAAAAATCGAATAATTGGGGCTGTGGCGCAGCTGGGAGCGCGCTTGCATGGCATGCAAGAGGTCACGGGTTCGATCCCCGTCAGCTCCACTTTTTCATATAAAAGCTTAGCCGACCGAGGTTGGTATTTTTGTACTGTTGAAATCAACCGCTACCACGCCCATATTTTTTAAAGGGACAGTTCGGTTTTTGGACTAAGAACGGTGGTCGTTTAAACGCTTGGATCTTTATTTTATTCGATCGAATGAGTAGTCGGGGTTTTTGTCTTATGGGCTGATTATGGAGTATGTAACCTCTCGCAGGTTTGTTAATTTATTCATAGTTGATGAATTTAAGGTAAACCGTAGTTTTGGAGAAATTTATTTATTGTTGTGCTTTCTTTTCTTCAAAGAATATAGATGGTTATGGATAAATTAGAAGCAGTTCAAATGGTTTTGCGTTTCAGCGAATCGGTTCGAAATTGGTGTGAAAAAGATGAAAAAATATTTTTTGATGATTTTGATAACGAAAATGTAATGAACTATGATACTGGTGGTCATGGAGATTTGGCAGACACAATTATTAGTAAAGGTATTAAGGAAGGTTTTATAGCTGAAGAAGACCTAGATTAGAAAACGGACTTTTTTTACTTCGTTGTTCTTTATAGCTATTGGTTTAAAAATTCTTCAAATATTTTTTTACCTTTACCGAGGACACACTCACCGTCACCCAATAATAAATCCTCAAAATCAAAGTTTTTAAGAATCTGTAGGCTTTTCTTAGCTTTTTCAATATCCTTGAATTTATCTGATGGGAGCATATTTAACTTCCCTGGGAATTTTCCTATCAAAGCATCCCCAACAAACATTTTTTTTTGATCTTCGAGATAAAAAGCTGTTTCGCCCGGCGATTTTTGGTTTGTCAAGTGAATCGCTTTTAGCCCGCAAAATAATTCATCACCATTTGAAAATGTATGGTCTGGCTGAAAACCCAATTCATCCGAGTCATTTTCATGAATATATATAGGGACGCTAAAAACGTCTTTTATCTTAATGCTCATACGATCATGATGAATATTTGTCAGCAAAATTGCTTTTAGGGGGCTATCAGTATTTTTTTTTACTAAACTCGTTAAACTTTGCAGGCCAATATCTAATAAAGTTGGCGGATCAATAATAACTGATTCTCTATTGTTAATAAGATAATAGCCGTTAAAGTTGATTTGCTTTTCGACTGAAAATTCAGACCATTGATAAAGATTGGAAGATATTTCTTTTAGTTCAGACATATTTACTTTTTTATTCATCTTGCGAAAAATTTACCTTGATGTTAAAATTTTTTATCGGTTTCATGTCTTTTTATAATTAGTTTAAATTCCCCATACATGTAGCTATATATTTCCGATTAATATTGGCATAAGGTTGGATCTCTAAGGCTGACTTAAAGCTTTCAATAGCCTCAGAGTATCGGGCAAGTTTAAAAAGACATAGCCCCATTCCATGCCAAGCTCCGAAATGATACTGGTTCATTTTTAAAGTAACTTTACATTCGTTAATTGAATTTTCATATTCTTCCAGTAGAAAAAGCACGGTAGCTAGTTTGTTGTGGGCTTCGGCAAAGTTTGGGTAAGTTTCGACAGTTTTTTTAAAGTGGAGCCGAGCTTCTTCAAATTGTTGAAGGCCCAATAAATCCTCTCCTTTTCGTATATCTAACTCTGCAGCTTTACCTGCTTCAAAATACCAACGGTTCCATAAAGCCATGGTTGCTGAGTTGCGCAAGTCAGCGACTTGACTGTGAAGATCTGACAATAAGTTTTTTATATCATCCATTTAATTACGCTTGGATTTCCATTAGTTTTCTAGATATTCGGTGGTTTTTTTACATTTATATTTTTTCGTAGTATCAAAGCACTCTTAACTCTACCATAAGTAAAAACCCCATTTTAATTTAACTTAATATTTAATTGACAAAGCAGATAGGTTTTAACTAGTAGTAATATTTTGGTGGGGCACGATATATTATATAACCTGTTATCCTAATTCTCGAAACGAATTTAAAAATCAATCTAGATCAAACATTTCGGTGTAATTTTCTTTTAAGTCAAATTGCTGCGCTTCTTTTCTTAATAAACAATTTCCTATAGCAAGCGCCTCAATTCCAGTTCCCATAAAACAACGGAATGCATCTTCAGGAGCGCAGACGATAGGTTCTCCTCGCACGTTGAAACTGGTATTTATCAGCACTGGGCAACCGGTTTGAGACTTAAAAACTGATAGTAATTTATGATAGCGGGGATTGGTTTCTCTATGTACGGTTTGAATACGTGCAGAATAGTCCACGTGCGTGATTGCTGGGATCTTAGAACGTGGCACATTTAATTTTGCTATTCCAAATAACTGCTTTTGTTCCTCTGTCATGGGTAACTGGTATTCCTTGATAATGTCTGCAACCAGCAACATGTAAGGGCTATCACTGTTTATATCAAACCATTTCGAAACATCTTCTCTTAGGACTGACGGGGCAAATGGTCTGAATGATTCACGAAACTTGACCTTTAAATT